>JBMNCO010000099.1:0-3057 GCA_049366815.1 Desulfatiglandales bacterium | reverse complement strand
GCCTCTCACGCCGAAGACACGGGTTCGATTCCCGTTGGGACTACCAAGTAATAGACAACCCCTTGATTTTATTCAATCAGAATGAGGGGTTTTTTCTATTTGCGGTTTTTTCGCGCGTTTTGGTAACATTGTTACCAAAACTGAAATCTGTTAAATCTGCCGTAAAATGCATCCAATTCCTCCTTCCCGTTCCCCTCCAAATCCAACACATTTCCGAATAAAATGAAGGACTACCACATCACGCATCCGCCTTACCATTGATCCATAAGGCGAAACCGGCTATACTTCGGTCAAAAAAATAGAGTTCTTATCACCTCACCAGGAAGGAGGTTGAAATGGGAAAGAAAGATACAAAGCAACATCTGACAAGACGGGATTTCTTAAAGACCACAGGGGGCGCAGCGGCCTTTGGTGGTGCCGCTGTCGCCGGGCTTCCCTTCGGCGTGAAGCGGGTAGGCGCTGCCGAGATTCCCACCAAATGGGACAAAGAGGCGGACGTGGTGGTCATAGGATTCGGCGGCACCGGTGCTGCAGCAGCGATCGAGGCCCATGACGCAGGGGCCAAGGTCTTAATCCTGGAGAAGGCGCCCATGCCAGGGGGCAATACAGTGATTAGCGGCGGGATCGTGTATGCCGCAGACAGTGCCATACAGAAAGCTGCTGGCATTAAGGATACGCCCGAAGGCATGTACAAGTACTGGATGGCAACAAATCAGGAGCTTCTCGACCCTGACCTTCTTCGCCTCCTGTCGGAAAAGTCCGCGGATTCCATTGACTGGCTCATGCGGCAGGGCGTGGAGATAACTCCTGAAACGCTTTACTACTCAGGTCTGGAGGAACAGTACAGTGCTGTCACTGAACCGGTCAAGAGGGGACACTGCGCCAAGGGAAGGGGAAGAGGCCTCATGATGGCCCTCGTAGGCGCGATCAACAAGAGGAAGATTGAGGTCCTCTTCAGGACACCGGCAGAAAGACTTGTCCTGGATTCCTCCGGAGGGGTTGTTGGTGTGAAAGCAAAGGGGACAGGTGGGGTTATCCACATCAAAGCCAACCGGGGTGTGGTCCTTGGCAGCGGTGGTTTTGCAAGGAACAAGGAGATAGTGAAGAGCTATTTTCCCTTGCTGGTCACTGCGGTTCCGGTTGTGGCTCCTGGCCTTACGGGCGACGGCCTCATGATGGCCGGAAAGATCGGCTCTCCGATCGTGGATACCGGCACAGTCGAGCTGCCTCCATCGCTTCCAGCCCTAGAAATCGATCCCGGGAAGAAGGCGATCATGTTCTCCAGTGCCTATTTTCTTTATAAATATCCGGCGGTTTTCGTCAACGAGAAGGGCAAGCGTTTTTTCAATGAGACGGCATACTATCAGGTCGTTTCTCCTCAGATCCTCAAGCAGGAAGCGGCTTTTGTGATCTTTGACGAACGGGTCAGGAAAGAAGGGGGCGGCGGGATCGGATTCGGCTTCAGTGCCGACCTCAGTACGGAAATCAAGAACGGCTGGCTCAAGCAGGCGCCGACTATTGGTGAGCTGGCAAAGGCTATGGGACTTGATCCAACTGCCGTTGAGGAGACGGTGCTTGGATTCAACCGGAATATCAAGGAAGGGAAAGACCCGGATTTCGGCAGAACCAAGGCCATGGGGACCATAGCGGAACCGCCCTTTTGCGGGGGCAAGCTCACGGTGGCCGTGGTCGAAACCTTCGGCGGCGTTCGGATCAACACAAAAGCGGAGGTCCTGGATGTGTACAACGAGCCCATCCCGAGATTGTATGCCGGTGGGGCGGTAGCAGCCACAATGAGGGCCTACGCCGGAAGCGGGGCGTTTCTTACGACATGTTTTGTCCTGGGTCGCATAGCAGGCAAGAACGCGGCATCCGGTAAGGCTTGACGCCGATGCCACGGCATAGGTGAAGACACCGAGCCTTAGAGAGGCAAGCGGGGACAATCCTAAATGCCCCCCTTGTCTCTGAGGCACTGAGGCATTTCCGTCATTGATTCCGATGGGACACTTATCCTTTCGCACGGGAAATTGAGCGGGGGATCCGCCCTAACCCAAAAACTGGCTGCCAAACACACAACGCCCTGTCTTCATACTCAAACAGTTCCTCTTGCCTGTCCCCGGGATGGAAAAGAGGCGTTTGTAGCCCAGTTCAAAGACGTAATCCTTTCCAAAGACGGCCCGCTTGACATTTCCGGCCCTGCACCTGGGGCAGGCCATGTCCTTCAGGCGGGTTCCCCGGGCATTTTGCCAGTTCCACAGGTGGCCGCATTTTTCGCATTTGGCCGTGGGCATGGCCCCTCCTTGATCACCTCGCCCCCCTTGCTCGAAGGTCCGCCGTTTTTCCCTGGGAAGTGCTGCGAATCGCTTTCTCAGGCTCCTTGCCTTTCTTCGGGCCGTCTCAAAATCAGGCCCGTCGGTGGTGAAGCTTCCCCGGGTCTCAAGATCGGTCCAGGAATGAAGCCCCGGGCCATAGGGTCCGTCATACCGGATACCCCGGGTTTTCGATCTGCATGGGCTGTGTGTTGAAAGTGTCATGTCAATGCCTCCAGGTGGGCCTGCATCATGAGAAAAAGCTCCATGAGCTGTGTCAGCTCATGGAGGCCTCTGCGGGCCTCATCCCGGGTGACCGTGCCCTTCCTGATGCTCTGTGAGATTGACTGCATGTGTTCGCCGAACTCCCGGGTCATACGGCCAAGGAGCTCCGTGACGGTCAGGCTGTTCGGAATGGGCGGGGGCAAGACAAAGGCGACCCGGTTGAACATCGTCTCGATGCGGTCGAGGGCCTGGAGGTCGCCTGTCTTTTTCATGATAAGGATCGCGGTGACAAGGCCCAGCTTGTGGCCGGGTTGCCGGTTCAGCTCGCCCCGGAGGGTGGATTCCGCCTTGTCCTCCCGCTTGTTCGGGAGGAGTTCGGAGGCCAGGGCCTTGATGGGGTAGCGCTTGGCGGCGGCATCGAGGAGGTCAATGAGTTCGTCCATCATGAAAACTACCTCGGATTATGATTGATTTCCGGAATCCCGGAGGTTTAGGCTCAAGAACAGCACGGGGCTTTCCCAAA
>JBMNCO010000098.1:0-2672 GCA_049366815.1 Desulfatiglandales bacterium | reverse complement strand
TTCAAACATGGTCAAGGCAACCTGATGGTAAAGCTCGGCCGCCAGGCAGACCTGCCCGAAGGAAATTGATTCGTCGGAGGTATGTGCCTTTTCCAATCGCCCGGGACCCAGGACAATGGGGCGAATGCCGGACTGCCACAGTTGGTTGGCATCGGAGTGGCTCGTAAAAGGAACGGGCGCCCAGGCAAGGGCCTTTTTCGCGTAATGACGCTTGATTCTGTCCACAACAGGTCCCTTTTCAGGAAGTTCAAATCCCGGGGCAATGGTATTGAAACGAAGCCGGAATTCGGATTGGGGCCCAGCATCACCCCCCGCACCGAGAATTTCTTCGAACTCATTCATGATATCGGGTATCCGTGCCGTGGGTGGGAGGTGAACGTCAATCCAGCTCTCACAAAATTCAGGAACGGCAAATCCAGAGCCCGTACTGGAAAGGTCCCGGATGTTGTAGACGAGCTCTGGGTGAACCTCATCGATATGCCGTGTCAGTTCCAGGATCCGGCGAAGAAGAGTCACCACGGGATTTCGAGCCCATCTTGCCAGAGAGGCGTGCATCCGTTTTCCCCAGGAAGACAGGTGCATTTCCAGATACCCATAGCAGGAAAGGCAGGGTTTGAGATCGGTGGGTTCACCCACGATGGCCCAGTCGAACCGAAAATCCCGAACCAGAACCTGGGCGCCGTCGCCATCCTCTTCCTCGCCCACCACCAGCACCAGGGCCACGGGCAGAGAGGACCGGCCCTGTTCCCAGAGTGATACAAAGGCCTCGATCATTGCGGCGCACCCCCCCTTCATGTCGGCGGCGCCGAGACCCTCCACGGTGTCCCCGATCATCTCAGACTGGTAGTGATCAAAATCGAAGGCCGTGACGGTATCGACGTGTCCGACCAGGGCCAGATGGATATCCGTTTCAGGAGGCGCCACGATGAGATTGTACCGGTGCTCATCCACTTCCTGCTTTTGAACGGGCAGATTTCTTCTCCTGAGATATTGATAGATGAACCCCAGGATCTGCTCCTCCTTCCCCGAAGGGCTGTAAATGTCGATCAACTGCTGAAGGAGCTTTTCAAGTCGGTCTGCTTTAATATGCTCGATATGCATCATTTTCCAGGTTAACCGGCTCTCGTGTCGCAGACGGAAAGCGTCGCCCGCGGAATAGGAAGGGCGCACCCCTCCCCACTCTACGGTTACTTGCGGACGGGAACTAACCCGTTTCGAGGTTGAGCGTCATATAGATATGATTTCTCGGATTACCGAAGCCCATCTTTTTAAAGAATTCCAATGCGGGCGCGTTCTCGGCATCCGTATCGATCAAGAGCATGCGCACCCCCATGTCCTGTACAATGTCCCTGAAATTCCTGAAAAGCTTTGTGGCGACCCTGAACCGCGTGTATTCGGGATCAACGCCAAGCCAGATCAGATGGCCGTACTTCCAGGCCGAATGGTACTTTTTATAGGTTGTCCCCACCGCAAAGCCGGCGAGTGTTTCCTCGATTTCAGCGACAATGCAGAGTTCGGGATCATCCTGAAAGATGCTGGTCACCTCGAATTGATCCCACATGCGATAAAGATTGGGGACCCTCTGAGACGTGAACAGTCTTTCCCCCAGATGGAACACCCTTGGGAGATCGTCGATTTCCATATTGCGTATTTCCACCCGATGGGTTTTCTTCACTTTTTCGTTGCCTCTTTTCATTTTGGTCGTCATTCCCTCTGCCATGATAAATGTTCACCGACAGGCGGTCGATATCAAATTCCCAGCCCCTGCACGGCCCATCAAGACCCCGAAAACAAAAGCGATCGCATGGTCCGGGAGCAACCTCCTGACAGGGTTGGAAACTTATCCATGTCAGATATCATGACGAAACAGAGGGCAAATGGCAAAGAAAAACGCGCTTCATTTGCCAAAGACTGCAGACCTCTTCGATTGAAATTCATGTCGAAATCACTTAATATCCCTTCTGTCCCCATCACTTTTCAGCGGTCGAAGCGCCCCCTCGAGGGGATGGGAGTCAATGAGAGATTGTAACGGGACCTCCGATCGGGGAGAAGCATGCGGAGGCAAGAAGGGGCAACAAGGTAGAAGGGCCTGTGGCACCCCCATGGCGGGGCATGGTTGAGGCCCCTCCGGGAGATCGAGGGGGAAAGGGATAGAACAACCTGTTTAGTTCCGAAGAGATGGGATGACAAGGTTAAAAACGCGTAAGATGGTGTTGGGATATCCGCACCTGAGGGAGAAAAGACATGAGTGACGAATTGGACGATTTTGTAAATGAACTGCAGGAGCAGATCTTTGAGGAGACAAGGGCCGACTACGGTGAGGTGGCCTTTCAGCGGTGGAGGAAGCCCCTTTACGTGGGGGCCATGCAGGATCCCGACGGGTACAGCCGCGTCACCGGGACATGCGGCGACACCATGGAATTTTTTCTGAAATTCGAAAATGACAGGGTGAAGGCAGCGACCTTTCAAACCGACGGATGCGGGTCCAGCACGGTGTGCGGATCCTTTGCAGCCGAGTTGGCACACGGCAAAAGTCCTGATGAAGTAACGGACATCACGGGTGAAATGATCCTCGGTGTGCTCGGTGGCCTGCCCGAGAAGGACAGGCACTGCGCCTTTCTCGCCTCTGAAGGTCTGCAGGAGGCCCTCGATGATTATATGAAAAAACAGCG
>JBMNCO010000097.1:0-2716 GCA_049366815.1 Desulfatiglandales bacterium | reverse complement strand
GGGATGATTCCTGATCTTTTTCTTTGAACCGAATCTTCAAAAGGAGAAACCAAAATGAATATCGTTGACCTGGTGGAAAAGAACGCGCGTATGTATCCCGATGACACCGCCTATGTGGAAATAAGGCCGATTTCCAAGGTCCGGAGCGAAACCAGTTGGCTTCATTTCCATGAGCAAACCAACCAACTGGCCAACGCCCTTCTGGAAAGAGACATCAAAAAAGGCCGTTCCGTCTTTCTCCTGGGCAAGAATTCCATAGGATGGCTCAAGTCCTATTTTGCCGTCTTAAAGACAGGTGCATGGATCGTCCCGCTCAATTTCAGGTTTACAGATGAGGACATTCTCTACTGCGCCGAGGTGGCGGGCCCGACCGCTTTTATATTTGACGGGGAATATGCCGCGCGGTTGGGGACGATCCGTCATGCCATGCCCACCGTGGAGCATTACATCTGCATTGACCAGGCCCAAACCGCAGAGATGGAGGACCTGGAGACGCTCACTGAAGGCGCTTTACCTGAACTCCCGGAACTACCCTTAGAAAATGAGGAACCCTGCGCCCTCTATTTCACATCCGGGACAACCGGAGCGCCAAAACCCGTGCTTCTCAACCACAACAGTCTGTTCTGCACGGGGATCAGTGAGGCAACCAACAATCATATCAATCACCAAGACAGCCTCCTCATGATGCCTCCCCTCTATCACCTCGCCATCGGTCACCTGCTGGGTCTGCTTATCGTCGGGGGCAAAACGGTATTGCTTACCGAACAGATCAGACCCGATCACATACTTGAGGCCATGGCCGGTGAAAAATTAACCTATCTTTTTCTCCTCGTACCCTGGGCACTGGACATGCTCGAAGCCCTGGACAAGAGGGAAATCCACAAAGAGGAATATGATCTCACGGCCTGGCGCTTTACCCAAATGGGGGCACAGGCCATACCCCCCGTTCTGGTCAAGCGGTTAAAAGGACACTTCCCCCACATGCGATACGATACGACCTACGGTCTGAGCGAGAGCGCAGGACCCGGTGTTATTCACCTCGGCATCCAAAATGAACACAAGATCGGGGCTATCGGAAAACCGTCCGCGATGTGGAGCGCCCGTATCGTTGATGAACAGGACAGAGACGTGGAACGGGGCCAGGTGGGTGAATTGATCGTCAAAGGCAACGGGGTGATGTGTGAATACTACAAGAACCCGGAATTAACCGCCAAAACGATCCGCAAGGGCTGGCTTCACACCGGGGATCTGGCAAGGATGGATGAGGACGGCTTCATCTTTCTCGTCGACAGGAAAAAGGATCTCGTCATCAGCGGTGGCGAAAACATCTTCCCCGCTGAAGTGGAAGAGGCCATCCTGCGACACCCCAAGGTGTATGATGTGGCTGTGATCGGCACGCCCGATGAAAGACTGGGAGAAATCGTGACGGCCGTCATAAAAACCATCGACGGTGAGACCCTCACCAAGGAAGAGATCAACGCATTCTGTGAAAAAAATTTACCGCGGTACAAGCGTCCCCGTGCCTTCATCTTTGATGATGTACCGAGAAGCCCCACCGGAAAAATCGAAAAACCCAAACTCAGGGGAAAATACTGTTAAAGAAACACGTTAATGCGAGGAGAGACCATGGAACGCGATTATCAAACCATTTCCCTTGAAAAAGGAAACCGTGTGGCGGTTTTGACCTTCAATCGTCCGGATAGGCTCAATACCTTCTCCCCTGAAATGTCGGAGGAACTCGACGCCGCTCTGGACGCCCTTGAAAAGGACGATGAGGTGAGAGCGCTACTGCTTACCGGTGCGGGCAAGGCCTTTTCAGCCGGGCAGGAGATGACCGCCTTTGAGACGGACGGCGGCGCCCTTAGAAGGTCCCTGAGACATCTCAAGAATCCCCGTTTGCTCCATTTCCAGAAGCCGGTGGTCGCGGCGGTCAACGGGGTGGCCATCGGTGCGGGTGCCGATTTCGTTCTGATGTGCGACATGGTGGTCGCCTCGGAAGAGGCCCGTTTCTCCTTCCCGGGCGCCAAACTGGGTCTTGTCTGTCCCTATGCACTCATTCGTCTGTCCCAGGAGATCGGCCGGGCAAGGGCCAAAGAACTGATGATGACAGGCAGATTTTTTGATGCCCGTGAGGCCCTGTCCTTTGGTTTGATCAACAAGGTCGTGGCCCACGAAAGGCTCATGGAGGAGGCCATGGCCCTCTGCAGGGAGGTGGCCGAGGCGGCCCCCCTAGCGGTGCAGGCCGTCAAGGAGGCAGTCAACAGGGGACTCGACGGGTTTACCTACAGCTATGAAACAATGGTCGATCTGATGTCTACCGAGGACAGGATCGAGGGGACCCGGGCCTTTTTCGAGAAAAGGGCACCGGAATTCAAGGGAAGGTGACGGTCTCCGGGCCTTCACGGTTTTCCATGACAAGCCCATTTTCTGTTGCGGATAAAATGAAGTCAGGCACTTGAAAACGCTGATCTTTACATTGTGCTTCCAACGCATGGAGCGGAGAGCAGGGGCAGGCATTTTCTCGGAGCGGGCGTATTTTGGCCCTGAATCAGGACAGATGAAGGGCCAAAATCCCGCAGCGACCGGAGCCATGGACGGCGGAGGGAGCGCAGCGAAGAGAACATGCCTGCCTCTGCTCGGAGCGGAACATTCTATGTATGAGACAAGGTTGAACGCATCGGCTCAAGACTCAGAGGTCCCATCCCCGTAGCCGTTC
>JBMNCO010000096.1:0-3608 GCA_049366815.1 Desulfatiglandales bacterium | reverse complement strand
TCGATTTGCAGGTACAGCGTCAACTCGCGGAATCGTCGGAATCCCAATCCTTCAGCCTTTCCTCCCAGAATTCCTGCTCCATTTCCCTCCAATCGGCACTCCCGAACCTGTTGTCATAGTAACTCCCCAGACTGTTGAACCACCGGGCCCATATGTTCTTCTGCATCTTTCTGGCCTCGAGCACATCCGAAATGAATTCCGCGATGCGGTTGATTTTATCCTTGGGCGCATAATAGGAAGCCCCCTCCTTGATTGAACGGAGAAGATCCTCCTTGGTAAGCGCATGGGCCGTGAGCATGATAGCCGGAATATTTTTGCTTTCGGCAATCTTGAGCAATCCGTATCCATCGACTCCCATGATGTCCAGAACAGCCGCATCATACACGTTGTTTTCAAGCAGTGCCCTGGCCTGCTCGAAAGAGGAGGCGCGATCAAGAAGACACACATCCAAGAGTTCCGTCAGGAGATCAAGAATATCCTCCTCATCATCGACGATCAAGATTTTTTTTCCGCTTAAGAGACTGCGTTTTTCATCGGCATTCATGAGTGATCCTTCCTTGCACGGCGCGCCCAAGACGTTCACGCCTTGAGGTCGCGGTAAAACTGGATGACATCCCCCTTGCTGCTTCCGGTGGTCTTCAGTTTCGAGGGCGCTTTTTTCTTGCTCCAGATGGTCTCAGGTCGGGTCTGGACAAGAAAAATGTTCGCAGGAAAGGCCAGATCTTCATCGATCGTCCATTCTATGTCCTGCGCTGCGCCGTAGTGCTGTTCCAGACGCTTGCCGACCCCTGCGATCTCAATGATCTCGCCGTCAGTCAAACAGGGGACGGTTTGCATCTCCAGAGGCATCTCCTGCATCCTCACCTTTCCCGAATGCTCGTCAAACATGCAGATGGTATTCTTGAACGAAATGGTGCGTTGGTTGATTTCCAGGACGACCTTATCAACGACCCACTCATCCGGGGTCACAGAACCGCTCACGACGCTCTCCCCAAGTCCCCAGTTACCCTGTATGATAATCTTGGAACGGTCCCCGTTAGACGGGTTCAGCGTGAACATGACACCTGCGGCCTTGGTCTTGACCATCTTGAGGACCGCAACCCCGATGGGATCCCAGTCCAGGGGAAGACCAAGGCGGTGACGCATGTGAATGGAGCGTTGATTGAACGTACTTGACCATACCTTGATGATATGCTTCATCAGATCCGTCTTGCCTCTGACGTGCAGAAAGGTTTCATATTGCCCCGGGTGACTCGACGGACCGGCGGAGCGCGTGGCCACCGGGACCTCGGGGACCCCGGCGGTGAGACAGAGTTCATCGTAGTAGCGTCCGATGAGCTCTGCCATGTCCGCGGGCATTTCCTTGTTTTCCAGGATGGACCTGACGACCTTGGACGCCTTATCATATTTGGGGAGATCGGCGGGGTCTTCGGGATCCGCCCTGAAGTCATTCAGGGACTTTCTCACTTCACCGACCGCGCCACTTTCGTTCATGAACCTCCCGTAGGCTTCCAATGAAAGGGCATAGCCGGGCGGGACGCGGAATCCGGCCCGGGTCATTTCGCCGAGTTGAGCGCACTTTTTCCCCACAATATCGTTGTGCTCACTGCCCAATGCATCCAACCGTTGTAACCACGGTGTATCGCTCATTTTCGGTCTCCTCATTCTCCTCAGGGAAAGTCAAAAGGGGCGTGCGCTGCGCGGCGTACCTGTCCGGCCGAGCCTGTTTTTAATCCGTTTCGAGGATTGTGACAATCCCATTGTCCCCATCAACCCGAAGCCTGTCCCCGCTCTTGATTACGGAGGTCCCGTTACCGACGCCCACAACCGCCGGCATATTGTATTCCCGTGCCACAATAGCGGCGTGACAAAAGGTGCCTCCGATGTCGGTGACACACGCCGCGATGACGTTGAACGCAGGGGCCCAGCTGGCGGCGGTCATCCGGCCGACGAGTACATCGCCCGCCTTCAATTTGGCAATGTCTTCAAGCTCCATGCAGACGCGGGCGGTGCCCTCGATGATCCCCGCTGATCCCGCAAATCCACGAAGCTCGGTGATCTCGGTGTCTGCGGTTTCCGAAGCCGCCAGCCACATGTCGATTTTTTCCGAAGTGACCCCCCACAGGACGATCTGATTGGGCTCGGTGACGACCTCGGGGGCAACCCCCAGCGCGGGGGGCGGCGACCATTGCTTGAACTTGTTGTAGATTTCCTTGCGGCGCTCGATCTTGGTCGGCAGCTCGTATTGGGCGATTGCAGGGACCCCTGTAGACCAGGAGGCCAGGACATCGTAAAGAATGGGATAGATCTCAAATCGATTCAGATAGAAGATATCTTCCTGTTCCTTCAGCACATTGCGTGACACGAACATCTGTCCCAGTTCTTTTGCCCTGCGGTAGAACAGGGCGTGGAACCAGTTCTCGATATAAAACTGGTGGCTTTCAGGAAAGATGGATACCCTTTTTGCCAATTCCAGCCGTTCCTCAAAGATCTTCCGGTCTTCCTCATTGGGGATCAGGCTGCGGTACTCAGCCGCCACGCGCCGGCTTTCCTCCTCCACCTTGTCGACGGGGCGCTCGATCTCCTCTCCCTTCTTTAGTCGCTGAACGTAGTTCTTGATGTGGGCAAGAGGAACATCCATGTTGTCGTTCCAGGCCACATCCATGTGATGCCACCCGCCGCCGATGCTCATCTCAAACCAGGGGTCCCGCACCTCTTCGACCTTCTCCAGCCATTCCTTTCCGGGCTCGGAACGGGCGAGTTCCATAGCCATCTCGGTCCACTTATCGCTTTTAAGGAGTGTCTCTTCGATCTCCAGGTCTATCGCCAGCCTTGCCAGCTTTGCCAACTCGGCTGGAGGCCGGAACATCTCTCCTGTGAACCCGGTCAGCATCTTACCGATCGCCTTGTCGCTGATTCCCGGGAACAGATCACGCATGGTGTAGATGAAATTGACGTATCCCCCGTAAGCCAGGCCGTCCATTTCCATGTGCAACTGCCACGCCCGTTGTGCCAGTTGGATGATTCGGTCATAATTGCGAAGGATCTCGTCCGCTTCGAAGTATCCTTTATGCTCAAAGACATAGGCATCATCGGCGACCCAGGGCAAAGTGGCCGGGAAATGAATTTCCTTCATTTCATTGATGACTTCCATCATCTTTTTCAGCCAGTACTCGTAGAGTTCCTCGTACTTTTCATAGTAGTGTCCCGTCCTGGCCTGAACGTAGGGGAGCCTTTTTTCTTCTTCCTCTTTGGGTGGGAATGTCCCGCTCAGATAGATGTACCCGTTGAGGATGCGGTGATCGATTCCGTTGGAGTTGGGAATGGCAAAGACCTTGCTGACAAATCCGGAAAGCGTAAGATGCCACATATCATCCCATATGATGTCCAGGGGGTGCATCGGCACCGGGTAGTGGACACCGTCGTAGAACCATAACTGGTTGCTCTCATATTTCTCCCGTTCTGTTGCGCCTTTGCCGAACCGGTAATAGTAAGGATACATCTCCTCCCATCCCTCGGTTCCTGGAATGGCCGGTACTTCGTGGGGGTCCGTGAAACGTCTCTCTTTCGCCATGTGCAAACCCTCCTTCACTGTTCTAAAAGGTTTT
>JBMNCO010000095.1:0-2824 GCA_049366815.1 Desulfatiglandales bacterium | reverse complement strand
CTATTTTTTCAAAAAACCTCTTATCTTCTTATAGATTTTGTACCCTAATTGATTTTTGAGCCTTTCAATTTCATCCTGCCGTTCATACGCGAGCCTTTGGGCGTATGACAAGGCTTCGTCATATTCCTGGATCCGTCGCTCGTGTTCGTGAAGGGTGTTTAAACGCTCGATGGCCAAATCCCGGGTCTGTGAAAGCGCTTCTTCCAACTCTGCAATGCGCCCTTGCAGGCCTTGCAGGTGAAGGCGTCTCAAATCTATGGCGTGGGGAGCGTCCCTGTCCGACTCCCGGTCCCCGCCTCCGGAGGCCATGCCCTGCCCGCAGACGAAAATGAACTGATAGGTCAGGGCGTCGTCCATACCGAGGATCAGTCTTTGCAGCGGAAAAGGGAGATCCCCGAGTGAATCTCCGATTTCCGTGTCCTCCGGGAGCCTTGTGAGCCTCTCGGTCTCCACGATCGAAAAGCCGCATTTTTTCAGGAGCGCGGTCATGCTGGATCGGGTATAAAACCGCACATGGGTCCTGTCCAGGAGTCCCTCCGGGGTATAGTCGAACCGGCCCCTGAGGAGGCCTCCTATAATGGAGGCGTGGGCGATATTCGGGAAGGAGAGAATGCACCGGCCGTCGGGCTTCAACAGCTCGCGGCATGAGCGCAGGGTCTTCTCGTTCTCCCGGAGATGCTCGATCACATCGGCGATAATAATCGTGTCATATTGATGCCCGGCGAACTGCTCTTCCAGTTGCACGGCATTGATGTCCGCCACCACCATACGCTCGCAGAATTGTTCTGCTTCGGAGGCCATTTTTTCCGACACCTCAATACAGTGAACCACGCAGCCCAATTTTTCCTTGAGGTATTTCGTAAGATACCCGGTGGCGGGGCCTAGTTCCAACACCTTTTTTTCAGGTCCGACGTGTCTGACGATCTTGCTCAGGGAGTCCTCCGCCTCGACATCGATCTCCCGGCGGTAGAGATGTTCCGCCTCTTCTTCGGCAGGCTCCTTTCTTTCTGGCCTTCTGGCCACGAGGACGGTATCGGCCCACCGGTCGCTGTCGTCCGTGTAACCCTGTGATTCCCAGTGCGTCTCCACGTCCAGGGTTTCCAGGCCGGCGTATTCGGCCAGTGCCCGGAATCCATCCGGGTAAAAGCGCCAGCAGTCCACCGGATATCTGTGCTCAGGACCTCCGGAAGGCGCGATGATGCAGCACAGCCCGCCCGGCCTGAGGACTCTGGCAATCTCGGTCATGGTCTTCCAGAAATACGCGAT
This sequence comes from Desulfatiglandales bacterium, assembly GCA_049366815.1. GTDB lineage: Bacteria > Desulfobacterota > DSM-4660 > Desulfatiglandales > HGW-15 > CAYNYM01. The sequence continues at coordinate 1,558 of JBMNCO010000095.1, read as the reverse complement.
GTGCTCGAAGGTCTGGCCCGATATGACCACGTCCATGGAACAGGAATCGATCTCCAGCCAGTTGTAGGGGTCTGAAAGGACCAGGTCCACATTTTCCCCCGAAGCCAGATCCACACCGATATAGTCCCAAGGCTTTTCCTCGAATATCGGCCGGTAGCTGCCGCCTATGGCCATGCTGCCCAGATCGAGGATCCTCAGCGGCTGATCCTCTTTACCGCTCAGATACCGGTTGCGGAAGGATCGCATGTTATCGAGTGAACTCAGGTGCATGGCTTATCTCATTCCAATGACACATTTCAGTCTTCTGATCCCGGCCGTAACACGAGACAGGGAGATCCAAATCGTCTTCAAGACATTTTTCAGTGTCGGGTGGCGATACAGAAAACGCATCACCTGGTTGTAGGTCCCCTGAGACGGGTTCTCAACAGAATGGAGCGCGGCCTCGGGGTCCTTGAATTCCGCCCTGAACCACCAGTAGTAGCAGTGTTTGTCTTCCGTCACCAGGGCCGGATCGGGAAAGGCCGCGATCAGATCCTGTCTGGATCGATAGACCTTCCTTTCTGTATCCGTGATCTTCTCGCCGTTTGAGTAAAATGAATACACGCAGGGCAGGTCCCCGAATTCCCGCTGGCCTTCTTTCCGCATCTCCTGAATATACCATTTCCTCAGATCAAACAGCGGGCTGTTTTTATCGGCGTACTTCCTCAACATGACCTTTTGGTCACCCGAATCAAAACCTGAAAAATGGTAAAATTTGATCGGTGAGCCCTCGATCGTCAACACCCCATCCCCATCTGAACGCACCTCACGGTGAGTGAGGTTCCATGTGGCGACATTGTAGGTCTTGTCCCGGATAATGGTGACGTCATCAAAGAAGGCCGGGACCAGATCGGCCCACCGCTGGTCCGTGAAAAGACCGTTCGGGATGTCGTCATAGCACAAGGTCAGCAACCGGTCCCGCCACCACCGCGCGAACCGCATGCCCTCGGGGGTCGCTCGAACGCCCAGAAACCCCAGGTTGTAGATACCGTGTTTCAGGCTGCAGATCTCGTTGTCCACGATGGCCTCATACGTCGTGTCCGGACAGACCTGATGGGGCGTCAAGGCGATACTGGTCTTTTCCAGGATCCGTGACAATGCATCAAGTGAATGGAGGACCGCAATGTCCGGATCGAAGTAGACGATCTTGTCGGCATGAGTCGTTTCGGCGATGTGGACCAGCGCGGCCCCCTTGACGGCCGTGCAGAGTTCAACCACCGTATGCTTGAAGATCCAGGCATCCCTGTCCGGGATGCCCAGATCGTCGATGGAGATGACCCTGTCAAAGGGTTCGTCTTCAATCTTGACGCCTTCGGGCATGCGATCCGAAAGCATGAGGAAAAAAACGGCCCCGGGATCATGCCTCTTCACTGATTTGGCCAGGACCCTGGCCTTGGGTAAGTAGTTTGCCGTGATACTCGTAAAATAGTGCACCGGTGTTATCTTCCTTCTCTGTATGAATTCAGCCCTTTCCAATAACTGTGTGGAAATCATGCTCCCTTTCTGAAGTGACCAGCGG
>JBMNCO010000094.1:0-30440 GCA_049366815.1 Desulfatiglandales bacterium | reverse complement strand
AGGCATCTACATACATATCCCCATATTGAGTTTTCGCGCCTTGGATCCTTATCGGGCGAAGTTTCCAAGGGGCTAGCCGGTGTAATTTTCGCGTCCCCGATCCACTGGCTAATCGGTTCAGCTATCCTGCTTAGTCGACGCCCTTAACCGTTCCCGCAGGAAAAGATCGGAAGGACGCTAGCCGTCTTAAGCGGCTAGAGCGTACGCGTAATCGTCTGCGTTTGTATTTATCCCACCGTTTATACGAGTCAGATGGAATCTCGGCATGCAACCTAAGCTTCTTTACCCCCGTCGAACCCGTTTCGCCCCCTTTCTGGTTGTTTTTTACTTAGTTTATAATAACCATCCTATTGATAAGAGTCAATGCCCCTGTCTTTTCCTGCTCTGATCCAGCTCGCGTTTCAAGTCTTTTTCCTTAATGGACTGTCGTTTGTCCACCTTCTTTTTTCCTTTCGCAAGGGCAAGGTTCACCTTGACCCAGGGGCCCTGGAAATAGACTTCCAGGGGAACAAGAGAATAGCCTTTTTGTTCGGTCTTGCCGATGAGGCGTTTGATTTCCCTTTTTGAAAGGAGGAGCTTTCGCGTCCTCATGGGATCAATTTCCATGTACCGGGTAAAAGGATATGGGCTGACATGCATATTGTGCAGAAAGACCTCTCCCTTTTTGATCTTGCCATAGCTGTCCACCAGGTTTGCCCGTCCATCCCTGAGGGATTTTACTTCCGGCCCCAAAAGGACGATCCCGGCATTAAAAACCTCCTCTACAAAATAGTCGAAATGTGCCTTTTTGTTTCTACAAATAATTTTTTTTGCCTTGTCCATGAAAATCTCATCACGCTGTTATCGTGTCCAAGAAAGATCGTCTCTCATTTCCAACCCATCAGGCCCCACCTCAGTAGAGTCGGCCGTAAAGATCTTTCCAACCCAGATCGGCCTTGAATGGTTCCATCTGTCTCAATATAAATTCACGCACCTCGGCCGCCCTTTCCAGCTTGAAGATTTTCTCCAAATTGGCCTTTGCCTCGGCGAGGGACATGGAGCGGATGAGTTTTTTGATCAATGGAATGCCGGCCACATTCATGCTGAGTTCCTGAATACCCAGCGCAACGAGGAAAAAAGTGCAAAGGGGATCCTCACCCATTTCACCGCACAGGGCCACTGGGATGCCGCCCTTTTCGGCCCCCTCAACGACCTGGCGGATCATCCTGAGGATGGCAGGATGGAAGGGCTGGTACATATAGGCGACGCTTTCGTTGGTCCTGTCAATGGCAAGGGCATACTGGATAAGATCATTGGTTCCAATACTGAAAAAATCCACATGCCTGGCCAGGATATCAGAAACGGCAACGGCCGAAGGGATCTCGATCATGATCCCGACCTTGATATGCGGATTATAGTCTATGCCCTGGCTGTCGCACTCCTCCATAATTTCATGCATAATCTGCTTGGTTTCCATGAGTTCCTGCAACCCGGATATCATGGGCAAGAGTATCTTGACATTTCCGAATGCACTGGCCCGCAGGATTGCGCGTAACTGAACCCTGAAGATCTCTTTTTCTTTCAGGCATAATCGGATCGCCCTCAAACCCAGGGCGGGATTCATTTCTTTTGTAAACCCCAGCCTTTTCGAGAATTTTTCTCCTCCTACGTCCAGGGTACGGATGGTTACCGGTTCAGGAGCGATAATCTCCGCCACCTGTCTGTAATCTTCAAAGAGTTCCTCCTCCTTCGGCAGGATATCACTCCTCAGGTAGTGGAATTCCGTCCTGTAAAGGCCGATACCCTCAGCGCCATGGTCTTTTGCCAAGACCACTTCTTCAAGAAATTCAATATTGGCCATCGTTACGACCCGGTGGCCGTCTGTGGTTTCAGCCGGAAGGTGACTGACCCTGATAATACTCGATTCGTATAATTCGTGCTGAAGCTGTTTTTCCTGGTAACGGATTATGGTTTCGTCATCCGGGTTGATAATAACTTCCCCGCTGTTGCCGTCCACGATGAGCAATGTTCCTTCCTGCACTTGACGGGTGACGGACTCAAGAGCGACAACCGCAGGAATCTTCAGAGATTTTGCCATGATGGCCGTATGTGAGGTTCGCCCTCCCACATCGGTGATAAAACCCAGAATCTTGCCAGGGTTGAGAACACTCGTATCCGCGGGAGACAGATCGTGGGCAACGATAATAACCCGGTCATTAATTTCAAAGAGACTCTCTTGGTTCTTCCCGGCAAGTTGTCTCAAAATCCTCTCGGCAACATTTTCGACATCGCTGAACCGCTCCTTGATATAGGGATCATCGATTTGGTCAAAAAGTTGTTCAATATCCTGAACCGACTTCTTCAGTGCCCATTCGGCATTGATTTTCTCCTTCAGGATGGTATTGACGGTGGCCTTGGAAAACATGGTATCGTCTAGAATCATCAAGTGGGTATCGAGGATAAAGGCATGCTGCTTGATGTGATCCGGCATCCTGCTCTTGACCGTAATAATCTGCTCCTTGGTTTTTTCCAGGGCCTCCTGGAACCGGGCAACCTCCTGTTTGACATGCTCATCGCTGATAAGATACTGATACAGTATCCTTACCCTGGACCTGTCTACGAGATGGGCCTTCCCAATGATGATCGCCGGCGAAACGGCAATGCCATGCAGCGTAACATTTTTATTTAACTCCTTTTCTGTCATTTACCTTCACCAAACTTCTGCTCAAAAAGTTCACCCAGTGCGGCCATGAGGCGCTCCGATTCTTCACCGACCGCCCTCGCTTCTATCTCGGTCCCCTTTGGACAGGCCAAAGTCAATATAGCCAGGATACTGGAGCCATCTACTTCATGATTGTCCTTTTTAAGAAAAAGGGCCGCCTTGTATTCGCCGGTTAGAGCTACAATTTTTGCCGCAGAACGAGCATGAAGACCCAATTCGTTATTTATTTTAAGAAGGGCTTTTGATTCCATAGTATGAGCGCGGGGAACCAAGAATAACAGCACTGCGGTCCGCTAAAGTCTGAAAAGGGGCGAATACCATCAAAATGGACGTACGTATCCGTCAGGCAGTTAGAGCGAATCAAATACAGTTCGTTATTTTTCATCCGCGCGGTTTAATGAATTCTGGAATCCCGAGTTTTCATTGGATTCTCATATCAATAGTAAGCTCAGGATGTTATTCGGTCCGATTTGCCTCATTTTTAAAGGCCAGGCAAGCCCGATAGGCGTTTCTGTAAGATACTTTGTCCTCCGAGGCGATCTTCTTGGCGATATCTCTGACGCTCAAACCGTTCTCTTTCAACAGGTCACCTATTTTCATTTCCGCTTCGCGAGACAGGGAACGGCCATCCTCCGTCCGGTCATTTCCCGGTACAACCAGGGTAAACTCTCCTTTTATTTGATCATTCCCAAGCACGTCGATGATTTCTGAGATGAAGCCGTTTATGGTTTCCTCGTAGAGTTTGGTCATCTCACGAACGATGACAATCCTTCGGTCTCCAAGGATTCCTTTAAGATCTCCCAGCATATCCCTGAGGCGATGAGGCGCCTCGAAAAAGACCATCGTCCGGCTTTCCGATGTCAACCCCTCAAGTTCCTTCCGTCTCTTCCCTGCCCTGTGGGACAGGAACCCCATGAAAACAAACTTATCCCCCCTCAAACCTGAAATCGAGAGGGCGGCTGCGACCGAAGACGGCCCCGGCACCGGAGAAACTCTGATGTTCTCTTCAAGCGCCTGTGATGATAACATGACGCCCGGATCCGATACACCGGGCGTTCCGGCATTGGTTACAAGGGCAACGCTTTCTCCGGACTTGAGTCTCGAAATAAGTTCAGCCCCTTTAATTTTTTGGTTGTGCTGATTATAGCTGATTAGTTTTGTGCGAATGCCGTAGTGGCTGCAGAGTCCTCGTGAATGCCGCACACTTTCCGCCGCTATCACCTCCACCTCTTTAAGGACTTTCAAGGCCCTCAGGGTGATATCCTCGAGGTTGCCTATTGGGGTGCCGACAATATAAAGGGTGCCGTAATCCTTATCGGGGCGGCCCGAGCGTTTGTTCATGCCCATGGCCGATTTGTTGCCTTTTGCCATGCCATGCGCCTCAATCAGTAAGAGAGTTCAAAGGCGTCTTTGACAACCTCGATTTCCTTTTCCCGCCCTCTCAAATTGATGGCCACGACATCAAATCTCGACTTTACACCAAAGCAATCATGGGCCTTCATATACGCAAGCGCCACTTTAGAGAGTTGTCGTTTCTTTCTGGCATCCACCGCCTCTTTGGCATATCCAATGGATTTCCCTTTTCTTGTCTTGATCTCCAGGAAAACCAGGGTATCGTCGTCTTTGGCAATGATGTCGATTTCTCCCAGAGGGCATCTATAGTTGCGACTGATGCATTTATATCCCAGCCGCTTTATCTTTTGCAAGGCCAGATCTTCGCCAAGTCTACCTAGATCAAGCCTCTCTCTCGTCATATCAACACACCCCTCGGAAGGTCAAACGGTGAATCGGGGAAGGTCCGTACTCCCGGAGTGCCGTCAGATGAGAGGCCGTTCCATATCCTTTGTGCCGCAGAAAACCGTACATAGGGTATGCGCTGTGAAGAGAGACCATAATTCTGTCCCGATAGACTTTGGCTATGACAGAGGCTGCGGAAATACTTAGACTCAATTGATCCCCTTTTTTCAGACTTCTCTGCGCAATGCCAAGGGGAATGGTCTGAATGCCGTCCACAAGGAGATATTCCGGTGCTGGATCCAGGCACAACACGGCCCGACGCATGGCCTCCAAGGACGCCTTCAGGATGTTTGCACGATCAATATATCTATGGGAAACGACCCCAACGCCTACTGCAACGGCACTATCTACAATAAGTGAAAAGGCCTTTTTCCGGGCCCTTGCTGTCATTTTCTTGGAATCCTTGATCCCCGTAAGAGGTCTATCCTCCGCAAGAATGACCGCCGCGGCGACGACCGGTCCAGCGAGAGGCCCTCGCCCCGCCTCGTCCACTCCAGCAATCAAACCATACCCGTCCTTTCGGGCCGATGATTCGTAAAACAGCGTATCGCCCTTCGGGGAGAAGGCGCTTTCGGGGAAAAGTGGCAGGTTATCGGCTGAAGTAATCAACTGTCTGAAACTTATTTCTTTATTGTGTTCTTTTTTCCTTGATTCGAGCGGCCTTGCCCCGCAATTTTCTCATGTAATACAGGCGCCCTCGTCTCACTCTGCCTCTCGTGAGGACCTCAATCTTATCGATTGAAGGCGAGTGGAGCGGAAAAATCCTTTCAACACCAACGCCATAAGAAACCTTTCGAACCGTAAAAGTGGCGCCCGTGTTTCCCTTCCTCTTGCGGATGACGACACCTTGAAAGACCTGGATCCTTTCCTTGTCTCCTTCTTTTATCCTCGCATGGACCCTGATCGTATCGCCCGCCTTGAACTCGGGCATATCCATCCGCATCTGTTCTCTTTCCAACTGTTCAATAATGTTCATAAATCCTGTCTCCTTCCAACTGCTTATCAAAAAAAATGACGGCAGACCGATGAGTTATTGTCCAAACCACGTCATTCATAATAACCTGTCAACCTATCCAGAATGATTGCGGTCGCCGCTCTAACGGAGAGATGGTTGTATCCTGTTCGTCCTTCGATAGGGTTCAGAGTATAGTCCGACCGGTCAATAACCTCCTCCGACAGACCCCATGCGGTTCCAAACAACAGAAAAACGACGGCTTCCGAGCGGAGCAACGCAGAGACATCTGAATAGGTGATGGACCCTCTTTCCTGCTTGGACGCATCTGTTGAAATCAGGACGGGACGTTTCCCCTCCAACCCTGCGATCTCCGCCATCGAATCATCAATCGACGGGGAAATGATCGCCAGTTCGAGGGCAGCCGTTCGATTCGGATTATACTTGGCCCCATAGCCCTGCAGCCAATGTCTGATCACACGCTCTGCCAATTTGCGCTGATCCGCCAAAGGTGTGATGACAAAAAACCCCTTTACGCCATAAGTCTTTCCCAGCCTTGAAATATCATGCAGGTCGAATGTGGTAATGGCCGAGGCAATTATCTGATCATTCTTGTTATAAACCGGGTAATGAACCAAACCGATATAGAGTTTCATCAAAAAAAGACGATCTACCCTTTCTCGAATTTCTTCCTCAGGAAAAGACAACTTTACACGGCCATGACATATACCCGGAAAGGATTCCTATTAGTACATAAGCCTTGCCAGAATAGCCCGGTCCTCTTCCTTGAGCCGGGCCGCTTTCAGGAGGTCCGGTCTCCGTTGCAGGGTCCTCTTTAAGGCCTCCGTTCTTCGCCAGATCCGGATCTTTTCATGATCCCCTGACAATAGGACTTCCGGGACCTCTTTGTCCCTAAAGACCCTCGGCCTGGTATATTGGGGATATTCCAGAAGCCCATCCTCAAAGGAATCTTCCCGGGTTGATTCCTCGTTTCCCAAGACGCCGGGAATGAGCCGGGAAACCGCATCAACCACAATCATTGCGCCCAGTTCCCCCCCGCTGAGGACATAATCTCCTATGGACAACTCCAGGTCCACGGGTCCCGTCCTCACCCTTTCGTCCACGCCTTCATAACGACCGCAGATAAGGACAATATGTTGGACCTGGGATAATTCCCAGGCCGTGTCTTGATCAAAGGTTCTTCCCTGTGGGGTGAGCAGGATAACCAGTGAGTCTTTAAGATCTCTCTCGATGGATTCCAGTGCCCTGAAAATCGGGCCGGCCTTCATCACCATACCTGTTCCACCGCCGTAAGGACGATCGTCAGTGACCTTATGCCCCCCCCTCGCAAAGGAACGGATATCCGTGAGCCTGATATCCAATAATCCCTTTTTGAAAGCACGACCGATAATACTTTCATGAAGAAAGGAAGAAAAAAGGCCTGGGAAAAGCGTGAGAATATCAAACCTCATTCAGATCCAGCAACCCCTCTAATTCCTCGATAATCACCCGACCGTTGGTCAGGTCTATCTCCTTTACCACGTCCTGTATGGCGGGAATCAAGATCTCCTTCTCACCCTCCCGCACCACATAAATATCATGAGCACCCGTGGGCAAAATATGACTCAGGGTGCCGATATACGGACCCGTCTTCAGATAGACGGCAAGGCCTATGAGTTCATGCCAGAAATACTCATGCTCTTCCGTGGCCTTCAGGTCGCGCTTGTCGATATAGATCCCTGCGCCTCTGTACTTTTCCGCCTCCTCCAGAGAGGTTAGACCTCGCAGGCTCATCAAAAAGAAGCGCTTATGAGGCTTAAGGGTTATGACCTCGTAGTTGTGGATTTCACCCGAACTGTCCTCAAGAAAGACGCCCACGACGTCTGATAAAGACGCATGGGATTCAGCATAGGACCAAATCCTCAGTTGCCCCATCAGTCCGTGTGGACGAATGACCTTTCCTATGAGGAGCAGGTTTTCCCGAGCAATGTCATTCAAAGCCTACTCGATGATCTCCAAAACAGATCGCTTGTTGATCTTGGTGGATGCCGCGCTGAGTATGGTTCGCATGGCTCTCGCAGTGCGACCCTGCTTGCCGATGACCTTTCCCAAGTCCTCCTTGGCGACCTTTAATTCAATCACAGAGGTCTGCTCTCCTTCTATTTCGGTAACGACCACTTCTTCCGGTTTGTCCACCAGTGCCTTGGCGATATATCCAATCAGCTCCTTCATCATATTCACCTCCATTCATGAAATCACAACCCCGTCCCTTCATTTCACCCTAATGGAATCCTACACCACCCCCTGATCCTTGAGTATGGCCTTTGCTGATTCTGATAGACTAGCCCCGTTTTCCAACCACTGATTGATCTTTTCTTTCTGGACCGATATCTGGGCCGGTTCCTTTGTCGGATCATATGTACCCAGGATTTCCAGAAACTTTCCATCCCGGGGTGACTCCGAATCGGCCGCCACCAGACGATAATACGGTTTCTTTTTGGCTCCCAATCTTGCCAATCTGATCCTCACTGCCATTTAATTTATCACCCCCTTGTTGTATAGATGCTAGGTATTCCTTCTATTTCAATGAAAGATTGAAGACATGTTCGGCATCCCCTTTTTCGTAAAACTCTCCATCATTTTTTTGGTCTGGGCAAAGTTTTTTAAAAGGCGGTTCACATCTTGCACCGTCGTGCCGCTTCCACGTGCAATCCTTTTCCTTCTGCTCCCATTGATTATTTTGTATTGACGCCGCTCATCCTTGGTCATGGAATTGATAATGGCCTCAATCTTGACCAACTCCTTTTCATCCGGCTTCAATTTTTTCAATTGCTTGAGCTGCCCCATACCGGGCAGCATTCCAAGGATCTGCTCCAGGGATCCCAATTTTTTGATTTGTTTGAGTTGACCCTGGAAATCCTCAAGATCAAATTCCCTCTTCTTGAGCTTTTTCTCTAATTTCCGCGCTTCTTTCTCATCAAAGGCGTCCTGAGCCTTTTCAATGAGCGAGAGCACATCGCCCATGCCCAGAATTCGTGAGGCCATTCGGTCCGGGAAAAACGGTTCAAGGGCATCAAGTTTTTCCCCTACTCCAATAAATTTGATCGGTTTGCCGGTGACGGCCTTCAATGACAGGGCCGCTCCACCCCTTGCATCTCCCTCCATCTTGGTGAGAATGACCCCGGAAATATCCAGCGCCTCATCAAATTGCTTGGCCACATTGACGGCGTCCTGTCCGGTCATGGCATCCGCTACGAGCAGAATTTCAGTGGGGACAATCCTTTCCTTGATTCTTTGCAGCTCGGCCATGAGATCCTTGTCAATATGAAGTCGGCCGGCCGTATCAACAAGCAGGATGTCAGCGCCGACATCTCTCGATCCGGCGAGGGCATTCCCGCAGATGTCCTCTGGGCGGCTTCGAGCATCCGTTGAGAAAACAGGGAGCTGGAGCTGGCTGCCCAGCTTTTTGAGCTGATCAATGGCAGCAGGCCTGTAGACATCCGCCGGAACCAGAAATGGATTTCTCCCGCGTTTTCGAAGATAGAGTCCCAGCTTTGCCGCGGTTGTCGTCTTGCCTGATCCCTGGAGTCCGACCAACATGACAGAAAAAGGGGTCCTGCCGGAGAGATTGAGCTCCTGGTGGTCCCCACCCATCAGCCGCATCAACTCAGCGTTCACTATCTTGATGACCTGCTGACCCGGAGTCAGGCTGTCAAGGACCTCCTGCCCCAGGGCACGATGGCGGATATCTTCAATAAAATTTTTTACGACCTTATAATTGACATCCGCTTCCAGCAGAGCCAGTCTGACTTCCTTGAGGGCATCCTGGATATTCTTTTCACTTAATTTACCACGCCCTCTTAAGACCTTAAAAGTTTTATTTAATTTTTCAGACAGACTTTCAAACATCTCAGGGTAGACCCTTAATGGCAAATACGTAATCGTACAAACTAAGTTTTTTATTTAATTTCTGTCAAGGAAAAAGAATCGAGATACATAAGGCTTTAACGCCGTCCACCGATCCCTCATCCCGAAACGCTTCACCCGGATTCGCACGAACCACGGGGACTGAAAGCATGCAGAAACACGTCATTACGCCCGGTGGTGAAGGGATTCATCAACCCACCCAGCCGCCAATGAGATCTCCCGGCGGGCGCCAAACAATCTTAACCAATAACCTTACCATATTAATAGCATCTAATGTAAAAAATCTTTCTTTCGTACGGGCCCATGGTGATCCCAAAACGATAATTTGTTTTTCAAGTTGCCATACTTGGCTCAACTATCTAATATTGACCTGTTTTCCATAGGTCTCCAATAATCACGGCCTGTTCAAAATGGTTTCCTTTACTGAGATAACATGGTCATATCCTTTCATAAAACGGTGCGCGAAGAGGGACTTATTCGGCCTTCGAGGTCGAAAAGGGATCCCCGCATCGGACCCGATGCCCTGCAGGTATTGATCAAGGCGGACCTTGACAATCTGATCAAACTCCAGGGCCAGGGACAATTTTTTTGCCGTAATCTCGATTTCTTTAAGCTCTATTCAGCAAAGGGTGATTCCCGTGGCTTGAGCCTTTTCGGCCCCTTCCTAGGGGCCCCCCAGGCCGTCATGGGGCTCGAAAAAGTGATTACCCTTGGGGCTGAAAGGATCTGGGTCCTCGGCTGGTGCGGGTCGCTCCAGACCGATCTCAAGATCGGAGACTTCGTTATTCCCACGAACGCCCTGATTGAGGAAGGGACTTCCTCCCATTATCCCCTGGGCGACAGAGATCCGGCCACGGACCTGGAGCTCAACAACATGATCGAGACGGCCCTCAAGAAGAGGGGGCAGACAGTTAGGACGGGCGGAATCTGGACAACAGACGCACCCTACAGGGAAACACCTTCGAAAATAGCGGCTTACAGGAACCTCGGACTCCTGGCGGTCGAGATGGAAATGTCCGCCTTAATGACAGTAGCCCTTTTTCGTGGTGTGAGACTCGCTGGATTGCTGATCGTCTCTGATGAACTGGCCGACATGAAATGGCGTCACGGCTTTTCAGATCCGCGGTTCAGGAATGCCACCCGAACGGCGGGGGAAGTCCTCTTTGAATTGGCATCGGCTCAGGTCCGCCGACCGTTTTGAGCCGATAGGGGAACCAGTAAACCAACCCTGCAGTGCCATACTGAACATCAACCGGAACCTCGTAGAATTTTTCACGAGGCATTTCAGAGGGAACACGCAGATTATGGATGAAATCGAACAAGAGATCGAGGAACTCAGGGGAAAAATCAGATACCATAACCATCGCTACTATGCCCTGGATGATCCTGAAATCACCGATGCGGAGTACGACAGGCTCTTCCAGAGATTGCTTCAACTGGAAAAGGCCCATCCACACCTGATCGTACCGGACTCCCCGACACAGCGCGTCGGGGCGGAGCCCCGGAAGGCCTTTTCACAGGTCAGGCACGGTGTGCCGATGTTGAGCCTGGCAAACGGCTTCAGTGATCAGGATATCGCGGAGTTTGATGCCCGAATCAAAAGATTTCTAGGAAACGACGCATCGCTGGATTATACCGTAGAACCCAAAATGGATGGCCTGGCCGTGGAACTGGTTTACGAAAAGGGGCGGCTTGCCGTCGCATCGACGAGGGGAGACGGCTTTTTGGGTGAAGATGTCACGGCCAATGTAAAGACCATCATGAGTGTTCCTCTCCTCCTCACGCAACCCAAGGACGGGCCCATGATCCCCGAATTACTGGATGTAAGGGGAGAGGTTTACATGGAAATCGCCGACTTCGAAGAGCTCAACAGACGTAATCTAGCCAAGGGAGTCCAGGTCTTTTCAAACCCAAGGAATGCGGCGGCAGGCTCTCTCAGACAACTCAACCCCAGAATTACCGCAAAGAGGCCCCTCAACATGTTTTGTTACGGCGTCGGACGCATGACAGGGATCTCTTTTGACACCCAGATGGAACTCATGATGACCCTTCAACAATGGGGGCTGAGGGTCAATCGGCCCTATATCAGAGTCTGCAAACACCTGGAGGAGGTGACCGCTTACTGCCATGAACTTGAGGAGATCAGGACGAAATTCCCATTTGAGATCGACGGGGCCGTTATCAAGGTCAACCGGAGGATACTCCAGGCACGTCTCGGTGAAAAATCCAGGAGTCCCCGGTGGGCGCTTGCCTTTAAGTTCAAACCAACCCAGGAAACCACCAAAATCCTGAAGATCGATGTTCAGGTCGGTCGAACCGGCGCCCTCACACCCGTGGCCCATCTGGAGCCCGTAGAGATCGGGGGCGTCACCGTCAAACGGGCGACCCTGCACAACCAGGAGGAGATCGAAAAAAAGGATATCCGGGAAGGAGATACCGTTATTGTCCAGAGAGCGGGCGATGTCATTCCCGAGGTGGTCAAATCGCTCATTGATGAGAGAACCGGTACCGAAAAAATATTTTTCATGCCCTCCAGGTGTCCGGTTTGCGGCACACCCATTTTGAAGAACTCCGCGGAAGTGGTATGGAGATGCCCTAACCCCAACTGTCCGGCGCAGGTACGGGCATCCCTGAGACACTTTGTATCCAAGGGGGCCATGAATATTGACGGTCTTGGAGAAAAAATTTTGGCCCAGCTCATCGAAGGGAACATGATCAAGGAACCCGCAGATCTCTACAATCTGCACCATGCAGACCTTCTCGGACTGGACAGATTCGCTCAAAAATCTGCAGCCAACCTCATTCAGGCCATTCAGGCAAGCAAAAACACCACCCTTTCTAAATTCATTTACGCCCTCGGCATTAGGCACGTTGGCGAGCATATTGCCCAACGATTGGCGGAGGTGTTCAAGAATATCGAGGCCCTCGGTGCGGCAAAGGAGGAACAACTGATGGCCGTCGATGAGATCGGGCCTCAGATTGCTGAAGGCGTTGTTTCATATTTTGAAGATGAATCCAACAGAAGACACATAGATCGTCTTCTTCAGGCGGGGATCCGTTTCCAGGACGTCCCAACCGAGCCGGCATCGGCCCTATCCGGGCGGTCTTTTGTGCTTACGGGAACCCTCAGCACGATGACCCGATCGGAGGCGAAGGAACGCATCCTTCGCAAGGGTGGCAAGGTCTCCTCCTCCCTCAGCCGGAGCACCCATTATCTGGTGGTGGGTGAGACACCCGGCTCCAAGCTTCAAAAGGCCGAAGACCTCGGCGTCACCCTTCTCAAGGAGGATGACTTTATCGCGTTACTGGAAGGATAACGATATGGAAAACATCAGGGTTCGACTCATTATTGAAGGCAGGGTCCAGGGGGTTTGGTTCAGGGATTCGACCCGGAGGGAGGCACAATCCCTGGGGGTCCGTGGTTGGGTCAAAAACAGGCCTGACGGCGCCGTAGAGCTGTTGGCCGAAGGGCCGGCCGAAGACGTAAGAAGGCTCGTCGCATGGTGTCATCACGGTCCCTCCCACGCGAAAGTGCTTCGCGTCATCGGGGAGGAGGAACCCTGGCAGGGGGAATTCGAGGCGTTTAATATTGTCTTTTGATGGGGAGGGTGTTACATAACCTTACCTCGATCCCTAAGAAACCCCCGCCATGGCGTTCATCAGGTTTTGAGCCGCGCCGTGTCAAGGGGACCTCCAGATGCACGCAAAGAAAGGGCCGTTGCAATGAAAGAAGGTATTTTGGAAAGGAGATGGTGCCACTTCATCATCCTTCTGTCTTTTGTTGTTCTGTGTGTTGGCTGCAGTGCCACCAAAAATGTCTACAAGGTCGTTACTTTCCAGAAGCATGAGACAGACTCTCTGAAAAAAAGGGTCCTCCTTCTGCCTTTCCTGGACCGGGCGGAACTCAGGCAGGAACAACTGCAGGAAATGTCCGACGCCTTTGTGGCCCGCCTCAATAAAGACAACAGCCTGCTGCTCGAAAGGGACAGTGAACCCGTCTCCTCTACCCTCAAAATGAGGTCTCCGGAATATGGCATTATCATCGATCCGGACCAGGCGGGAAGGGCCAGGGAATTGGGGATGAATGTTCTTCTGATGGGGATCATAAACCCTCTTGAATTTCACACCAAAAAGAGCGGCATCTGGCCTTTCAGGGGGACAAAGCGGGAGGCGGAGGTTTCTATGTTTGTGAATGCCCTGGATGTGACCAACGACACGCTGCTTTTGACCCACCTCGAGAGCCGGAAATTCAGGCTTCATGAAGAGTTGACGGAATGGGAAGAGCCGGATGAACAAATCCTCAGAAGAGGCGTGGATGAAGAAAAACTCGAGAAGGCCCTGGCCGATATCATAAAAGAACAGGCGGAAGTCCTCAGCGAGACCTTGGACAGGCTGCCCTGGTCCGGCTGGATTCTTTCAGCGGACGATCAAGAGGTTCTTGTCAATGCCGGCAAAGACGTAGGAATCGTGCCGGGATATGTCTTTGATGTGTACAAAAGAGGCGAGCCGATTCGTTCGAACACGGGCAAGACCTATTATCTGTTGGGGCCGAAGGTGGGCACCATCAAGACGGTCGAGGTCCTGGAATCCTCCGCCTCAGCCGTGTCGCTGTCCGATGCACTCATAGAACCCGGATATATCATAAGGCCTTCGGCAAATTAACCGAGCAGTTCCCTGGCATGAGCCATGACCTGGGGAGAGATCCTCTTTCCCCCGAGCATCCGCGCAATTTCCTGAACCCTCTGTTCCGGATCCAGTTGCCTGATCGTCGTCTGTGTGCGATGATCCCGGACCTTCTTTTCCACCAGAAAGTGCGTACCCCCTTTGCTGGCGATCTGATGGAGATGGCTGATGCAAAGGAGCTGATGGAATTTCGCAAGGGACTGAAGCTTTTCACCGACAACCTCCGCCGTGGCACCGCCGATGCCTGCATCCACCTCATCAAAAACGACGGTTTCTACGGAGGAGGTCCTTGCCAGGATGGTCTTCAGCGCCAGCATGATCCGGGAAAGCTCACCTCCCGAGGCGATCTTAAACAGGGATTTGACGTCTTCACCGACATTCGTGGAGAGCATGAACTCCACCCTGTCCATCCCGTCCGGCTTCAATGCCTCCATTCCGGCTGTCTTTTCCCCGTTGCGACCATTGGCCTCTCCTTCGAAACGGACGGCAAACCGAGTACGTCCCATCGCCAAAAGCATCAACTCACGCTCCACGGCCGCCTCAAGTTCCCGGGCCGCCCGTTTTCGCTCTCCGGAAAGCGTCATCGCCCGGCGCAACAACCTGGCTTCCATCTCGCTGATCTTTTGCGTGAGTTTCTCAAGGTCCTCCTTTTTTTGGGACAGACTGTCCGATGAAATGGACAGTTGATCCTTAAAACGGAGCACCGCCTCCAGCGTAGGTCCGTATTTTTTCTTGAGCCGATTTAGGGTCTGGAGCCTCTCATCCACTTTCTCCAGCCTGTAGGGATCATTGACTATCCTCTGTTGAAATGTCCGCAGATCCAAGACCGCTTCCTCCAGTTCCACTTTGACCGAAGTCACGGCCTCTATGACAGGACAAAGGCCTTTGTCGATCTCCGCACCCCTTTCCAACTCCCTGATGCAAAGGGAGAGATTGGAGACAACGGACTCGTCCCGCTCATAGAGCCTATGGCAGGCCGCCCCTACCGCATTTTCGAGTTGCTCCGCGTGCCGGAGCCTTTTTCGCTCCTCCTCCAGATCCCCGTCTTCCCCCTCCCGGATTGATGCCCTCTCAATCTCCTCCAATTGAAATCGGTTGAGTTCCTGTTTCTCCTCGTCCCGCCTTATCGTCTCCGCCAGAGCGAGGCCCTCGTCTTCTAAGGATTTATATCTGCTGAACTCCTCATTGAAGGCACGGCGCTCATCTGTGAGCGCGCCGAATTCGTCCAGGATGTGAAGATGATTTTCGGGTCTCAAGAGGGATTGATGCTCATGCTGCCCGGAAATGCTGATCAGCATGGTTCCTATCCTTGCCAACATTTGCAGCGTGGCAATGGAACCGTTGACGAAAATCCGATTCCGCCCCTCGCGTGAAATGACCCGCTTTATGAGCACGTCACCACTGTAGGGGATGCCGAAATCGGACAACACCTGGGCGATGGGGTGTTCGTTCGGAAACTGGAAAAGCGCCTCAATCCGGGCCTCCTCACTCCCGGACCGGAGGAGATCGCCGTGGGCCCTCTCTCCCAGGATGAGATTGACGGCATTGATGATGATGGATTTTCCCGCTCCCGTTTCTCCGGAAAGGATGTTGAAACCCGGATCGAAATGAATCTCCAGGTGGCTGATAATGGCAAAGTCGGAGATGGTCAATTGAACAAGCATGGCCTTGGAATCGCAAAGGGTGCAACGTTTCGACTTCCTGAGATCGACGATTGTGTTTGACAGGAAGGCGTCCCTTCATAACAGCAGAGACCTCCTCAACAAGGTCTGCACGGACGCCCCCGGTCCAAGCCGGGTTATCATAACATCTTTGTTTTTCCAGTCAAAGTCATTTCATCAAAGGGGAAAGCGGCGAACCGGGGTAGGAGTGCCCTTGAGCGGGGTGGGGCTCCCCGGCCCATCGGTCTTTCAATAAAATGACGATTCGTCAGGCGGGCTGAATATGGACAGGCAGGGCGCTTGACCCTGCCTGTCATCAGAGTTCTCTACCAATAATACCACCACAGGTAAAAGAAGTTGATTTCGGGTTTCAGGGGATCCTCGACCACGACGCCGGCATCCTGAGATTCACTATCACCGTCTGGATCCGTACTGCCGACCGAGATGAAAAGCTTGGCATCGTCCCCGGTGATCACGGTTACCGGCTTGGAAGGGATGCCCCCACCGAGATTTGTGCTCCTGGTCTTGCTGTCGTTGCCGAAATACAGGACCGCCGCACCGGTCTTGTACCCCAAGGCGTAAAGCGAACTGTAGCCGCCCGGGAGACAGGGGTCGTCGTTCGGCGTGAAGGTCGTCACGTAAAAGGCCTTGTAAAAAAGCACGCCCTCGGCCAAGACCTTTTCACCCTGATTCAGGAGGATGTACCAACCCTGATCGATGTGGCCGTTTACATCCACATCCCCTGTGCTGTCGTCCAGATTGGGCGGTGTGGCCGCAGGGTTCGTCACATCGACCAGGTCTGACAACCCGAAGGTCGCACCGGTATGGTAATCCTTCACAGCATAGATGCCGTCATAGGTGGTTTTGCTGCAGGCGTCCTGCCGGTCACCCGTTCCCATCAACACGAGGTCATATCCCTTTTCAAGTCCAACCGTGGGTGGATAAAAGAATTTTTTCTCGTGACCGGGATCGACGACGAGTATCCTATGGGCCTCCCAATGGTCGATGTTCTCGTCGATATTCGGAAAGCCCAATGGGCTGCCAACTTCATCCGTGAATTTTCCCAGTCGCCACATCTGACTGCCAAGGTCACCCACATAGACCTTGTCCACAAATCCGTTGCTGTTGGTATCGAGGACCATCACCGTACTGGGAATGCTGTAATCCATATCGGTAATATTGATCCCGTCATTCTTGAACATCCTCACGACATCTCCCGTCAGGACATCGACGGCCAGGATCGCTTTACCAGCGGAGTTGTCCGAGCTATACCCCCCTCCGATAAAGAACACCGCCCTTCCATCAGGATAAAGATTTGTTTTTACAAGCCCGAATTGGGGTTCAGACCAGCTCTCACCCAGTTCCGGGATGACCGGGTCGGGTCCAGTCCCGGCCGGCAGGGTTCCGCCTCCGCTCGCGCTGTCATCGCTCTGGCTGATCCGCCACAAAAACCGCGGTTCCAAGGGACTGGTCACGTCCAGGGCAAAATAGCCGGTGCCACCCGTTCGCGCGCCGCAGACCAGGATGACCTGGTCACCGGTCTCCACGATGCCGTCCCCGTCCACGTCCTTGAAATATACCTTGGGGCTCGAATCCACAAAGACCTGATGGCCATACCCTTCCACCACGTCCTTGAGCCGAGAGAGGAGATCAGGCGGGATGAAACTCCAGGCGTTGGTCCCATGCAGATCCTCTTCGCCGCCGGAGGTCGCGACATCGGGATCGTAATAGTCATTGACCGCGTGGAGCATGCCGTCATTGGCACCGAAAAAGACCATGGTGCGCGAACTTATGACCGAAGCGTCGTCAGGATCGGGATAGCGATACTCGAATACGAAGGGTTCACTGTGGAGGACATCTCCCGTGTATACGCTCCTGGTCTCGTCGATATTTCCGTTCCCATTCTCATCCAGGGCGTCCGCACCCCGGATATAGTTGATGATCGTGGAGCGCCCCTGGGTGGGGCTTCCAAGGATCTCCTCGGTGAGCAAAATATTGCCGTCGACAAAGGCATTGGATGATGCCGTCAAGAACGTACTCTGCCCCAGGAAGGTGAAGACATTGCGGCCCTGATGTCCAATGAAGTTGCACCCCTGCTCACAGCCCTCGTCTTCATGATATGCAGGATCCGCCCAGGTCTTTGTCGACCAAAAGGGTACGGCCCCCTCCTTGAGGGCCCCGTTGTCCCAGGTGGCCGCATCCCCAAGGGCGTCGACGATGATGATGTTGCCGTCCTCATCCGCACCGATGCCGAATTTCACCACGTTGCCTTCCCAGAAATTGTCCTCAGAAGGCTTGAAAAAGGCCATGTAGATCCGATTTCCACTTGTGGTCCTGGTGACGGGGACCACCGGCGCCGTGAAGGTATTGGAGCGCGAGAGGATCTCGTTTACTGCCGACATGATGGCCGAGGACAGTCCGTCGGGCTCTTCGGCCGTGAAATGGTATTTTCCGTATACCTTGTCGGTCGTGTCATAGAGATTCGGGGTCCCGTTCCCGTTGTTCGAGGTGTTGATCAGGAACATGTTGCTGACCTTGTCCCCCATGAAGCCGACCGTATAGGTGTAGACGTTCTGAAAACCCTCCTCATAGCCCACGATGTCATGGGTGTACAGATAATGGGCCACGTCGTCCAGCCAGGTGGACCCGTTGTAGTTGGTGGGGATGTCGAAGACCGACTCATCGGCCTTGATCCTGCCCTCGCCGATGCCGGCCGCATCCCCGTCATAGTCCGAAAACGTTTGGGGGACATACTGGCTTGCCCCGCTCTGGTCCTGAGAACTCAGGCCCGATGAAACCACAATGACGAAGTTTTTCTGGCACCACTCCCCTACGACCCCTGAAGAGGGGGAATTATAATACCCGGCGATCGTCCCCAGCCCCTCGGCCAGGGGGGAATAGGTCACGGTCCCCATGTTGTTGATGTTGTTTACATAGTTGGGATCCAGGACATTGGCGGAGGGGTCGCCGGCGACCACCGTATCGACCACGGTTCCAAGGGGCTGGACATTGCTTGCGCCCTCGTCGTTTGAAAAGTTGTAGATCCCGAAAAAGGCCCGGTTGGCCGTGAGCTTTGCCACGTTCAGGAGGGCCTGTTTGGCATAATAATAGCGGCTCTTATCGGGCAGGGCGGAAAGATCGTAGAGGGGTTCAACAGCACCGTCTCCGTCTAGATCGCCTGCATCCTCATAGAAAAACAGCCAGTTCAAGTAGTTCTTCGAATACCTGAAGATCGTTGCATTGTCCTTGATGCCGTTTCCGTCCACCGCGCTGGAGGGTGCTGCAGGCAGGGCGATGGCTTTTCCGTTGATGGTCCAGGTGTTCCCGGTGTCCGCCTCCAGGCCGTTGGCGTAGCTGTCAGGTGTAAGATTGTCCAGGATCCTGACCAAATACTTCTTGCCGCCCTGGCTCACAATGGCATAGCCGTTTTCGTTGAAAAATCCGTTGGGAAGGCCGTCGTCCTCGCCCCCCTCACCGGATTCGGGTGCGGTGATGCTTACAAGCGTCCCTGTGGCGATACTATTTTTGTTTTTGTATCGTTGGACCGTCTCAACGCCCTCCAGGAAGGTCCCCACCACGGAGTCCACAAACAGATGGAGTTTTCCGTCCGCATAGACCTTCTCGGTCACATTGGCCTTGGCCCCGGAAGTTGCACCTTCCACATCGGCGCCCACGTCAAATTGATAACTTGACTCGTCATAGGGGTCGAGCACCAGGATGGTGCTGGTGGCCGGATCTCCTGTCGGTGTCGTCTCGGTCGAATCGATGGCCTCCCGCTGGATGGCGACATTCGGTGTAAAATCCGCCCTGCTGTTGAAGGCGCCATGATATTTGATGTGTTCCATGTTGGCCCCGTTATCCAGGAGAAAGACGATATTGGGGCCCACGTCATCCGCGGTGATCATGAAGGAGCAGGTATCATCGGCGATACCGGGGTGGCAGAGCAGGACACCCCATACCATAAAGACGACAAATATAATCCAGCAATGTTTCAATTTCATAAGGGAACCTCCCGTTCTTCTATCCGGTCTAGAAACCAATACGGTAAAAACCGGCCTTGATCTCGCTTTGGGCGTTTGATGGACCGTATCCGTCACAGTCCATTTCGTATCTGTGGGCCTTGAATTTTTCGGCCGAATACCCTGATCCTCTCGGCGGGGCCGAGAACCCCACATATCCGACCCGCCCTTTAAATGACTGCGAGGAGCCCAGGGCATAGGTCTGCGTGGGGTCTGCATTGCTGGGGAAGGTCAGGCCCTGACCAAGCGTGATATTGTCCGGGCCATAGAGGTCCGTGTGCCACGGGACATATCCCCTTGCGGCCTCCCCGGCGTAAAAGGCCGTCTTGTGAAATTTACTGTTCCCCGCGACCTGGATTTCCACCTCAGAGGTAGTGGATGCGGAAATACCCAGAAAGGTAAGAAAAACCAGGAGCATCAGGGCGACAACCAGGACCGAGCCCTCTTCGTCCTTCATTTTGGCATAAGCGCTCTTCATAGGGGTCCTCTCCTTTTTTCCCTCAAGAAGCAAGTAGCGGTATGGTGTTTCGCACGGAAACACTCTTTTGGGCGCCGTGGTCGACCCATGTGACCACCACGCACAGGGTCTTTGTATTGGTGGCGGGAACATCGTCGGCGATGTTCCAATAAACGGTATAGTGCCTCTGTGTCACGGGTCCCTGGTCTGCGTTTGCACCCGTATCCATAAGCCCGCCGGCCCCGTCACCGTCCGTGTCCTGCAGGAGTGCGTCGTTCCAGGGAAGGCCCATGAGCTTTTCCATTTCGTCGCTCGCCCAGGTGGTGGCCTCCGTAACACCAATCGCAAAGGCGTTTCCCCGAATGGTGGCCACCTGCATGGAGGCCACGGCCAAGAGCCCGAATGTCAGGATCGAGATGGCCGCAAGGACCTCGAGGAGGGTGAATCCCCGGCTATTGTCCAAATCCGCCTTAATTAATCTGCACCTAAGCGGCCTATTCATCAGTTCCATGGGTGTCATCCTTTCTGCTTTAGAATCCGAGGTTGCGGCACTTGACCTCAACGTGTAACGCCTTTCGGCGGTAGGAATCGGCCTGCGCCGGGAGTATGATATCGCCCTGCTGATTGCGGAAGGGATCGTTATTGCTGTAGTGCTGATCGGGGCGTTCCGTTCTTGCAACCACGGTGATCTGGATTGATCGCACGTCGTCGGTGACGGCCGTCACATTGCCGTCCCCGTCCAGGTAAACGAAATCCAGGGCATCAATGTAGTCGGCAACCGGTTGATTGTTACGATCCAGCCTCTGGACCCCGGACACGGTATTGAGGGCGTAGGTCACATTCTCATTCGGATCACCGATGTCTCCATCCGGCTGCCCCGTGTTCGCATCATTATTGATATCCATGCCGATCTGGATCGTATCGGCCTGGGCGTCCAGGATTCCCGCGCCGCTCCCTGTCAGAGGGTCAAACCCGGCCATCCGGATATCGTGTTCCAGGTGGTAAAGGGCATTTCTCAAATTCTGCTGCATGACTGCCACCTGTTCCTGGACCGTGTAGGACCTCTGCTGTGACTGATAGGTCCCATACACGGCACCTGAAATAACACCGGCGATGACGATGGAGACAAGCAGTTCGACCAGCGTGAAACCGCCCTTTTCATGTATGAATTTCATAGGATTACCTCGACCATTCCAGATTTTGATATGAGCCGTCAGGGGACAGTCCGGTTTGAGCCTTATTTCCAATTTGCCCCGTCCCATTTCCTGAGCACAACGGATCCCGAGCTTCGCGTCCCAATGGCATAGGCCGTGTTTTTACTGTTACTGAGGTAGACATAACCGGCCTCACCGGTTCCCCTCGAGTTGAAGGTCGCATCACTGTCCACATAGGTTATGGGCGAACCGGGCAACGGTCCGCCGCCTACGGTTGCATTGCCCGTGGCATGGCCGAAACCGTAGTCCACTCCATTGTGGTAATCGGCGAGGGTCACAATTTTTTTGACGGCACCGCCGTTGTCTTGGAGTTGATAACGCCCCGCACCCTGGTCGAATACGAGACGGTAGTTGGAATTTGAACGGATGGCGTCCATTTTCGCCTTCTGCATGTTGGAGTAAAGATCCCTCGCAGCGGCCTTGAGCCTGGAATCGGGAAGCCAGGCCAAAAAGGAGGGGACTGCCACGGCCCCTAAAATGGCCATGACCCCGATCACAACGACCATTTCAATAAGCGTAAAGCCCTTTTTGTTCCCTATTGCGCTCGGATAATCCATTGTTGCGACCCCCCTGGTACAAAAATATTAATGGTGCGTTCATGGAACAGCAAAACCTATGCCATACAAGACTGAAAAATCTAACATACTATAATAATTTTAAAAAATGCATTACAGCACAGACGGCTGCAAATATTCCCTCCGGTGCGTTGTCAACATTTCTATCAAGTGTAATATTTTTTTACACTTCGGTTTCCCATTGCATACCCCATAGCATTCGACCTATTATCCCTGAATCTTGAATTTGATTTCACCTGGTGATGGGGGTCCACCCGGATCTCGACCCGGCATCATCCAGGTTTTGGGGATTAGGGTGATGATTATGGGACTGCGCAAAGGACACACCATCGAATTGACCGTTGAGGACATGGCCTACGGCGGACACGGTGTAGGCCGCGTCGACGGCCTGGTTGTGTTCGTAAGGGGAACCGTGCCCGGGGACAGGATATTGGCACGCGTAACACGGAAAAAGAAGGATTATGCCGAGGCCGGATTGATGCAGATCCTCCAGGCCTCCCGGGACAGAATCCCGGCCCCTTGTCCCTACAGTGGGGTCTGCGGCGGATGCCAATGGCAGCATGTGGCCTACAAACGACAGCTGGACTTCAAAAGAGAGCATGTGCTCGGGGCCGTTATGCGCATCGGGGGACTCAGGGACGTCCACGTCCATGCCACCATGTCATCTCACCACCAACTGGCCTATCGCAACAAAATGGAGTTCTCCTTCTCCGACCGCAGATGGCTCATGCCCGGTGAAATCGAGGATGCAGAGAGCGACAGGGGGAGTGCTCTCGGCCTCCACGTGCCCGGGACCTTTCATAAGGTCATCGACATCAATGCCTGCCTTCTCCAGCATGATACGGGCAACCGGATTCTCCAGGAGGTCAAGACCCTCACCAGGAAATCGGGCATTCCCGTTTATGGGCTCAAGAGCCACGAAGGATTCTGGCGATTCCTGACCCTTCGACATTCTCGGGCCTTTGATGAATGGATGGTCAATATCGTGACCTCAGCAGAGAACCGGGACGCCATAGAAACCGTTGCCAAAGCACTAACCGGCTCCTTTTCCAGCATCAAGACCATCGTGAACAACATCAGCGCCGGAAAGGCCTGTATCGCTCTCGGTGAAAGGGAAATCCCTGTCACCGGTCCGGGTGTCATTGAAGACCGGATCGGGCCCTATAATTTTCGGATATCCGCCAATTCGTTTTTCCAGACCAACACCTCAGGGACCGAAATCCTGTATAACAAAGTCATTGACTTTGCTGAACTCAATGGAAAAGAAACGGTCCTTGATCTATACAGCGGAACAGGAACGATCCCCATTTTTCTCTCAGAAAGGGCGGCATCGGTCGTGGGCATGGAAATCGTCCAGAGTGCCGTCCTGGATGCAGAGATGAATTGCAGAGCCAACGCTGTCCACAACTGCCGGTTTATTCTTGGGGATATCAGGGAGAATCTGCGTGAACTGGATTGGAAGCCCGATGTCCTTATTATTGATCCTCCCCGTGCCGGGATGCACAAGGATGTCCTGTCCAGGGTGATGGAAATGGGAACAGAACGGATTGTCTATGTCTCCTGCAACCCCACCACGTTGGCACGGGACCTGGCCCATATGGCTGAAGGCTACAAAATCGTTGAAATTCAACCGGTCGATATGTTTCCTCAAACCTATCATGTGGAATCCGTCACCAGGCTCATTCGAAAAAAATAGTCTCCCGGCCCCTGCCTGGAACGGAGGTTTTCTTTTCCGAGATTTATATTGACAATCCGCTATTTCTTTATATACTGCCAATTTCCGGCGGTTCTGATGGACGATGACCCTTATTGGGAAACACACTGAAACGGCAGGATCTTAAAGCCCGGACGGTCTTTTTTGCCGAATCGCTTAACCGCGGTCAATAAGTCCACAAAACGTGCCGAATTCTATGGCAGGGCGTACGGAAAAGGGGGTGATCTTCATGACCGAAGGGTACTGTTCTAGGAAACCAGGGGAAATCCTTACCGGTCCCCTAATGCCTTTGACCGCCTTCATTCTTGGCCGGTGCTTCCCGACCCCTAAATCCGCGAAATGGATGTGCCTCTCTTTGAAAGGAACAGGAGAGTAGTATGGAGTAGTTCATCCTTTTCATCGTGTTTCTTGAGGCCTGGGAAAGCATCTCTGCAAAGGGGTGCTTTTTGATTTTTTGAGAGGCCCATTTTTTTCAGTCAATATTGCATTTCACTTGATACCAATCATTATAGACATAAAGAGATAAACATATGAAAGTCATTGTACAAGACAATCAGATAGAAAAGGCCATCAGGGATCTTAAGAAAAAACTGACCAAAGAAGGTTTTTTTTCTGAGATCAAAGAGCGTCGTTTTTATGACAAGCCGAGCGTCCAGAGGAAAAAGAAGCAGGCCAAGGCGGCAAAGAGGCGCCGCAAACGTATGAGGAAATTTCCTTAATAATGTGATATCGTTTTGCCCGGTCTTTAGGGATCAGCAGAAATCCGGAGCAGAAACCGGAGTTTTGAGGCCGCCGAGACCAGCCGCAGGATGAGGAGCTTTGCGACGGCATTATCCTTCATTATCGAAGGCCTCCCAACCGACCTCCCCGCGGTTGATTTTTTGAAAGAATCCCACCCAAACGGGTGAAAGAGACCTACCGGTGGAGGACTTCGATAACTGAAATGACCATTTCCTTTATTTGTCTGATTTCGAGGGCTTAAGCCTGGCTTTTTCCTTGACAAAACAACGGTGAATAGGTAAATACGCAGAGACTATCGGCCCACCTGTGTGAGCAATAATCATTTCTTCCGATGAGGATTACTCCAATGAAAGACAAAAAGGCACCCTCTGACAAATCTTCAAAAGGGGGATGGATTCATACGCTTGTTCATGTTGCTCTCTCTTACTATTCCGAACTGATCAGCCATCCACTGAGAAGTGGACTGGTATACTTTGTGGTCGGCCTCGTACCCGCACTCATCATCGGATGGCTCCTTTTCCCTATGGCCCTTTATTCGAAACAGGCCCAACCCATTGAATTCAGTCACGCCATCCATACCCTCCCCGACATCGGCATCGAAGGTGAGACGGAAGTCGAGCGGTGCATCTATTGTCATGAGTTTCGCGACGACGGCACCTTTTCCGGGATTCCGACCCTTGCCAAGTGCATGGAGTGCCATGACGATCCCAACTCACCCCTGGGGGAAGAGCCGGAAGAGGAGAGATTTCTCAAACAGTATGTGGCCGGGAAAGAGGAAATCCCCTGGTCGATCTATTACAGGCAGCCTGATTGTGTCTATTTCTCACATATCGCCCATGTGAAAATGGGAAACCTGGACTGCGGGAACTGCCATGGTGATCATGGAAAGAGCGAAAAATTGCCGCTTTATCGTGAAAACCGCCTGACGGGGTACAGCATTAATATATGGGGGAAAAATATCGCCGGATATAAATCCAACCCCTGGGACCGCATGAAGATGGACGATTGCGCTGAGTGTCATACGGATAAGGGACAAGAACAAAACAACGCCTGCTTTGTCTGCCATAAGTAAGGGGATAAAAGCCATGAATTTGAAAGAAAAAATCGCTCTCAATAGAAGAAATTTCATTAAGCTTGTCGTCGGTGGTGCTGTCGGCATCAATTTGACCCCTCTCCCCTGGAAACTGACGGATGACATAGCCATCTGGACCCAGAACTGGCCCTGGGTGCCTGTACCGCCGGTCGGAGAATTTAGCCATCTGAACTCCATTTGTATGCTTTGCCCGGGTGGATGCGGGATTCAGGTCCGTAAAGCCGGACACAGGGCCGTTAAGATAGAAGGTCGCACCGACTACCCCATAAACCCCGGAGGTATTTGTCCCTTGGGGGCGGGAGGTCTGCAGCTCTTATATAACGAGAGCAACCGATTCACCGGCCCCGTGAAAAGGGTGGGTCCGCGTGGTGCGGGGAAATTTGAGAAGATCACATGGGATGAGGCACTTCAGGAACTTGCCCAGCGTTTGACCGCACTGAGAAATCAGGGCAAACCGGAGGCGATTGCTGCAATAGATGGGAACCTGGCGGGCTCCTCGATATCTCTTCTGATTGAGCGGTTGCTCCTGGCCTTTGGAAGCCCCAACTACACGAGAATCCCCAGATCTGAAGACACCTTCCGTATGGCCAATCGCCTCATGCTGGGCCATGAGGGACCCATGGCCTATGACCTTGAAAATGCCGATTTCATTCTCAGCTTCGGATGCGGGCTCATCGACGGCTGGGGGTCTCCGGGTAGAGTCATGAATGCCTGGGGAACATGGCATACGGCCGACCCCAAGAGGAGGCGGACCAAGATTGTCCAGATCGATGCCAGGGCATCCAATACGGCCTCCAAATCCGACCAGTGGCTACCTGTGCGGCCTGGAACCGAGGTCGCTCTGGCCCTCGGTCTCGCCCACGTAATCATCCAAAAAGGGCTCTATGATCGGTCCTTTGTTGAGAATCACGCCTTTGGTTTCGATGATTGGACGTCAGATGAGGGCGTGGCCCGTAAGGGTTTCAAGACCATGGTCCTCGAAAAATATTCCCCAAAAGACGTTTCGGATATAACGGGTCTAAAGGCCGAGGCCATAGTCGCCCTTGCAGAGGACTTCGCCGGCGCCAAGGCGCCCTTGGCCCTCTTTGGAAAGGGCAAAGGAGACTTGGACGGGAGCCTTTACGAGTGCATGGCCGTCCAGGCCCTAAATGCCCTGGTCGGTGGTTTGAACAGGTCTGGAGGTGTCTTGGTCAGAGATCCGCTCCCTCTCAATACCTGGCCCGAGGTTTCTGCAGACCATATCGCCCGCGCCGGACTGCAAAAGGCCCGTCTTGACCAGGCCGGATCCTCCAAATATCCCTTCAGTGAATCTCTTATTTTTAATGTGGCGGAGGCTATCGTCTCCGGTGCAGGGTCGCCCGTGGATACGCTGCTCATCTTTTCCGCCAACCCCGCTTACACCCTGCCCGACGGCGGCCTCTTCCGCAGGGCGCTGGAAAAGGTTCCCTACGTGGTCAGTTTTTCTCCCTACCAGGATGAGACGGCCTTCATGGCCGACCTGATCTTGCCCGACCACGTCTATCTGGAAAAGACCGAAGATATGGTTTGGCCGTCCGGTCTTCAATATCCCTTCTACGGGCTGTCTCAACCCGTGGTCGAACCCCTCTATGACACACGACCATGCGGCGATGTTGTGATTGAACTGGCAAAGACCATGGGAGAGGCCATTGCGCCTGCCTTTCCCTGGAAGACCTTTCAAGAGGCCATAAAGGAAAGAGCCAAAGGACTTTACGAAGCGCAACCCGGGCTCACGCAATATGACAACGCCGCCCCTGCCTGGAAGGATATGGACGGTCGAAAGATCCGGAAGTCGGACTATCCGTCCTTCGAGGCCTTCTGGAAAAGGCTCGAGGGAGGGGGATTCTGGTACCGTCCGATCGGGGATTCGAGCCCAACGAATTTTTCTTTCAACACACCAACCACCAAGTTTGAATTCTTCGGCACGGCCATTGAACGGGCAGCCGATAACGCGGCCCGTGGGGGCTCATTAAAGGCGGCTCTGGACAGCATGGGCATTTCTTCAACAGGGGATGAGGCCTTTATGCCCCATTATGAAGGGGCCTATTCCGCCTCTGACGATGACAAAGAATATCCGCTGTTGATGATGCCCTATGAAATGATCAATCTCTCCAGCGGCTGGGTGCCCAATCCTCATTTTCTGAATAAGACCCTTTTTGATCATCAGGTGCGGAAAAACGACTCTTTTGCGGAGATCAACCCGCAGACCGCGGCCGAATTCAAACTGAAACAAGGGGATCACATCGTCATCGAGTCCGCTAAGGGAAGCATCAAGGTTCGCGTCAACCTTTTTGAAGGGGCTATGCCCGGCGTTGTATTTCTCCCCTTTGGCCTGGGGCACAGGGCCTATGATGAATATCAGAGAGGGAAAGGGGCCAATCCCAATGAAATCATAGACACAGGCAGAGATCCCATCAGCGGCCATATGGTATGGTGCAAGACACGGGTCAGAATAGCCAAGGCATAACTGGAGTGATGCGAAAACGTGAGTCGCACGAAAAACGGGGTTAAAGCATGAAAGAGGAACACGGCAAACATAAATACGGTATGGTTATCGATCTGGACAAGTGTACCGGCTGCGGGACGTGCATGGTGGCATGTGCAGCAGAAAACAATGTCTCTGTCAGACCTGATGAATCCGACAAGGAACGCAACATCACCTGGATGCAGCTTTACAAGATCAGCAACGGTATGGCCTTTCCGGACACTGAGGTCTGCTATTTCCCCAGACCCTGCATGCACTGCCATCATCATACACCCTGTGTCTCCGTCTGCCCTGCAACGGCTACCCAAATGGACTATCACATCGGCATCGTGAGTCAGATCTACACCCGTTGTATCGGTTGCCGGTACTGCCAGGCCGCGTGCCCCTACCATGCCCGGTATTTCAATTGGTGGGACGGCCGGTTCCCCAAAGGGACCGAGAGGTATCTTTCCCCTGAAGTATCCCCGCGAATGCGGGGCGTTGTGGAAAAATGCTCATTCTGCCACCACCGTTTGATGCGGGCGAGGAGTCGGGCCTATGCGGAGAACAGACGGGAGATCGAAGAACAAGAATACATTACGGCGTGCGCAGAGGCATGTCCTGCTCAGGCCATCACTTTCGGGGATCTGAACAATCCGGAACACAAAGTTTCAAAACTCAGCAAGAGCCCTTACGCATTCAGGCTCCTTGAGCGATTGGGAACCGACCCAAAGGTCTATTATCTTTCCACCAAGGACTGGGTACACAAAATGGCGGATAATTATCTGCCCGATGAATTCAAACCGGTCACCTTGGCCGAGAAATGAACCATCGTGTAAGGCTATGTGATGAGATCGTGAAAGCACCACACGAGAATAAGAGATGATCGAGTGACGGGCACCTACCACCCTTCCTTTCCGACACTCGGCCTTTTCACTGATTCTCTTAGGAGGAAAAATCAATGGATTCTGCATTGTTACCGAACGGTGTAAAGAGGTGTTCTCTAGGCGAGTTTGCTATTTGGACCCTGCCTTGGCTGGCCTTGCTGGCCTGGGGCGGTCTGTCCGCCGTTCTCGTCCTGTGGAAAGGACTGAATCAGACCAATATGAGCAACATCTTCGCCTTCGCCCTCTGGATCGTGTTCGATCTTGCGGTGATCGCTTTGGGGGCCGGGGCCTTTTTCACCGGCTTTTTGACCTACGTGATCGGCAGAAAGGAACTCAAGAATATCATCAACGCCGCTGTCATCATCGGGTTCATCTGTTACTCCGGTGCTGTGGCCATGTTGGGAATTGATATAGGCCAGCCCATCCGAGGTTGGTTCATATTCTGGCATGCCAATATCCATTCCATGCTCACAGAGGTGTCCTTTTGTATCACCTGCTACCTGGCGGTTCTTGCCATAGAGTTCCTCCCGTTGATCCTGGAGAACAGGAAGCTCAATCAGGTGCGGGAGCTCCACCTTTTCGGTCATCACCTCCATCATATCATGGTCCTTTTTGCCGCAACCGGCACCTTCCTGTCCTTTTTCCACCAGGGATCCCTGGGAGGCATGTTCGGAGTCATGTACGCCAGGCCTTTTGCCGATCGATGGGGGTTCTACATCTGGCCCACGACCTTTTTCCTCTTTGTCTTTTCAGCCATTGCCGCAGGGCCGAGTTTCACGATTCTTTGCACCAAGCTGACGGAGGCCATTACCAGGAGAAAACTCGTCCCTGACAATGCGATCCAACTGCTCGCAAAGATCTCCGGTTGCCTTTTATCCGGGTATATTGTCCTGAAAATCATCGACACCCTGGCCTGGGTCTATGGCGTGGTGCCTGCCGCCGGTCAGCACTTTATGGATTTTTACAAAGAAGGCCCCTATGGGGTATGGCTCGTCATCGCAGAGCTTGTTGTCTTCGGTGTCGTTCCGGCCGTCATACTGATGATGCCCAAGGCGAGGAAAGACAATAGATGGCTCATTGCCGGCTGCGTCCTAAACTGCACGGGTATCGTCTTCAACCGATTCGTCTTTGTCATCGTCACACTCGCCATTCCGGTCATGCCCTTTGACAGGTTCTGGAGCTATCTTCCCAGCTGGCAGGAATGGGGCATTGCCATGGCGGTCGTGGGATACGGGTTTCTGCTCTTCAGTACAGCCTATAGATATTTACCCGTTTTCCCCATGGAAAGGGAACTCAATTCTGTCCCCAGGGCAGGAGCTTTTGTACCCTTTTAGATTGTCATAGTTGAAACACAGCGGCCCCGTATCCCGGGGCCCGGCCGATTAACAAGGAGATGATTCATGACCCCTTTTTCATTTGAATGGCAATGGAACATCGAATATCTGATCTTCATGGGTCTTTTGTACGTGGCCCTTGCAATTGTCGGATGCGGACTGGTCGTCGCCTACATCAGAACCTGGATGGACATTGATTCCAA
>JBMNCO010000093.1:0-8313 GCA_049366815.1 Desulfatiglandales bacterium | reverse complement strand
TCGCTGAGGGCTGTTAGCGCGAATCCGGGAATGCTCATTTCCGGATGAGCACTAGCTAGATCAACTTCCTTTTTATCGCTATCTTGGTGAGTTCCACGATTGAATTTAGACCCAGTTTCTGCAGGATGTTGTACTTGTGGGTCTCCACGGTCTTGGGGCTGATGAAAAGACGATCGGCGATATTTTTGATGCTCAGCCCATTGGCCAGGAGGGGAAAGATTTCCTTTTCACGATTGCTGAGCCGTTCGACCTCGTTCTCCGTTTCTCCTGTTTCCTTTGTGCGTTCCAGTTCAATCAAATGATCTTGGATGACCCTGCGGACCTGGCTGCTGTAAAAATTTCCGCCGGCGCGAACCGTTCGGAGGGCCTGTTGAAGATCGGACACGGGCTCGTCTTTGAGGACATAGGCCGAAATTCCTGTGCGAAAGAGGGGTATGATGTATTCTTTGTCCTTGAACATGCTGAATACGATGAACCGGATGTCTTCATCCGCCTCGCTGATCCGTCGGCATGCCTCGATCCCGTTCATGCCGGGCATGGCGATGTCGATGATGATCAAATCCGGTTGGAGGGACTTTGCCAGATTCAGGGCCTCGGCGCCATTTCGGGCCTCGCCGACCACTTCAAAATCCGGCTCCCATTCAAGCGTTTTCCGGATCCCCTCCAGAACCACCGAATGGTCGTCAACGATCAATACCTTTGTTTTCTTGGACATGGTTCAATCGTCCTCATGCGATCCGGGATGTTTGAAACAGATGGTTCAAAAAAAGCGGATAACTCAAACTTTTTTCTATGAAATTTCATTCAGCGATGGGTATTTCAGCACTCACCATGGTCCCTTTGCCGGGCCGGGTTTCAACACGGAGACTTCCGAGCACTTGGCTCGCCCGTTCTTTCATGATGTCAATACCCAGGTGTTGATCCGTTTCCTCTTTCGAATGCGTCTTGGCAGGATCGAATCCGATGCCGTCGTCCTCCACGGTGAGGGCGATACTTTCTGCCTTCTTTACCAGGTTGACAAAAATCCGCTTTGCTTCCGCGTGCTTGATGGCGTTGGTCAGGCTTTCCTGGATGATACGGTATATGGCCAATTTGTTTTCCGATTTCATGCGCTCAGGAATGTCCTTCATGAAAAGCTTCACATCGATTGTGCCGTTGCCCCGGATCTTTTCAATAAGGTTTTCGACAGCCACTTGCAGGCCCAGGTTGTCCAGGATGGTCGGCCGGAGTTCCCGGGAGAGTCCTCGAATGTGTTCCATACAATCGCGAATAGTCGTCTGAATACGGTCGATTTCGCCGGCCATATGCCGGGAGTCTTTTGGCATCTCATTTTTTAGCAATTCCAGACGAATCGATGTGATGGCCAAGATTTGTCCCACATCGTCGTGCAGGGCGCCGGCGATGTCTCTTCGTTCCTT
Source organism: Desulfatiglandales bacterium (assembly GCA_049366815.1). Lineage (GTDB taxonomy): Bacteria > Desulfobacterota > DSM-4660 > Desulfatiglandales > HGW-15 > CAYNYM01. The sequence goes on along the minus strand of JBMNCO010000093.1, from coordinate 6,895 downwards.
CTCCAGCAGTTCAACGAGCCTTTTCGAGAAGCGCCGGCGCTCTTTGTTGTCCCCTATGATTTTTTCAGCCGCTGCCCTGAGTTCATACTCGTATTTCTTCCGCCTGGAGATCTCGTTTGCCAAGGCAAGCGTACGGGCCTCCAGTTCGAGGGCTCGCTCCTGCACCAGTTGCTCCAAATCCTTTTGGGAACGACGAAGCGACGCCTCCATTTTCTTCTTGTCCGTGATGTCCATATTGATCCCGGACATGCGGACCGGTCGACCCTTCTCGTCCCTCTGTAGGCGGGCGGATGCTCCAAGCCAGCGAATTTCTCCGTCTTCCCTGACGACGCGGAATTCTTCAGTAAATTTGGAACTCTCCAGAAGACTTTGACTCAGGTGTTTTCGCACCCGATCGATGTCCTCGTGGTGGATGTATTCGAAGAAGGTCTCCCCATTGATCGGGGGACCTTCCGGGTCCCGGCCGAGCAGCTCATAGAGACGGCGGTTCCAAATGATGGTATCGGGCTCGAAGGTGCGATCCCAGGCTCCCAGATCGGCGCCGTCAATAACCATGCGGAGGCGTTCTTCGCGCTCCGCCAGGTCTTCTTCAAGTTGTTTCTGTTGGGTTATGTCGATAAGAATCATGCGGCCGGCGAACACGCCCCTTCTATCGTGATCAAATATACTTTCGAGCCGTATCCACAACAGACTGTTTTTTTGCGAGATGATTCTCACTTCGCAGGACCGGGGGCGTTTGTGCTTCAAAAGGCTTCTTATGTGGAGATCGAGTGTGTCGCGGTCTTCGCTGTCTACGAACTGGTAAAAGGGCAGGCCCAAGATTTCGCCACGGGGAACCCCAAGCATGGCCGCCGCCGTGAGGTTGGCGGCCGTTATGCGGCCGTCTTTGTCGAGAGCGAGGTGCCCGGCCGGCGAGAAATCAAAAAAGTCCTTTTCCACGTCGATGACCTTGCGCATCGCTTCAGTCGTCAACGCCTTGCCGTGGGACTCCTTTTTTAGAGAAGGCCGCTTCCTGTGTTTCAGCACGATTCCATTTTCGTCGGGCATGGCTCACACTGGACGTAGATGATTGATCATCGCAGAAAATGATCAAAGATTCGGTAAAAGGTCCGGTTGGCCGTAATGATCCTGTATCCCTCACCAAGAATCAGGACGGGTTCCCACAGGGGGCCCCTGGTGTTGCAACCCGGCTTACGACAGCGCCCGGGGGCTCTCTCGGTCAGTTGCACGGCGGCGCTGTTTTCGGCCTTATCCGTCTTGTCGACTGCTTTGTTTTCTTCGCCGTCTCGGAACCTCCTCCACCGTCTGTAATCTTTTAAGGATATGCAACTTCAAAATATTTCACAAGGAAATTTAGCCGCAGGTGGACTTCTTGAGAAGAAAACGGTTTTTTTGAGACCATTGGTGCCGATTCAGTCCTCATCTCACAGGATCTTTCCCTACCCGAGGGCACCGCGACGAATACAGGATCAACCCCATAAATATTTTTTGTGAAATCCCATAGACTTTGAGGTGGAAACGCTCCAAATCCCTATTTACAGCGAAAGGACGATCATAAATGGTCTCGAAGGAAAGACCGTCCGGCCCAAAATGGTCCCCTCCGCAGATCCGGTCCCCATGGAACTGGAAATATCTGCTCCTGGCCCTTGCCCTGTCCTGGGTTCTGGGGTCCCTCTTGTTCGCGCCTGGATCGCAGCGCAACCGGATGAAGATCCCGTATTCCGCTTTCAAGGAGAGAATTCGAGGCGGATCCATCAGCGAAGTCACCCTGGAAGGTCGTAAGGTGACAGGCACTTTCAAGAAACCGGTAACGGGCGAACCCCAAAAGGGACTCTTCGGGGAGAGCACCCCGACCTACGAGGGTTTTAGTACGGTCATCCCGGTTATAGAGGACCCCGAATTGATGCCTCTGCTCAGGGAGAAGGAGGTCACGATCCAGGCCGAGAGCGATGAACGCTCATGGTTTTCGACCCTTTTGTTGAACCTGCTGCCGTGGATCCTCATCATCGGCTTCTTTGTGTACAGCGGAAAAAAACTGCAGGAGAGGGCCGGCGGGGGGGGCGGCATTTTCAGTTTCGGCAAGTCCAAGGCCAAGCTCTACACCAAGTCCATGAGCGACGTGACCTTTGAAGACGTGGCCGGCCTGGCCAACGCCAAGAAGGAACTTCAGGAGGTCGTAGACTATTTGAAAAATCCCTTCCGCTTCCGGTCCCTGGGGGGCGATCTGCCCAGGGGGATACTGCTGGTGGGTCCGCCCGGCGTGGGCAAGACCCTCATGGCCAGGGCCGTTGCCGGGGAGGCGGAGGTACCCTTTTACAGCATCAGCGGGTCCGAGTTCATCGAGATGTTCGTGGGTGTGGGCGCATCCCGGGTGCGGGACATGTTCATGAAGGCAAAAAATGACGCCCCGGCAATCATATTTATCGATGAACTGGATTCCATCGGGCGGGTGCGCGGAACGGGATTGGGTGGCGGCCACGACGAGCGGGAACAGACCCTGAATCAGATCCTCTCGGAAATGGATGGTTTCTCAACCCAGGAGTCTGTGATGGTGATCTCCGCCACCAACCGGCCCGATGTGCTCGATCCGGCCCTTGTGCGGCCGGGACGTTTCGACCGCAGGATCATGTTGGATCTGCCCCAGAAAAAGGCGAGGAAAGAGATCCTGGAGGTCCACACCCGGGACATGCCTCTGGCGGATGATGTGGATCTGGAGAACACGGCCAAAAGGACCGTGGGTTTCTCCGGGGCGGAATTGAAGAATCTGGCAAACGAGGCCGCACTCCTTGCGGCGCGGCGCCAAAAGAAGGAGGTGGAGGCCGAGGACTTTGACGATGCCAGGGACAAGATCCTGATGGGCATCGAGCGGGAAGATATCATCAAAGACGAAGAAAAGCGGATGATTGCCTTCCATGAGGCGGGTCACGCCCTGGTGGCGAGATTCCTGCCGGATACCGATCCACTGGAGAAGGTCTCCATCATCCCGAGGGGGCAGTCCCTGGGGGCCACGGAACAGATCCCGGCGGAAGACCGCCACAATCTGCGCCGGACCTATCTCCTGAACCGGGTTACCATCATGCTGGGCGGGCGGGCCGCGGAACAGCTCATGTTCGAGGACGTCACGACCGGGGCCGGAGATGATTTGAAGAAGGCCTCGGAACTTGCCCGGCGCATGGTCTGCCAGTGGGGCATGAGTGAGAAACTGGGGCCGGTTACCTTTCGCCGGGGGGATTCCCATCCCTTCCTCGGTCGTGAGATCGCGGAGAGCAGGGATTTCAGCGACGAGACGGCCCACATCATCGACCTGGAGATTCAAAAAATTGTTACCGACATGGAGAAGAAGGCCCGTCGGATCCTCGAGAGCAATCGCAACCGGCTTGAACAACTGGCGGAGGCCCTGCTGGAGCACGAGACCCTGGACCGGGAGGAGATTGACGCGATCCTGGACCCGAAGGGAGAACAGCCCGGGGATAAACAAGAGGATGTCACTCCTCAGTGAATTCGGCGTCGATCACGTCCTCATCAGACTGGTCTTTGTCACCCCCGTAGGTTCCGGTCTGAGGCCCGGCCTGTTGCCCCTCACCGGTTGACTGACCCGCCTGCTGATAGGCAACGGATGACACCATATGAAGGGCCTGCTGCAGGTCTCCGGCGAGCCGGTCGTAATTTTCCTTGGTCGTGCCTTCGTCCTGAACCGCTTTTCTGGCCTCCGCGATGAGTTGCTCACACCTTGCCCGCTCGTTGGCCGGCACCTTTGCACCCGGATTTTGGAGCGTCTGCTCCAGTTGGTAGGCCAGGCTGTCGGCCTGGTTTCTGCTTTGTACCCTTTCCTTCTGGGTCTGATCCTGGGCTGCGTACTGTTCCGCCTCCCGGACCATGCGATCCACTTCGCTCTTGTCCAGGTTGGTCGACTCGGTGATGGTGACGGTCTGTTCCTTACCCGTACCCTGATCCCTTGCGGTCACGTTGAGGATACCGTTTGCATCGATGTCGAAGGAGACCTTGATCTGCGGTATACCCCGGGGTGCGGGGGAAAGGCCTTCCAGACGAAAACGGCCCAGCGCCCGGTTGTCACGCGCCATTTCACGTTCGCCCTGAAGGACCACGATGTCGACGGCGGTCTGGTTGTCCTCCGCCGTGGAAAACACCTCTTCCTTGCGGCAGGGGATGGTCGTGTTGCGCTCCACGAGTTTTGTCATTACGCCACCCAGGGTTTCCAGACCAAGGGAGAGGGGCGTGACGTCCAGAAGCACCACGTCCTGCACTTCGCCCTGGAGGACGCCGGCCTGGATGGCCGCACCGACGGCCACAACTTCGTCGGGATTCACACCCATGTTGGGCTGTTTGCCTCCAGCCAGACGCTTGACCAGTTCCTGGACGGCCGGTACCCGGGTGGAGCCGCCGACCAGAACGAGTTCATCCAGGTCGTTGCCCGACAAATGGGCATCGGCCATGGCCTGTTCCACAGGTGCCACGCACCGCTGCACCAGATCGTGTATGAGGCTCTCGAATTTGGCCCGTGTGATTTTTTTTGTCAGGTGCTTGGGCCCGTTTGCATCGGCCGTGATAAAGGGCAGGTTGATTTCCGTTTCCGTGGTGGAAGAGAGTTCGCATTTGGCCTTTTCGCAGGCCTCATACAGCCGCTGCAGGGGTTGACGGTCCTTTCGAAGATCGATCCCCTCGTCCTTTTTGAATTCGTCCGCCACCCAGTCCACCAGCCGTTTATCGAAGTCGTCGCCGCCCAGGTGCGTGTCCCCGGAAGTGGAGCGGACCTCGCACACCCCCTCGCCCACGTCCAGGATGGAGACATCAAAGGTCCCGCCCCCCAGATCGAAGACCATCACGGTTTCGCTCTTCTTCTTTTCGAGGCCGTAAGCCAGGGCAGCCGCTGTGGGCTCGTTGATGATCCGAAGCACATTCAGCCCTGCAATCTCGCCGGCTGACTTGGTCGCCTGACGCTGGGCATCGTTGAAATAGGCCGGGATCGTAATCACCGCGTCCTTGACCTTTTCCCCCAGGCGTTCGGAGGCATCCTGGACCAGCTTCCTTAGGACCTGGGCCGCGACCTCCTCCGGGGCGATCTGTTTGCCTCTGACATCGAAGCGCACCGCCTCGTTGGGGCCGGCGACCAACTGGTAGGAGACAATCTTGGACTCCTCATCCACTTCACCGAATTTGCGGCCGATGAATCGCTTTGTGGAATATATGGTCGATTCCGGATTCAGGATGGCCTGACGCTGGGCGACATGGCCGACAAGACGCTTTCCGTCCTCGGTGTAGGCGACGACCGAAGGGGTCGTGCGCGAGCCTTCCGCATTGACAATGACCTCGCCCTTGCCGTTTTCCCACACGGCGACCACTGAATTGGTCGTCCCCAGGTCGATTCCGACTGCTTTGGGCATGGGTGTCCCTCCTTATTTGTTTTGAGTCATGGAAACAAAATAGCAGTATATCCATGCAGAGAACATGGGGTGAAGCCTGTACTTATAGGGGAGTATGGCGGTAATTTTCAGGAGGGTTGCGGCCGAACTCAAAAGACAAGCCGGGGCTAAAATCTTTATAATACCGACAGGAGAGAGTGGGTCTGCAGGTTCTGCCTGCTAAGCCCCTTCCACCTGCATGTTATACACATACTTCACCCAGACGCCCCCGTAATGATCCTCGGCAACCACCCTCAGGGGAAAGCCGTGTTTGCGGGGAAGGGTTTTCCCGTTGATGGCGTTTCGAATATAAAGCTGCACGATCACGTTTTTATCACGAAAAGATCGATTTTCTGAAACGGGTTGGAATGGGCAGAGAGAGGAAGGTCTCAGGCGTGTCGGTGAACCGGTAGATGAAAGATGAAGGTGGTTCCGGCGCTCGGGACGCTGTCGACCTCTATGGTCCTTTCGTGCAGTTCCAGGATCTTTTCGGCGATGGCCAGCCCGAGACCCGAATGCCCCGCCTCATGTTTTCTGCTCTTGTCCAGCTTGTGGAATCGGTTAAAGATATGCGGCAGTTCTTCCTCAGGAATACCGCTTCCCGTGTCCTTGACCCGGACGGAAACATCATTTCCTTCCCGGATGAGCTCAAGAGCGACCATCCCGCCTTTCGCGGTATAGTGGATCGCGTTTTCGATGAGGTTTTCCAGGACCCGCTCGATCAATCCGATATCGCCCTCTACAAGGGGAAGATCTCTGTTGTCCGGTGGAACAAGGCTGATACCCCGGTCCCTTGCCCGCAGGTGGAATTTCTGGATCACGTCCTGTACGAGTTCGCTAAGGTTAAAAGGCTCAGGATTGAGGCTGATCTCGTCAGACTCGAGCTTGGCCAGCTCCAGGAGTTCGCTCACAAGCTTGGTCAGTCTTTTACAGTGCCTGACGGCCGTTTCGAGGTATTTCTTTCTTTCTTCCCGTCCCGGGCTTTCCTCCTTCAAAAGGAGGGTCTCGATATATCTCTGCAGCGTGCTCAGGGGCGTTCTCATCTCAGGTCATGGGAGACATTGGCGATTAGCTCGCTCCGCATGGCTTCCGACTTCCGCAGTCGCTCCACCTGATCCTCGATGCGTTTCGCCATATCCTGAAAGGATATGGCCAGCCGGTCGATCTCATCCCCTTGTTTAAACCCACCCTACGGGCTAAGCTTGACAGCATCAGGGTGTCCTCGACATTGTAGGCGGTCACAGCCCTTGCCAGACGCTTGAGCCTGCCCGTCAGAAGGGCGAACAGGATCAGGCCTGCGGCAAGGGCGAAAAAGAGGCTCGCGCCGATCATCCACGCGCTTAACCGGAGGATATAGCTCCCCTGCAGTTTGTCCGCGATGCTGTAGTAGGCCTGCCCGCCCAGGATAACATAGAGATACCCTTCAAGCCGGCCTTTTTCCGGAATGCGGGCTGCGGTAAAGACCTTTTTCCCTT
>JBMNCO010000092.1:0-15045 GCA_049366815.1 Desulfatiglandales bacterium | reverse complement strand
TCCCCCTATGGCCGCGGAACTCCTTGAGGACATCTCTCGATTCAGGGACCCCGTCGTCGCACGGATCAACCGGACGACACTCCGTACATGTCCGGCGATGACTTTTCCCTGAATGCCTGACATCAATCCCCTTACCGCCTTCTGGGTGACGGCCCGCAAATACGCCGTCTGTTTCCATTTTTCATAATAACATGTCAAACAAAAAAATGGGGATTGAATCCCCATCTTTTGTCACCGGAGGTGATGAACTTTTCATGGATACTTTACTAATAAGGTCAAATAATTACAACTCTCCCTTAAATTCCGGTGTACGCTTTTCCAGAAAAGCGCCCATCCCTTCTTTCGCATCAGGGCTGGCAAAACAGATGCCAAAGGCATCCGCCTCCATCTGGCATCCCCGCTGGAGGTCCGTATCAAAACCGCGGTCAATGGTCCTCTTTACGGCCCACAGGGAAACCTTCCCCTTTGAAGCGATCAGATTTGCTGTTTTTTTGGTCTCCTCCAATAGGGTGTCGGCGGGAAAGAGCTTGTTGACCATCCCCATCTCTTTGGCCTCCTGAGCGGTGATCATGCCGCCCGTCATACAGATCTCTTTTGCCATGCCCTTTCCTGCCAGCCGGGGAAGCCGCTGGGTTCCGCCGAAGCCCGGCATGATACCCAAGTTGATCTCCGGTTGCCCAAATTTGGCCTTTTCCGAGGCATATATGAAATCGCAGGCCATGGCGATTTCACTGCCGCCGCCAAGGGCAAATCCGTTCACGCATGCTATGACCGGAATCGGAAGCTTTTCAATGGCGGTCATCAGATCATGACCACTTTGAGAAAACTGTTGCGCTTCAAGGGGGGTGAGTTTGGACATATGGGCGATATCCGCACCCGCGACAAAGGCCTTTCCACCTTCTCCCGTGAGTATGAGTACCTTTATGTCTTTGTCCTTTTCAACTTCCCGAAGGGCTTCTTTGGTTTCTCTCAGCACATCCGGATTGATGGCGTTTAATGCCTTGGGACGGTTGAACTTGATGACGGCCACCGCCCCCTCCTTTTCGTAGATTATGGTCTCGTAAGCCATTTTCAGCTCCTTAACTCCCCTTATAAGGAACGCCCTTGAAAAGGATCAACAGGCGTTCCTCACGGGGATCGTTTGGCCCACAAACGTCTTCTAATCGCTCATGGGATGATCTATGCCTTCTCGAGGATCATGGCCATACCCTGCCCGCCGCCGATACACAGCGCGGCGAGACCCAGTTCATGATTTCCCCTTTCCATGAGTCCAAGGAGTGTCACGACAAGCCGGGCGCCCGAACAACCGACGGGATGGCCAATGGAAATACCGCTTCCAACGATATTCGTTTTTTCTATATCGGCCTTCAATTCCCTGATGCAGGAAATGGCCTGGGAGGCAAAGGCCTCGTTGAGTTCGATAACACCCATGTCGTCAATCGTGGTACCCGTCTTCTTCAAGACCTTCCTTACGGCAGGGATGGGACCGGTCCCCATGTATGCCGGGTCCACACCGCCCGACGCATAGGCCTTTACCTTTGCAAGGGGCTTCAGGCCGAGTTCCTTCGCCTTTTCTTCACTCATGAGAAGGACGGCCGCTGCGGCGTCATTGATGCCCGAGGCGTTTCCGGCTGTGACGGTGCCGTCCGACTTGAAAGCGGGTTTGAGTTTGCCCATTTTTTCCACACTGGTATCCATAGGCCTTTCATCGGTATCAAAGACAATGGGATCGCCTTTCCTCTGGGGGATCACCACCGGTACGATCTCATCCTTGAAGAGGCCCTCTAAGATGGCCTTCCTCGCCCTTGCATGGCTCATGGCACCGAGTTCGTCCTGCTCCTGGCGGCTGATTCCGTACTTTGCAGCAATGTTTTCGGCAGTGATTCCCATATGGTAGCCGTAAAAGATCTCATAAATACCGTCAAATACCATCAGGTCCACCAGATCCACATTATTCATCCTCGCACCCCACCGGGCGGCCGGCAAGGAATAGGGAACCATGCTCATGTTTTCCTGGCCACCGGCCAGAATGATCTCGGCATCACCCGCCCTAATGGCCTGCGCTCCCAACGCGATGGCCTTCAGGCCCGAGGCACAGACCTTGCTGACGGTAAACACCGGGGTCTCCCTTGGAACGCCCGCAAAGATGGCGGCCTGCCTGGCCGGGTTCTGCCCCAAACCGGCGGTGATGACATGCCCCATGAGAACCTCGTCGATTTCAACGGGCTGAAGGGATTCGTCGTAATCATAACCTTTTTTTTCAAGGTCCGTCGTGCCCAGGTCTTTCAGCATGTCCGGCTCGTACTGTTTCAAGTTTTCCGTTGCAACAGGTCGCAATCCGGCCCTTTTGAGGGCTGCATTCAGGACCAGGGAACCCAATTCGGCGGCCGGGGTCGCCTTTAAAGTCCCCCCAAAGGATCCTACCGGGGTTCTCGCTCGAGACACAATCACTACATCTCCCATAACCATTTCTCCTTTTTTTAGAATTCAGTTGTATTTTCGAGAAATTCGCACCATTTTAGATTCAAGAAAAATCATCGTGTAAATCACGACGCCACTACCCAGCATCCAAAATGTCACAGACCTTCTCGACTAAGAGCCAAATCACGGATGTACTGCTTTATTTATCGATTTTCACGAAAAGGCAAAACACAGGCTATATTAAATTTATGATTTATATAAAGAGACCGGTTTTCAAGTCAAGCTATAAAATAACCGCCCTATGGTTTGTGTGGCCTGGGCAGGTCAAGACGCTCGCCGGTTTCCGTCCGGTAATACATGATTTCTGGACGGAGCGGTCTGCTATCGGCATTCGGCGCCCAGCCCATGCCTTGTCTTCGCATCCCTTTTGCTGATGGCTGAGGCTGTGAGTGCGGATTTTGGAGTACTCCTTTCATCATAGATCCCCAGGATTCCAGTCATTCTCATAATTTTTCTTGACACTTCACTAAACCGGCCGCTAATTTTACAAAGAGATATGCAACCTTATTATGCATCAGAGGAAAAAAGAATTACTTGAGACCAGAAAGGAAGATCTTGATGAATCCTCTTGCCCGCGAACTCAATGAAATCATAAAAGGCGCAAACATCCATGTTTATGATATGCTTTCAGAAGTTGGGAAAAACCTTTTCTTTCCCAAAGGAATCCTCACCCAAAGCGCCGAGGCCAAAGAAAAGGCCTACAAGTTCAATGCCACGATCGGTATGGCCACCGAAAAAGGAGATACCATGTATCTGCCCTCAGTCATGGCCATGATTGACGGGTTGAAGGCGAATGAAACACTGACCTACGCCCCGTCCTTTGGTGCGATGCCTCTCCGCAAACTCTGGAAAGAGGCGATGATCGAAAAAAATCCGTCCCTGGTTGAAAAAAAGATCAGCCTACCCGTGGTATCCAATGCCATCACCCACGGCCTCAGTGTTGTATCGGATATGTGGGTAGATCCCGGTGACGTTATCGTTCTTCCGGACAAGATGTGGGGCAATTACAATATGATATTCTCCACTCGAAGGGGAGCCCAAATCGTTCAATATCCCCTGTTCGATGAGGCCGGAGGATTCAATCTCAGGGCCTTTGAAAAGGTCCTCATATCAGAGGCCCAGAATACTGATAAGATTATTGTTATACTCAATTTTCCAAACAACCCCACGGGATATACGGTCTCATCGGCTGAGGCCGAAGGGATCGCACAAGTCCTGATCTCCTTGGCAGAGGACGGAACAAACATACTGGCCCTCACGGACGATGCCTATTTCGGGCTCTTTTATGAAGAGGATGCACTCAAAGAATCGATTTTCTCGCGCCTTGTTGACAGACACCCAAGGCTTCTGGCCGTCAAACTGGACGGTGCCACAAAAGAGATCTATGTCTGGGGCCTCCGGGTGGGCTTCGTGACCTATGGTGCCTTTATTGATGGGGAAGCCGCCCCGGTCTATGACGCCCTTGAAAGAAAAACCGGCGGGGCTGTGAGGGGTTCGATCTCGAACGCCTCCCATCTGAGCCAGTCCATTATCCTAAAATGCCTGCAAAGTCCGAATTATCAATCTGAGATTAATCAAAAATTTAACACCATGAAAGAAAGGGCCATAAGGGTCAAGGAGGTCTTGGCAGATCCCAAGTACAGCGACGCCTGGGAACCCTATCCCTTTAATTCCGGTTATTTCATGTGCTTGAAGCTGAAGACGGTAGAGGCCGAGCCCCTGCGGGTGCATCTTCTGGACAAATACGGGATAGGTCTCATTTCGCTCGGCACCCATGACCTCAGGGTGGCCTTTTCATGCGTCGAAAAAGAGGATATACAGGAGCTTTTTGATACGGTCCTGCAAGGTGTGAACGACCTAGGATCATAATAGGCATGTGGAGAAATCCCGAAGCGCTTATCGAGACCATTAAGGAGCAGGCCTGGGCCGAAGAGTGGGCCGGGGAAGATGCCCTATGGGACCATTTGAACCGGTCGCTCAAAGAAGATTTGCTGCCGCAGTTTCTGACCCAGATCACACGCCAGATAGATGAAATCACTGAGATCGATCCCGATCTCAGTGAGCCGGAGATCCTGACCCAAGCCACCAGGCACATGGTAAACTTCCTTGGTGCCCTGTCTTCATCCGTCCGCATTTATGACCCCTTGACCGGCCAGATGCTCTCCTACGGTTCCTATCCGTCAGAAGAACGGGCCCGTGTCACCTTCATCCCTTTGGAGGAGACCGTCGCGGGCGAGGTGGTCAAGACGAAGAAGACCTACCTCGTTGCCAATATCATAAAGGACGAACTGTACAAGGACAAAGATGTCATCAATAGAAAAGGGGCCCACAGCGTTGTCGCGGTCCCATTGGTTATTCCCCGGTTTTTTCCGCGTGAGCGGGACACGGTGGGTGTGATTCAGATCTATTTCCCCGAGGAGGATCGCAACTTTACCCCGCTGGAAATTCAGCTGGCCGAAGTCATGGCCCGAAGACTCAGCTTCGTGATCGCCAGGAAAAAGATCCTTTCCATGAACCGGGTGAATGAAAAAAAGGAGACAATTGTCCGCAATATCTTTCTGAAAATGGGTTCCGGCCACGGGGTCAAGATGAAGGAGGTCTTTAACCGCGTTATTCCGGAACTGGCCGACATCATCAATATTCAGTCTTGCGCCCTTTTTGCCCTTGCAGAGGACGGCGAGCATGTTCTACTGGAGGCCGGATACCCCGATTGGGTTGGATACCATGGGATCGGAAAACGGTTTCCTGTGAGCAGTGAACCGGCCTTTGAACTCATCCTGAACCGCCGCACATATCTGGATGACTCGCCCTATGAGGTGGTCGCCCAGCACTACCTGCTGGTGGTCGATCCCCAGAAGAGCGGTGCCGTCTCCGAAAACATCAAAAGATTCGCGGCCGACCACAATATCAATTCCATACTTTACGTACCCCTTAACGTGGGGGAAGAGATCACCCACTTCATGACCTTTGATGCCCTTGACCAGCGGCAACGATACGGGCAGGAAGAGATAGAAATATTCTTGTTCCTGGGGCGGGAACTCATGAAGGCCCAGCGCATGGAACGGTTGGACGATATCCTTCACGATTTCAAGAATCCTGCCATTGCGACGGCCGGTTTTGCGCGAAGGCTGAAGGACCTGCTCGATAAGGAAGAATTAAGCGGGAATGCCCCGACCATTCAAAGATACGTCAGTATCCTTTTGGAGGAAACCAGCCGTCTCCAAGAAATGGCCGTGAGTCTTTATCACATCGGCAAAAAGCAGGTGGTGGATCTTACGGAAGTCCTGAAAAAACGCTTTGAGATCAACCGGGAGGCCATCAGAGAGCAACTCAAGCAGAATGTTTCCTTGCAAGAGGGGCCATTTTACAAAGGTCTCTTCATCCGGTGTTATCCCTTACACCTTGAACGGATCCTGGATAATCTACTCAACAACGCAACCAACGCCATCCCCCTGCAGGGCGGCATCCTCTCCATCAAGACTTCCCTGCAGGACGATTGGGCCTGTGCCGAGATCACCAATACCGGGCTCATTTCCGATGAGGAACGTTTGAAACTCTTGGATGGTGAGGGACGTGGAAGGGGAATCTATATCACTCACCGGATTATCAAGCTGCTGAGGGGCAAGATCGACGTCAAGGTCGGGCGGGACACGACAACGCTTGTCGTAAGTCTCCCTACGTGTCAGGGATACTAGTCCCTCAATATTCTTCCATGTCAAAACGTGAAAACTGTCCTGATTTGGCCGCCTTCGGGGACGGTGTATAGTCCGTCGGTTCGGTCCCTTCCCTAAAGGCCTGAAAAACGGTTCTCTCTGAATAAGGTGCGGCCAGAAGGCCCGTTTTGGTGTCTATCTTTGCGAAAACCACGCCGGCTTCCGGGAATAGGAAGTCCTCCACAGGTCGGTCCTTGAGGACCTCCGACATGAAATACAGCCATATGGGACTCGCCGCCCTGGAACCTGTCTCCCCCTTCCCCATGGGTTTTCGATCGTCGTATCCCACCCACACACCGGCGACCAGACCGGGTATGTACCCCACAAACCAGGCATCCCTCAGATCATTCGTGGTTCCGGTTTTTCCTGCTGCCGGCCGGTTCAGTGCCCTGATTCTCCATCCTGTCCCTTCCTTGACAACGGCGCTCAACAGGTCCGTCATGACATAGGCGGTCTCCCTAGGTATGGCGTCCTTCACGGCGGCCTGGTTCTCTTGGATGATCTTTCCGGTTCTGTCCTCAATCCTTGTGATGTAAACCGGTTCGATGATTCTGCCGTGATTGTCAAAAACCGTGTAGGCCCGGGTGATCTCTTCCAGGGAGACCCCCGATGAACCGAGGGCCAGAGACAGATCGGGACTCAGGTCGGACTCTATCCCCATCCGCCTGGCGTATTGTATCGCATAGACGACACCGATCTCCCTGAGAATCTTGACCGTGATGACATTTCGGGATTGGATGAGTGCTGTTCGAAGCAGGGTGGGACCGAAAAATTTCTTCTTGTAATTTTTGGGCCTCCAGATCTCTTCTTTATCATCAGGGTTCATGGAGGATATGTAGGGAGCGTCCAGAATAATGGTTGAAGGACTCATTCCCCGGTCCAGGGCAGCCGCATAAATAATCGGTTTAAAGGCCGAACCCGGTTGCCGTCTGGCCTGAATGGCCCGGTTGAACTGGCTCTCGGAAAAGTCCCTTCCCCCCACCATGGTCTTCACCCGGCCCGTCTGCGATTCCATACAGAAAACAGCGGCCTGGATTTCAGGCCGCTGTTCAAGTGCAACGTGCCAATCGATGGGCGGTCTTCCCTTTTCAATGAGTCTAACCAGGATCACATCCCCTGTTTTGAGTACCTCGGCGGGATCCTTCACCTTGGTCGCCGAATATGCAACCTCAAGGTTCGGCTTCCTGGCCCAGTCCATATCCTTGAGGGCAAGCACGCCCGTCTTTTTGCCGAGACGCACGATCACATTCTTTTCCCTGGGATCGACCTTGCTCACGACACCCTCGATCATATCCCCCACGGCCAAGGGCTTTTCGGCGACCCTTTCGGAAAGATCGAGGTCCATGATTTCCGCCTGCTCAGGGGTCAGATGTCTCAGTGGTCCCCTGTACCCTTCCCTCTTATCGAGTTCCAGGGTGCCGCGTCTGACAGCCGACTGGGCTGCGTATTGCATTTCCAAATTCAGGGTCGTGTATACCCTGAGCCCCCCCCTGTAGAGCAATTCTTTACCGTAGGCGTTTTCCAGGTATTTTCTGATGTGTTCCGTGAAATATGGGGCCTTATAAAAGGGGTTCGGCATATCTGTTTGAATGACTACATCCCCGGCCACGGCTTCTTCCTCCTGCGCCGCCGTGATGTACCCCTCTTCCCGCATGCGCTGGAGTACATATCGTTGACGCGCCTTTGCCCGGTCAAAATGCAGGATAAGGGAATAACGGCTCGGCGCCTGGGGAAGTCCTGCCAGGAGGGCTGATTCCGCGAGATTCAATTCAACGGCCCTCTTGTCAAAATAGGTCCGCGCAGCGGCCTCCACACCATAGGCGCCATGGCCGAGATAGATCTGATTCAGGTAAAGGAACAAAATCCTTTCCTTTGAAAAATTTTTCTCTATCTGTAAAGATAGGGTCGCTTCCCTCACCTTTCGCTTGTAGGTCTTTTCCGTGTTCTTCAAAAGCAGGGATTTGGTCACCTGCTGTGTGATGGTGCTCCCCCCCTGGGCAATCTTACCCGCCCTGAGATTCTTGAAAAACGCCCTGACAATACTCACAAGGTCCACACCCTCATGCTTGAAAAAGCGTGAGTCCTCGGCCGCGATAAAGGCGCGGATGAGATGCTCCGGCATCTGATCCAGGGGGACGACAACCCGCCTCTCGTTCGAAAATCGCCCGATTACTTCTTCCGTATCGCTATAAATCTCTGTGATAATAGGAGGATTATACTCCTTAAGTGCCCCGATATAGGGCAGGTTGCTTGACCACATGTACCAAAGGGCGGCGCCGCTGCCTGCGGCAAGCAGAATGACAGTCAATGAACTCCAAAGGGCAATCTTAAATAGGCTTTTCACTACATCTTTCTCCGTTCCGGAGACCGGAATGGTTTAATTTTTGACATGCACCGGGGACATCGCAATTTTCCCTGTTTGATGCTCGCCCGCAGACTAAAGGTGACCGGATTGGTGCACCAAGTCTTCAGCCATCCGCAGAAAACGTCAAGGACAGAAGTATCCTCCCTCCCCAGGTGCCGACGGCCCCATCCAAGGATCGATGGTCCCTGCATGGATTCTATTTAACAAAATTCGCATAAATAATCAATGAACTGTCGGATCGCCGGGGTTTCATTCCTAGCGGATCGAAAAAACGGGGAATCGTCCCCTTCGAATGGCTTTATATGATCCTGGAGGTTATTTCAACCCATGCGCCCAAACAGCAACCGCATCATTTTTCCAAAACGGCCCTGGTTGAACGAACGGGAAACCTGCTTCTTGCCTTCCTTCGGCTTCCAAAGAGATTTTCCCCTCGATGATTTTCTCCTCATACAGGTGGGATCCTGTTTTTTTGTGCCAAGACTGCAGCCCCTCATTCGCAGGACATTTTCATCCTTTCACTCGAAAAACCTATTTGGACAAAAGTGGTCCAAAAACAAAATTTACGCCACCTATAAGTGCAGATCCATCGTTGACATTTCCCCCGCAGGGGATTATCGTGCCCTATTTTATCACGCTCAGGGGGAAAGCGAGGATCTATGCAAAAGGTCGTGATTTCTATTTTAGGGACAGATCAGGCAGGTATTGTCGCCGCTGTTTCCAGGATTCTCACAGAAAACAACTGTAACATCGAGAATGCAAGTCAAACCATATTGCAGACCGAATTCGCGGCCATTTTCATCGTATCCAAACCTGAAGAACTTCAGGCCGACGATCTCCTGATGCGTTTGCGTCGGGGATTGAAGCCACTCGGGCTTTACGCCTTCCTGAAGCCCATGGAATCAGCCGAAGGACCGGCGGCCCCGGTCACCAGTGAACCCTTTGTCATCACAACGATAGGACCGGACAGCCTCGGGCTGATCGCCACGCTTACGGAGATCATGGCAAGATTCAAGGCCAATATTACGAACCTCAAGGCCCTTGCCCATGAAAATCAGGTTTCCACCAGACGGGACACCGTGGTCATCTATGAAGTCGATATCCCCCTGGACATAGACCATCAGGCATTCAGACAGGCCTTGAGGGAAAGGGCAAAAGACCTGGACCTGGTTCTCAGCATTCAGCACAGAGACATTTTTGAGGCCATTCACAGGGCCTGACGACCAGTGTCTGTAAACCCAAACCTATGATCTTGAATGCGCTATCAATCCAAACCTCACCGAAAACACGGTGATCATCTTTCACAAACCGAGAGACACGATATGCTAAGCGACCGAGACGTCCTTTCAACCCTGGAGATGCTCAAAAATGAACACCTGGATGTTCGAACCGTAACCCTGGGGATCAGTCTTTTGGACTGCGCCAGCCATGATCTGAACCATTTCACAACGTTGGTGCGACAAAAGATCTGCCGCCTTGCCAGGGAACTCGTGAGAGTTTGTGATGAAGTCGGTGATAAATACGGCATCCCGGTTGTCAATAAAAGGATCGCCGTAAGCCCTATAGCAGTCGCCGGCGCACCCTTTTCCTCGGCCCAAATGGTGGAAGTGGCAAAGACCCTTGACTCTGCAGCCAACGAGGTCCGGGTGGACTTCATCGGCGGTTTCAGCGCACTCGTTGAAAAGGGCTTTGCAAAAGGAGATCGCTCTTTGATTGAGGCCCTGCCTGAAGCCCTGTCCGAGACCGAGAGGGTCTGTGCATCCATCAATGTGGCCTCGACCCGGGCAGGAATTAATATGGACGCCGTCAAGCTGATGGGGGAGACCATAAAGACGGCAGCCGAATACACATCAGAGGCCGACGGTATCGCCTGTGCAAAACTTTGCGTTTTCGCAAACATTCCTCAGGATATCCCTTTTATGGCCGGCGCCTATCTCGGCATCGGTGAACCGGACGCGGTCATCAACGTAGGTGTAAGCGGACCGGGTGTAGTAAGAAAGGCCATTGATCGGGCACGGTCCGCGAACCCAAAACTCGATCTTGGACAACTCTCGGAGATCATCAAGAGAACGGCATTTAAGGTGACGCGGGTGGGCGAACTCATTGGAAGGGAAGTCGCACAGAAACTCGGGGTTCTCTTCGGGGTCGTAGATCTGTCCCTGGCCCCGACACCGAACGTGGGGGACAGTGTCGGGGAGATATTCCAGAGCATGGGTCTCACGAGTATCGGTGTCCCGGGATCCACGGCAATCCTGGCCCTTCTCAATGATGCGGTCAAGAAGGGAGGAGCCTTTGCAAGTTCCTATGTGGGGGGATTGAGCGGGGCATTTATCCCGGTAAGCGAGGATATCAACATTTCAGAAGCGGCACGTCAGGGATATCTGTCCCTGGAAAAACTCGAGGCCTTGACCAGTGTCTGCTCCGTGGGGCTTGATATGGTCGCGCTGCCTGGAGACCTGTCATCGGAGACTATCGCAGCCATCATTGCAGATGAGATGGCCATAGGGGTCATCAACAGAAAGACTACTGCAACACGTCTTATACCCGTTCCCGGCAAAAAGGCAGGAGACAAGGCACATTTTGGGGGTCTTTTGGGCTCCGCGACCATCATTTCCATAAGAGAAAATCACGGATCCAGGGACTTTATCCGTCTCGGAGGCAGGATTCCCGCCCCCACCCAGAGTCTGGTGAACTGAGCATAGTGCATGTCCGGGAATAGACACTCCCGAATTCGTGCTGCCAGCCGTCTGCGATCAGCTATCAGCGAAAACCATGCAAAGACAAGGCATGAGGCTGAATGCTGATAGCAGACCGCTCCATCCGGAAATCACATCTATCTGGAAGGGAAAGAGACTAATTGATTCTTATTATTTTAACATAGCGTCCCACCCATTCCGGTGGGAGATAGATCCTGCCGCTGTTTCCACTCTTCCTGACTTTTTTATCAATAATTTCTTCGCCATAGACCTCAAATTTAACGCTTTTATTGAGCATCATTGAGGAGGCGTCGTTTCCCTTTTTTTCCTGATCCACTTTCATCCGCCTTATGACTCAGGTCCGATCCGACCAACAAAAGGCATCACCTAATCAAGGCCTTTTCTGAGATGAAGGAAGTTGCTTCTCTCAAACCCCAAGGTCTTGAAAAAGGAGAGTTGATCCGCGTAGTCCCATCTCACGGTTGTAAAAATATCCTTAATACCCTGCTCCCGATAGTGCTCGAATATTGTCTCGGCCAGTCTTTTTCCGATACCCTGTCCCATAAATTTTGGATCAACCCCAAGCACGCTGATCCAGGCGCTCTTATTCACGCCAAAGCTCCCGGAAGTAACAGAGCTGAACATGTACCCTACAACCCTGCCCTCAAGTTCGGCTACGAAGCCGGCATCACCCCTTCTTTCCGATCGTTCCTCGATGATGCGTCTTAAATCGATTCCATCGGGCGCCTGGGTGATGGCCGCCTCAATCCGGACGATTTCATCAGCATCTTCAGTCTTAACTCTTCTAATCAAGATCCCATCCACAGGCCCAAAACCTCCGAACTCAGTTAGTCTATTCCGATGGTTTCACATAAACTGCCACCCAAGCAGGGGCGGATAGGTCCTCCCCCATCTTCGACTAACCCTGAAATTTTTAAATCATAACCCTCACGTAAACTTCAAACCTCATGCTTGCTTTGGATTCTCTGAGAACGTTTCGCTGCCTTATTCACAGTCCCTTTCGTGAGAACTCCGGGATACCCTGGATTTCCTCTTTTCCTAATCCCGGTACCGGGTTTTGCGGGATACTTGTTTTTCGTGTTGCCATTGTGGACGTCATACACAACAAAGGCGTTCATGATTATCGGTTTTTTACAAAGAAACCTCTCACAAGTCAAGGAGAACAATTGCATAGGGCGCGATTGCAACGGACGTTTCCTCAAATTGCTATTGAGATTTCCTTAGTAATATCCTATTCTTTCAAGTAGGGATATCTCCAGATTAAGGGACGATAAGACGGCTGAGAGGTCGGTCGATGGAAGGGAGGTGAAGGGGCTGGAAAAATCTCTTCAGAATGACCGAAAACGCCTTTCTCAAATCGTGCAATGCAGTTCCATACCAACGTTCGTGATTGACGAAAACCATGTGGTCACCCACTGTAACAGGGCATTCGAGAATCTCACGGGCATTTCTTTCAATGAGATCGTAGGGACGAACCGACATTGGCTGGCCTTTTATTCCGCAAAAAGGCCGGTATTGGCGGATCTCATCGTTGACCGGGCCACGCAAGAGGAGATCGTCAAGTTTTACGGGAGCACATGCAGAAAGTCCCAGGTTGTGGAAGGAGCCTACGAGGCTGAAGCCTTTTTTTCCGATCCGTGGGATGAAGGGAAATGGCTCTTTTTCACGGCTGCCCCCTTGAAGGACGAGCGGGACCGTATTATGGGTGCCGTTGAGACCCTTCAAGATATTACAGAACATAAACGCACTGAAGAGGCCCTGCGGAAGTCAGAGCACAGATACCGCGATCTCCTGGATCTCCTCCCCTCCCCCGTCGCCCTCATCACGGCGCAAGGTCATGTTTCATATCTCAATTCGGCGTTCTCCCAAACCTTCGGATGGACACTTGAGGAACTGAAGGGCAAAAAGATTCCTTTCATCCCTCCGGATATCGACGACGCTCTGTTCGAGGACGGCAAAAGGTCCAGGCAAAAAAAATCCTCCATCCAACGGGAATCAAAGAGACTTACAAAGGATGGGAAGAGCCTGGATGTCTCTATCAGTTCCACCGTCTTCTCTGAGACCGGGGATGGTCCTGCCGCAGAGTTAGTCATCCTGAGGGATATCACCCAGGAAAAAAGGATTGCCCGGCAGAACGAGGCGGTTCTACAGATAAGCCGGGCCCTTCCTGAATATCCCGACTACGAAGAGCTTCTCGAATTTGTCAGAGGTGAAGTAAAGAGACTCCTGGCATCGCAAAAGGCCATCGTCATTCTGAGAGACGAAGACAACAAAGAACTCTTTTTACCCGGTACGACCTGTGACTACTCCAATTCACCGGCCACGGCAGAGAGCCTCCCTTTCCCCATAAATCAACTGGCCGTCGGAAAGGTGATCAGGACCGCAGACGCAGTCATCGTCAATGACTCATTAGAAGGGCCCGGGCTTTCCCTCGGACCGGGCGAAAGGCCGGGGCACAGGATCAAAAATCAGCTGCTGGTCCCCTTGAGGAGTTTTGATCGAATTATCGGCGTCCTTTGTGCCGCCGACAAGAGGCATGGAAATTTCGACGAGAGCGACAGGGATCTTCTGAACATGATCGCCGGAACCGTTGCCCTGTCCATAGAAAACGCCCGGTTCTCAGAAGAAATCAAAAGGGCCTACAGGGAAGTTACGGACCTGAATCGGGCCAAAGACAAGGTCATAAACCATTTATCCCACGAGTTGAAAACCCCCACGTCTATTCTCTATACGAACCTCAAGATCCTGAAACGAAAACTTTGTCAACTCAAGGACCTCACTTGGCAACCGGCCATGGATCGATCCGAAAGAAATCTCGACAGGATTCTTGAAATCCAGTATAAGGTCCATGACATCATGAGGGATAAGCATTATCAAATCCATGGCATGCTTTCCCTGCTCCTTGACCGGTGTGCCGATATACTGGAAACCCTGGTTGCTGAGCAGGTTGGAGAAGGGCCCGTCATTGCGAGGATTCGAAATCGGATCGATGAGCTGTTCGGTACCCAAGAGGCGCTTCCCGGGGAAATCCACGCGTCAGAATTCATAAAGAGAAGGCTTGAAAGGCTGAAACAGCAGTTCTCCCATCGACAGGTGGACATCTTCGCTCATCTTGACTCCCTCCCGCTCCTCTACCTTCCGGCGGACGTACTGGAGAAGATCATTGATGCCTTGGTGAAAAATGCCGTGGAAAACACCCCTGACGAGGGGAAAATCGAGATTCAATTTCAAAAAAAAGGCAATGCGTGTGTTTTGTCGGTTCATGATTTCGGCACAGGGATAACGGAAGAGGCCCGCAAACAAATTTTTGAAGGATTTTACACCACCCGGGAAACACTGGATTATTCATCCAAACGACCCTTTGATTTTAATGCCGGCGGAAAGGGCACTGATCTCCTGAGGATAAAAACGTTTTCCGAGCGTTACGGCTTCCAGATACAGATGGTTTCTTCGAGATGCCGTTTCATCCCGAAAAACAGCGACCTCTGCCCGGGTAAAATCAGCCGCTGCCGGTTCTGTGCGACCGTAGAGGATTGCCGTCATTCCGGTGAAACCACCTTTTCAATCGTTTTTCCCGGTCCATTGCAGGTTCAATCCCAGGATAAGGAAAGAGGCCACGGCCACTAAGCCATCTGCTTTGACGCGGTACAGGGGTATGGATTAGCGCAAAAGTTCAAAAAGAGGTATGAATTTGGTCCTTCCCAATAACTGTGTGGAAATCATGCTCCTTTCTGAAGTGACTAGCGGGAGCTTCGGAACGTAAGAAAGGGTG
>JBMNCO010000091.1:0-2445 GCA_049366815.1 Desulfatiglandales bacterium | reverse complement strand
AGGCACTATAGACTATTGTCTTTTTACAATCAAGTCTATTTTTTCACCCAGGATGTCCACCAATTTTTCCATGATCCGCGCCGTCGCACCCCAGATAATGTCACCGCGGTAGTGGTATGTCCGGCTCTCGTAGGCTACCCCCCTGTATTCAACCGTATCCCTTCTGGATGACGGGCTCCCCGGCAAAAAGACCTTCAGGGGGGCCACAATCAATCTTTTCACCTCCCTGGCGTTCACTGCAAAGGCGTAAGGGTAAGGGACATACCCCACAAAGGGATGAACGAGAAAATTTGACGACATGGTGAGTGCATCATCCATTCGGCCCAGGATCGTCACATCCTCCGGGTGCACCCCAACCTCCTCATAGGTCTCTCTCAGGGCCGTGTCCTGATAGGTCCGATCCTTCTCATCCACCGAACCGCCCGGGAATGAAATCTGACCCTGGTGGTCTTCCATGTGATCGGTCCTCTTGGTAAAAAGGACCTTGTATTCTCCCTGATCCAGCAGAAGAGGGACGAGCACGGCCCCTTCCCGGTACCGAGAATCCCGATTTTCTATCTCCCTGGGTCGCCTCTTACTCAAGACATCCCTGATGAGCATGTAGGAATCTTCTCGAATCACCATTCTTGACTAGAAGGCCAATGGACGACCATCGGGGTAAGGCCTGCCCTTTTCGATCTGCGTGAATATCTTGCCGGCCCTGAAAACAGTCACCTTTCCGGTGGATTCCGAGATGGTCATGGCCACCGAATCCGTGACCTGAGTAATGGCCGCGGCCGCTGCATGACGCGCCCCGAGTCCCTGGGGGAGAGGCTCACCGTGGTAGACCACGTTGAGGTATCGTCCTGCGGCAAGAACGATCCCGTCCTCACGAATAACAAAGGCCCCGTCGATGGAAGAAAATTCCTTCAGGCTTTCCATGACCTGAGGTTCGTTTATATTGAGATCCGCCTCCGGGTGGCCGTGGAAGGGATTGAATACGAGTTGATGTGACAATTCCAGGACCTTTTCATGATCACCTAACACAAAGAGGCCACCAACCGGTTTACCCTCCCGCCCCTCATTAGCCAATTGCAGAACAATGTCCAGGAGCGTCTCAAAGACCTCTGGTCTTATGTCTTTCGGGAATGCCGCATCAATCCCGCCTCCGAAAAGTTCTGATTCCAGGCTCAATTCAACCAGCATGATCGTATCCATATAGCCCTGTTCGGGGACGCCTCCCACGCAAACGATCACGTCCCCACTCTTGAGAAGCCCCTTGGACATGGCAGCCAGAAAGCCGATTTTCATATAACCCGTCCGGGTCAACTGGACATCGGGGATCATCACGGGGTGAACCGGGAGTTCCGAGGCCTTCTCAATGCACTCCTTCCTTTTGGTCAGCAGGATGAGCTTGACATCGCTCTTGATCTTATTAAACGGCCGCAGATCCTTTGTGCTGTCCATATAGAACAGGAGGGCGTCCGCCTCGATCTTCTGGGCCATGGTGATGGCCTGCTTGACGACCATATGGGTCCACTTGTCAGGCTTTACCCTCCGGGCATTTTCAGAGGCCGATTCCTTCTTCCCGTTCCTGGCCCGGGAAACCTTTCCCTGCTCTTCTTTCTTGTCGGCTTTCATAGGATAAGGCGCAAAGTCCTGCTAAAGGCTTCCGTAGGTAAGGACATACTCTTCGAATTGGGCCTTTGTCTCCTCGTCAATCGGTCTCCTCTCTCCCCTGAGCATCACGGGGATCTTTTCCCGATAGAGATAGGCCACGATTTCTCGGATGCCCGCCACGGCATGGACGGGGATTCCTGTCTGTTCCACAAAGTCCCTTATGGCATTTCCGCCCTTTTGACCGACAATAACACGGCCCTCCTCGTCGTAGACCGCTGTAGTCTGCTCTCTATCCACGGCGATGCCGATCCCCACGATGTGTACGGATATGCCCTGGGCCTCCGCCTCTCTCTTGACGGTCTCCATGAGCTCGTATTTGGTACCCATGGAGGTTGCCACATCATCGACAATAAACACCCTGCACCCGTCAAAAAAGGTCCGATTGACCATCACGCTGCCGCCCTTGCTGGCTTCACCATGGACCTTGGCCTCCTTACGGTCATAGTCGAAGAGGAGATCCAGATTGTGATTTGAATAGAGGGCAATAGCGGTGGCCAGGGCAATAGCACTCCCCTTGTAAGAGGGGCCGAGGATAATGTCCGTCTCCTCTGTGATGCCCTGCACCACCATCATGTCCGCAAAAAAGGCCCCCATTTCCATGCTCAACCGGCCTGTCCTGAACATCCCCAGATTCACGAAATAGGGTGTCGGGCGCCTGTCCTTGAGGATCAGATCCCGGTCGAAAAAAAGGGCACCGGTCTCGGCCAGAATATGCGCCAATCTTTTCTTGTAGTCTTCCATGGCAGAAATCTTACAAGAATCAGGATGTCACTTCAATAATAAAAC
>JBMNCO010000090.1:0-8061 GCA_049366815.1 Desulfatiglandales bacterium | reverse complement strand
CGGCATGAGTCCGCAGGTGCGGGACTTCCTGATGCCCTATATCCCGTCGCGGTCAAATAAAGCGGAGCTTTCTGTTGGGGATACGGGGCCGCCTCAGGCCCTGGTCCGGGAATCCGTCATGGCTCCTGATGCCCCTGTTGCGGAAGAGGAAGGTCCCGCAGAGGATGACGCGCGTCCTGTTGCGGTCGGCGCAGCGGAGGAGATCCAACCGCCGGCCGTGCAAAAAGAGGAGCCTGAACCAGCGGATCTCCCTGAAACGGTTCAGGAAAAGGAGCCCTCCCAGACCATTGTCGTCAAACCCGGAGATACGGTCATCGAGTTGGCGGCCGGGGTGTATGGTTTTGCCGATGATCGGATCCTGGCCATGGTACAGGAAAGCAATCCATCGCTTGTCAATCTCAACCGCATTGAAGTAGGGCAGAAGATCGTCTTTCCGGCTATGCGCGGATCTCTTGACCGGAGCCCGACCTTTACGGTTCACATCGCCTCCTTCCGGCCCTTTGAAAAGGCGAGGGAGCTTTTCCAAAAACTGACCCAGGAAGGTTACGAGGCCTATATCATGCCTGTCTATAACCCTGAAATGGGAAAGGTCTTCAGGATCACCCTGGGAAGCTTCAAGAGCCGCCGGGAGGGCAATGCCTATGCCGCCGCCGTTTTGAGGCGGGGAATATCGGAGTATGCGGAGACGATTCAGTTGGAGATGAGATGAGGGTGAAGCTTTTTTGAGATGTCAGCATTCAGCGCTCAGCGTTTAGCCGATATTCTTATTTAAATTTATCGATGTGCAGTTAATTGCCGAATAGGAATTAGCGCTTTGCTCATCATAAGACGTTGAGGGGGCGATTTGAAAGACTTCCGGAACCTGACAGTCTGGGAAAAAGCCCATGCCTTGGCACTCAAGGTGTATGAATCATCCAAGTCCTTCCCAGGGGAGGAAATCTATGGGCTGACAAGCCAAATACGTCGAGCATGTGTGTCTATTCCGACAAATATCGCTGAAGGATGTGGGAGAGGGAGTGACCGCGATTTGGCGCGTTTTTTAGTGATTGCCATGGGTTCGGCAAGTGAATTGGAATATCTGCTATTGCTTTCAGCTGAATTAGATATACTAAAAAAATACGCTTTCGACGCTTTATCGAAGGATGTTGTTGAAGTGAAAAGGATGCTGGTTTCGCTTATTAAAAAGCTAAAGACTAATAGCTGATAGCCGACCGCTGACAGCTTCACCGAAAGGTTTTCAAATGGGCAAAATATCCGACGCACTGGAAAAACACGAAAAAGAGACGACAATAAAAGTGGAAAGCCTGTATCAGGACGAGCCGAAGAGGACGTTGCCAGAAGAAGGTGAACCGGCTGTCGCCAAAAGGCCCCCTGTGGGCCGCACCTACGACCATAAGCTGGTTGTCCTTTCGGAACCCGATTCCGCGGATGCAGAGAATTTCAAGATCCTCCGCGGCCAGATCCTGTTTGGGAAGGATCACGAAAGGCCGCGGACAATCATGGTGACAAGTGCCTTTCCCGGAGAAGGGAAGACTTTTGTGGCCTCCAATCTGGGCGCCAGCATCGCGATGGGTATCGACGAATATGTATTACTCGTGGACTGTGATCTGCGCCGTCCCAGTCTCCATCATATGTTTGGTTATGGGCGGGGTGAGGGCCTTCACGAATATCTGGTCGGGAAGAAAGACCTGGCTGATCTTCTCATTCGAACCGAAATCAATAAGATGTCGCTGCTTTCCGCCGGAAAGGACGCGAAAAACCCCTCGGAACTCCTGGCATCAAGAATGATGGAACAATTCCTTGAGGAGGTAAAGGGGAGATATGACGACCGCTTTATCATTATCGACACCACGCCGAGTCAGGTCACTGCCGAGGCCAATGTACTCGCCAATCATGTTGACGGGGTGATCCTGGTTGTGATGGCGGGAAAGTCCCCCCGGAAGGCCATCGACAGGACTATCGAGAATCTCGGACGGGAAAAAATATTAGGCGTTGTTTTCAATGGTTATGCGGCAGCGCACAAAGACTACAAGCGCTACTATAAGAAGTATTATAATTGAGTGAGATGAGTAACTGCTCAGCTAGATAGGCTGTAGGCATTTAGGCTGTGAGGTGCCGCGGGAAGGGAACCTGCGTGATCATAGGAAACTCAGAGCGTTTGAATCGGCTGATGCACATCCGTAAATGAGCATTCCCGGATTCGCGCTAACAGCCCTCAGCGATCAGCTATCAGCAAAAGCTATGCAAAGACAAGGCATTAGGCTGAGTGCTGAATGCCGATAGCAGACCGCTCCATCCAGAATTCGTGTATTTCTGGACGGAAACTAAAAGCCTTCAGCCTTCAGCCTAACCAACCTGAACAGTTACTAAGATGATAGGATCAAATAACGGCTAAACCCATGGCCCGAATCTTTGGACAATATCTTTCTCTAAGAAAAGTCATTTTTATCTTCGGTGAGGGCCTGCTGATCTATGCCGCAGTCTCCCTGGCGGCATACTTTTTCATGGGGGGGGCGGTCACCTTTTCGGGGCTTTTGGGTGCCTTCTGGATGAAGATTTTGCTCGTATCCATGATTACCCAGATGAGCCTCTACTTCAATGATCTTTATGAGATCAAACACACAGGGAACATGGTCGATCTGGCCACCCGCCTTATCCAGTCGGTCGGTATTGCATCCATTGTTCTGGCCGTTGTCTATTTTTTGTGGCCGGAGGCCATTATCGGGAGATGGATCTTCTTTTTGAGTATCGTTTTCCTGCTTCTGTTCCTGGTTTCGTGGAGATTCCTCTATACCCTCGTCATCACCAAACGTCTGTTTGCAGACAAGGCCATTATGATCGGATCCGGGGAATTGGCCGGGGATATCATGGCGGAAGTGCAGCAGAGAAGTGATATCGGTTACGATATCCGGGTGATTTTGGGACATGAAAAGGACAAAAATGGATCATCCCGGTTTGAAGATGTGCCGGTTCACTATGGTTTTAATGAACTCTGTAAGATTGCTGAGACAGAGCAGGCATCGCATATCATCGTGGCGATGGATGAAAAAAGGGGCATTATGCCCTATAAGCAGCTTCTTGCCTGCAAGGTGAAAGGGATGTCCGTCATTGACGGGGAGAGCTTCTACGAAAGAATAACAGGGAAAATTCTGGTCGAGAAGATCAATCCGAGCTGGCTCATCTTTTCCGACGGTTTCAAAAAGTCAAAGGTCAAGAGGATCGTCAAGAGAGTGACGGGGCTCATGCTTGCCGTATTGATGATATGCCTTGTTTCCCCTTTGATTCTGCTGGTCGCCCTGGCGATCAAGCTTGATTCCAGAGGCCCGGTCTTTTTCTCTCAGGAAAGGGTGGGAGAGAACGGCAAGGTGTTCGTCCTCTATAAGTTCAGGTCCATGAGGGCGGATGCCGAAAAAGAGTCCGGTCCCGTGTGGGCTGAAAAAGAGGATATAAGGACCACAAGGGTGGGGAGAATTATCCGGAAACTCCGTATCGATGAGCTTCCTCAACTCTGGAACGTGCTCAAAGGGGATATGAGCTTCGTGGGCCCCAGGCCTGAACGCCCTTTTTTTGTTGAAACACTCTCAAAGAAAATTCCCTATTATGACGAAAGATTCACCGTGAAACCCGGTGTAACAGGTTGGGCCCAAATCAAATACCCCTACGGCGCCTCCGAGAAAGACGCCCTGGAGAAACTGAAATATGACCTCTTCTATATCAAGCACCTGTCCATACCTATGGATCTCATGGTGATATTTCAGACAGTGAAGATCGTCCTGCTCGGAAGAGGATCGAGATAAGGGCAGGAAGGGCTTGCAGCATTTGATAAAATCGCAAAGCGATTTTTAGTGAGAGTGAACGTATCTACTCAGCCTGCTAGGCTGTAGGCATTTAGGCTGTGAGGTACCGCAGGAAGGGAAGATGCGAGATCATAGGAAACTCAGCGCTTTTGAAATGGCTGGTGCACATCCGGAAATGAACATTCCCGGATTCGCGCTAACAGCCCTCAGCGATCAGCTATCAGAAAAAGCTATGCAAAGACAAGGCATTAGGCTGAGTGCTGAATGCCGATAGCAGACCGCACCATCCAGAAATCATGTACTTCTGGATGGAATCTAATAGCCTTTAGCCTACAGCCTAAACAACCTGAACAGTTACGAGTGAGCTTTTTTTCGATAGCGTGTTGACACTTCTTTTTTGTGTCGCTAAACGTACCAGTCCCTCAAGATGGGAGAAGGTGAAAGAGGGGTTGTTCCCTGCTCCATTCAGTGCGTTCCATCATCACATGAAATGGCCGGATGTAAGCCAAAGGGGCGGAGCCTGCGCACATTCCGCCGCGTGTCAGCGATCCCTGTCGGGATTAGGATTTTGCCCTCAGGCGAATCCCGCACATTTCACCAAGCGAGAAACCCATTGAGTTGATCGAAATGTCCCAGGATTTGACCATCCAACAAGTGAGCCACAAGCTGAAGGTCTCCAGACACACCTTGCGTTTCTGGGAGAGGGAACTGGGCGGAATCCTTGTCCCCCTCAGGACACAGGGCGGTCAACGCCGGTACACTGCGGAGCATTTATTCATCATTAGCGAGATCAGACGACTGAAAGGCAAAGGATGCAGCCTTGAAGAGATCAAAGGCAAACTTGGCAAACCACTGGAAGTGACGCGGGCAGGCAACCCCTCAACCGAGGAGCGCATAGCCCACTTGGCAAACGGCGTGGCTGAAGTGGTCAGATCGACGGTTTACGATTATCTGCAGGAATTTGTCGCCGAAGAGAACCGTGAAAACAGGGTGGCCGTCAAGGCGGTGCGGAAGGCCCTGAATGGTCGATTCGATAAGTCCAGGTAACTCGGATAACACAAGTAATCCTGTGCCAATCCGAGAATGAGCATTCCCGGATTAGCGCTAAAAGCCGTCAGCGATCAGGCATCAGCAAAAGATATACAAAGACAATGCATTAGTCTGAGCGCTGAATGCTGATAGCCGACCGCTCCATCCAGAAATTATGTGTTTCTGGATGGAAGCAACCTAATAAGACGACAAACGTCCCCAAAAATATAACCAAGGATACTATTCACCGTGATCATCCATCTCATTGCTGCGGCAAGACCCAACTTTATGAAAATCGCCCCCCTCTACCATGCCTTGAAAAGGGAGGATTGGGCCCATCCGGTCATCGTCCACACCGGTCAGCACTATGACATGAACATGTCAGACTCCTTCTTTGAGGATTTCAGCCTGCCGGCGCCCGACATCCATCTCGGGGTCGGAAGTGGGACCCACGCCGAGCAGACCGGCAGGGTCCTGATGCGATACGAGGGCGTTCTCTTTGAAAAGAGGCCTGACCTCGTCGTTGTGGTAGGTGATGTGAATTCAACCATGGCCGCCACCATCGCCGCAACAAAGCTGGGGATCCTGGTCGCGCACCTTGAAGCGGGCCTGCGGTCCTTTGACCGGTCCATGCCGGAGGAGATTAACCGGTTGGTGACGGATGCACTCGCTGATATCCTGTGGACCCCGTCTCCGGATGCCGACGAAAATCTGATCAAGGAAGGGATCCCACAGCATAGGATCCAGCGGGTGGGCAACATCATGATCGACTCTCTGGAATTGATGCGGGAAAAGATCAATGCCGCGTCCATGACTAACCATTTGGGCCTCGAACCGGGGAAATACGGCCTCGTTACCCTGCATCGCCCTTCCAATGTGGATGATCCGGAGAAACTGCGATCCATTTGTGATCTTCTCGCAAAAGTTGGCCGTGAAATCGACCTGGTGTTTCCTGTGCATCCCAGGACCCGCAAGAATCTGGAAAAAGCCGGGTTGGCGCCTGTCCTGGAAAAGGCCTCCGGGGTCCACTGCGTTGAACCGATGCGTTATATCCCTTTCATGAACCTGGTCTTTAACGGCCGGTTCGTCATCACCGATTCGGGCGGGATACAGGAGGAGACGACCTATCTCGGCATCCCGTGTATGACACTGCGTCCCAATACGGAACGCCCCATTACAATCCATCAGGGCACGAACCGGCTTTGCACGCTGGAGGATATTGAGGAAAAACTCCGAAAGGCCCTCAATGGGAGGGCCGGAGAGCATCGGCCTCCGGAATTTTGGGACGGCCGCACCGCAGGAAGGGTGGTCGAATCGATAAGATCCATTGACCGGACGGAGATCGTATGAACTTCAAGAGAACCCTTTTCGTTTCGGCCGTCATGGTCCTGACCATGGTTTGCTTGAGCTACCTGGGTCATGTGGAGGATGTCCCCACGATCAAGCCCCTGTCCACTTTTCCAAAGCGCATCGGGGAGTGGATCGGGAAAGAGCAACGTTTTGACGCAAAGGTTTACGATGTCCTGGGTGTGGACGATTCCTTTCTCGGGACCTACCGTGATACAGACGGCCGGTGGGTCGAATTATATGTCGGGTACTATCGGAGCCAGCGGGAAGGCGAATTGATTCACTCGCCCAAGAACTGTCTCCCGGGCGCCGGGTGGAAAATTGTTGCCTCATCCCTTGAAGAAGTGAGGGTTCCGGCGGACAATCCCGGAAAGATCAAGGTCATCAAGCTCATCATGCAGAAGGGGACACAACGCCAGATCGTTCTGTACTGGTTCCAATCCCGGGGGAGGTTTATCGCCTCGGAATATCTCCAGAAGATCTATCTGGTCCTGGACTCCATCACGCGACACAGGACAGACGGATCCTTCGTCAGGTTGATCGCCCCTGTCAGGGGCGGGAACGAACAGGCTGCCCTTGAAGACCTCAAAGGCTTTGCCGAACAGATTATCCCCGTGTTGCAGGAGTATCTGCCATCCTGATGTTGTCTTTTGATTCATCTCCAAAGGAGGCAGCGAGTTGACGGTAAGAAGAATCAAAAATCAAAGAAATGTTTCTCACACAGAGATCACAGAGAAAAACTGAAAATTTTTGTTGTCTTGCCTTTCTCTGGTAGCCCTACGTCTCGAGTGAGCGAAGCGAACGGGCGTGATAAAAAATTGTGACCTCATCATATAGAAACGGTGCCTCTGAGATAAGAACATAAATTCCACAGTCTGGGAACAAATGAAAATCCTCCAAGCAAAATCGCAGGCCATAATCCAGGTGGCCATCCTCTGCGGGTCGTTTTTCCTCCTGTACAATCATACCATTGTCAAACTCGTAAAGGACTGGGCCGTTGACTCCAATTATTCTCACGGCTTCCTCATCCCGTTTATTGCGGCCTACATGATCTGGCAGCGGAAGGATGAAATGTCGGCCGACCAGATTCATACAAACCATTGGGGAGTGCTCCTGGTCCTGGGCGGGATGGCTTTACACGTCGTGGGGAATATCGGTGCCGAACTCTTTATCATGCGAGTCTCCATCATCCTGACCATTGCGGGGCTGGCCCTGTATCTCCTGGGATCCCGGATAACCGCGAAGATCGCCGTCCCGATCGTCTATCTCCTTCTCATGGTCCCCATACCGGCCATCATCTGGAACAAGATCGCGTTTCCTCTTCAGCTCTTCGCAGCCCGTCTGGCGGCTTCGGTTATTGACCTCTTGGGCATTTCCGTGCTCCGGGAGGGGAACATCCTGCATCTCGCCGAGACGACGCTGGAGGTCGTTGACGCCTGCTCGGGCCTCCGATCCCTCACGTCCCTGCTGGCCTTGAGCGGCGCCCTGGCCTACATTGTCTCCTTGAGAGCCACATTCAAGTGGATTCTCTTTCTCTCGGCCGTCCCGATCGCCGTGGCCGTTAACATATTCCGGTTGACCCTCACGGCGGTCCTGACCCAATTTTACGGGGCCGAATTCGCCCTGGGCTTCATGCACGACGCTTCGGGGATCGTCGTCTTTGTTGTCGCATTGATCCTGCTTTTCCTGGTGTACCAATTCCTCTCAAAAATCGACCGAAAGGTAACCACTTCGGAAAAGTAGGCGCTCAGCCCTCAGTACTTAACTTGCGAGACCCAAAACATATATCTCACACAGGGAACGCGGAGATCACAGAGCCGTTCAGAAACGAAATTTATCTCATTTCCAATAATTCATGAAAATAACCCGATTTGAAGACATAGAGGTC
>JBMNCO010000089.1:0-9677 GCA_049366815.1 Desulfatiglandales bacterium | reverse complement strand
AGGCCGAAGAGGCCGTTGAGGAATGCTGTCTGGTCTTTGAGAAGACCAAGCCTTATCTGATCCAGCGCTGGAATGAGAGGAAACGCTCAAAGTGAGGGGCAGGCCAACCCTGGTCCGGCGTCCTGTCCAATCTGTTCATCCCCCTAACCTTGACGGACTCGCAAAACGTCGAAAAACGACCTTTTGGGATTTCGCCGTCCTCGCCTTAAACAAATTTTCCGCAACATAAAGTGTAGGGTCACTTCATGACACACAAGAAGGTTTGTCCCTGAATAAATGAAATTTTTTCAGTTTGATACAATATGTTGTGTTTTTTATTGACATAAAACTCAATAGGTTGTAAAAAACTCCAAGTCTTTTCAAATATATCCTTACTGGAGCGGAACCCATTGCAGAAGACATGGAGACACGATGGATAGGAGGCATTTTCTGATCAAAGGTGCCTCCTTCCTGGTGGGAACACTCTGCGGTGTCAGCGGCTTTTCCAAGGTGCTTGCCTGTGGGAGCGGAGGACTCCAGGAAGGCGTTCAACGCCGCATTGCCCTGATTATTGATGACATAGGGTTCAGTCTCGGTCGGGCAAGACAGTTTCTTGACCTGAATGTTCCCATAACCTATGCTGTCCTCCCAAAGGTTGTCCACTCGCAGTATCTGGCCGGCGAAATTCATGATTGCGGGCATGAAATCATGCTCCACCAACCGATGGAGCCTTATGATCACGAAGTGGATCCCGGGCCGGGCGCACTCTACGTGGGTGACAAGTCTGAGAAAATCATGAAGGTCATGGCGGAAAACATATCAGAGATCCCATTTGCGACGGGAGTGAACAACCACATGGGTTCGCGGTTTACGTCCTGTCCAAAAGAGATGGGCGAGGTCCTGCAGGTTGTCAAGGAGAATAACCTCTTTTTTGTAGACAGCCTGACCTCAAGCCGATCCATGGCCTATGAGACGGCCAGGAGGCTCAATGTGACGGCGGCATGCCGAAACATCTTTCTGGATACACAGATTGACGAGGCCGCCATCCTCCGGCAGCTTTTTAGACTCAGAATGCAGGCCGTCAGATATGGTCGGGCCATTGGTATCGGTCACCCCTTTCCCGAGACAGCCCGGGCTGTCGGTCGCTTTGTCAAGGCCCTTAAAGATCCTCAAATTTCCCTCGTTTATATATCAGACCTGCTGGTTTATGAAGAAGACCAACAGGTGTTGAGCCGGTATCCGGAGAAGACCACCCGTACGGCCTTCCTTTGATTCAAGGAATAGATCATAGTAAAACGGAGGATTTGTGGCCGAACCTTCACTTTTTTCTCAAGCTGCCCGTATGGTATAATAAAATTGTTTATACTCAAAGAGGAACCAACGAGCCTGAGACATATGTTGATACCTTTTTGTTGGAGAATGAAAATTTTTGTTCTGGAATAGAGTGAAAAAACATGGGGGGCTCCATCGAGATGATCCTTTCAGCTAATCAGCCCTATTTCGCCCCATTCCCAGGTTTTTTTTTCAAGGCCCACCTCTCCGATGTGTTTGTCATCCTGGATGATGTCCAGTTCCCCCAGGGGACGACGTGGGTATCCAGAAATCGGTTCAAGGGCCCCCAAGGCTCCCTCTGGCTGACGGTCCCGGTCTGGAAAAAGGGTCTCGGCCTGCAGAGGATCCATGAGGTGAGGATCGCGTACGAAGGTCATTGGGCACGGAAACATCTGGAGAGCCTGAAGACCGCCTATGACCACGCCCCATATTTTTCGGAGCATCTGGACCTGATGGAGCGCCTGTTTTCGGGGGAATTCGAACGGCTGCTGGACCTCAATATGGCCGTGATCAGGGAGATCCTGCATGCGCTGGGGATTGAGACGGAGCTGGTCCTTCTGTCGGACCTCGCGGTGGAGGCAATGGGAGATCGGCGCCTCGTCGAGGTCTGCAGGCGCATGGGGGCCGATTGTTTCCTGGCCCAGTTGTCTGCCAAGAAGTATCTGGATCCCGAATGCTTTCGGTCCGCGGGGATCGGATTGAAGTTTTTCAGACCGCCCTGTCCGGTCTATCCACAACTCTGGGGGGATTTCATCTACAATCTCTCAACCCTTGATCTGATATTCAATTGCGGCCCTAAGGCCCGGGATATTCTATTAGAATGCCGCCATGCCCAGCTTTGATATTATCTTTGTGCTTCCCTATCTCTTCTCAGACCACCCCTCATTCCCGGAAGGTATTCTCAGGAAGGCCCTGGAGTCTGAAGGTTTTCGTGTCGGCGTGATCGATCAACCCTTCTGGCAAGACAAGGAAGCCTTCATGGTTCTGGGAAAGCCTGAACTGTTCTTTGCCGTTATCTCGGGTCCGGTGGACAGCGTTGTGTTGAACTACACCTCATTGCGGAAAAGGCGCAGGGAAGACCTCTATCAGCTGAGGGGAAAGGCCTATTTTGAGGGGTATCCGCCCTCCATCAAATACAAGATCAGACCGGATCGGGTGGTCAACGTCTTCGCCAATCGTATCAGGGAGTGTTTCAGAGACGCGGTTGTTGTCATTGGTGGGGTGGAGGCCTCTCTTCGACGCTTTGCCCATTATGATTTCCAGCAGGACAGGATCCGGAGGTCCATCTTGCTGGATTCCCGGGCCGATATCCTGGTCACGGGCATGGGCGAAAAGCAACTGGTTCAGATCGCACAGGCATTGCAGGAAGGTCAAAGTGTTCAGTCATTACGGTTGGCGGGAACCCTTAAAATCGGAAAGGAACCGCCGGAGGAGAAAGAATTCAGCGAACTGCCCGCCCTGGAGGACATCCTGAAGGAGAACACCAGATTGCTCGATGCCCACCTGATCGTGGAAAGGGCCGGGATAAGAGGTGAGGGGCTCTTCCAGAGACAGGGAGATCAATACGTGATCGAGGCATCTCCTCAGGCCTATGAAGCTTTGGACTTGGATCACATATACAATCAGCCATACAGCCGCTCCCACCTTGAGACAAGGGAATTTTCACCGGCACTGCAGATGAATCTCTTCTCCATCACGTCCCACCGGGGGTGTGGAGGCGGTTGTGCCTTTTGTGCCATCGGACAGCAGGAGGGAAAGCGGATCATTTCCCGTTCCCATGAGTCCATTCTCAGGGAGATACGTGAACTTGCCAAACACAGGGCCTGGAAGGGGATCATCACGGATATCGGCGGGGCCAGTGGCGATATGTATGGGAACGACTGTCACAGGAAGTTCTGCGAGAGGATCTCCTGCCTTTTTCCCAAAGAATGCCCCGGATCTTCCGGCGTGAAAAGGTATATCGATCTGCTGAGGGCATCCAGGAAGACAAGGGGTGTCCGAAAGGTCTTGCTGGGTTCGGGCCTCAGATATGATCGGCTGTTGAATGCCCCGGAATTGTTGGAAGAAATCATGGTCCATCACACGGGGGGTTTTCTGCGCATCGCGCCGGAACACACCGAAGGCCACGTGCTCGAACTGATGAAAAAACCATCCTTTGAGACGCTGGAATCTTTCGTCAGACTGTTCCAGCGCATCAACAGATCGCTGAAGCGACGTATCGCGCTGGCGCCTTACCTGATCCTGGGCCATCCGGGCGAGACCCTGCGGGATGTGTCGGCCATGAAGGCAAGGCTCAGGGCACTCGGTCTGAGAAGGACGGATGTCCAGATCTTTACGCCCACCCCGGGGACGCTCTCCACGGCCCAATACGTTGCCGGATGCGATGACTCCCGCAGGACGGTACCGGTGGAGAGAAATATCAGGGAACTGGCGAAGAGGAAAGAGATGCTGATCCGGTCCTGAGTCGGCGGCGTTCTTCTTGAATGGGCTCATGCACCTGGAGGCGCACTTTTGCCGCTTCCAGCCGGAACGCCGATAGGAGGGGAGACAAGGCGTGTGCCAGGCCGGGGCATGGGGCCTTTTTGGCAGGCCGTGTCATGCCACAGCGCATCGGCCGTCACGATGGGATATAAAGGGGGCTTTTCTCCCAGTCCATGAACTTATCCTGACTGGATTTGAGGAAACACCGTCCCTTTTTGTTCCGAAGATCACAAATGCCGTGTCTGAGGATGGTCACGGGTATCCCGCCCTTCATATTGACGGTGATCTCGTAACGGCAGAAAGCGGAGATGATCCCTTTGATGACTTCCCCTTCCATGAGAGTGAAAAAGAGGACCTCCTTTTCATGCATCAGCGGAAACAGGGATTTGTTTTTGATGTGGTATCGTTTGTGAGGCGCATACAATGGCTCAAGAGCCAGATCCAGCACCTTCCTGTCTGTTTTGATCAACGGTTTCACCGTGTCTCCCAGATGGGCGGGATAGAGCATCTTTACCTCGACCTTGGGAATCCTTTCTTCGCCTCCTTCGTCCAACCCGCACCTTATGTCATAGGTGAGGTTCTCCAGTATTTTTGCCCCGATGATACGGTGACGATGGAGGTGAATTGTCCAGTTTCCCTTTGAATCAAGTGCCTCTTTGAAAACCGAGACGTGATAGTGCGTATCCAGATAGTCTTGAAGTCCCTGCAAAGTACCCATCGCGCATCCTTTCCTGGGGAGGTCGTAACACTTTAGCCCTTTGAAAAATTCGAAAGGAAATCATGATTTCCACACAGTTATTGGAAAGGGCTAAATTCATACCGGAGGTCAAATTTTTCTATATCATATTATTTGGGATTTGAGTAAAGGGAATTCTGTGTGCCAGACTGGGTGTGGGAATCCAAATCCACCGTCAAATTTCCATATCATGACCGAGGGCGACGGATTCGGGCCCAGGACTTTGACCCGGAGCCGAAAGGGTAGGACGTGTGCGATGCTGCAGCCAAAAACCGCGGAACCTTCCAGGGCGGGAAAGGAGGAGATCGGACGATGTTCGAAAAATTGGAAAAGGCCCTAAAAGGCATCAAAGATCTTGACAGGGAGGCCATGGGAATCGCCAGGGCCAGACAGGATATGCTCGCTAAACCCAAGGGAAGTCTGGGCAGGCTCGAAGAGATTGCTGTTCGCCTGGCCGGTATTCAGGGCGATGGGAAACCCTGCATCCGGGACAAGGCGGTGATTACCATGGCCGGCGATCACGGGGTCGTGGAAGAGAAGATTGGAGACTGGCCACAGGAGGTCACGGCCCAAATGGTTTATAATTTTCTGCACGGGGGCGCCGGTATCAATGTCCTGTCACGCCAGGTGGGTGCGCGGGTTGTTGTTGTGGACATGGGGGTTGCCGTGTATCTGGAGCCTCATCCGGCATTGGTTTCGATGCGGATCGGCCGAGGCACGCACAATATGGCTGAAGGTCCGGCCATGACAAGAGAGCAGGCCCTGACGGCGATAGAGGCGGGTATCGAGGTCCTGGAGACGGAAGTGACGAAGGGCCTGGACATTGTGGGAGCCGGGGATATGGGCATTTGTAACACGACACCGAGCGCCGCCCTTTGTGCGGTGATCACCGGCCGGCCCGTCAGTGCGGTGACCGGAAGAGGTACGGGCATTGACGATCGACAGCTCGAGCACAAGATCAGGGTGATCCAGAAGGCCCTGGATCTCAATGCGCCGGACCGTGATGATCCCATAGACATCCTTTCAAAGGTGGGCGGATTCGAGATTGCCGGTCTTGCCGGCGTCATGATCGGTGCGGCCGCCCGTGGCGTGGCCGTGGTGGTGGACGGATTCATTTCCGGCGCTGCAGCGTTGATTGCCTCTGAGTTGGCCCCCAAGGTGAAAGACTATATGTTCGCCGGGCACAGGTCCACGGAACCGGGGCACGAGGTGATGCTGGCCCACCTCGGTCTCGAACCCATCCTTGACCTCAAGATGCGTCTCGGCGAAGGGACGGGAGCCGCCCTGGCAATAGCCGTTATCGAGGCCTCGGCAAGGGTCCTCTCTGAAATGGCCACCTTTTCGGAGGCGGGTGTGGTGGAAAAGGGTGGCTAAGGTCATGTCGGCGCCGTCCGGTGGCGGTGTAGGAGACAACGGGGGATACCCTTAACAAGGTGGGGCGGTCCCGAACCACTCTTCATCCGTCCTGATTCAGGGCCAAAATACGCCCGCTCCGAGAAGATCCCGGCCCCTGCTTTCCACTTTTTGACTTCCGAATATTTTTGCCATATCATGCAAAGATGAATTTCAGTTGAGCAAAGAGCAGATACGGTTTATTGCCGGAAAGAGATCCCAAGCCATGAAAGATAAGACCGATCATAAGCAGAACATCATCGCGCATGCCTTTTCCCTGGGCGCAGAATATGAGAAGATCTTCACGGGATGCTGTCAGTGCACGATAGCTGCTATTCAGGACGCCCTGGACATAAAAGATAATGCCGTTTTTAAAGCGGGCAGCGGTCTTACCGCGGGTGGCGGGGTTTCCTGCGAGGGATCCTGCGGAGGCTACACCGGTGGTGTCATGGTGATGAGTTCCGTATTTGGACGGCAGAGGGAGAAATGGGGTGAGGACAAGGAAGAAAAGGATTGTGCCCACGTTATGGCAAAGGCCCTGCTGGATAAGTTCAACCTCGAATATGGGAGCAATATCTGCAAATCGATCCACGGCAGGATCTTTGACCGAACCTTCAATCTCAAGGATGCGCGTGACAGGGAGGCCTTCGAATTTTCCGGGGCTCATGTCGACAAGTGTACGACCGTTGTGGGAAAAGCCGCGGCATGGGCAACCGAACTCATTCTGGAAGAAATGTCAAGGCGAGGTATGGACCTGTTTGATCTGAAAGGAAACAATGATTCCAGGAGCAAATGAAATCAGCCCTGTCCAGAACAGGATGTGCCGCTTTGAGCAGGGGCCGGCCTTTCCGCCTCGGGCACGGCCTGTACGCTTCGCTTATTTGTGGATAAATTTTGAAAAATTTACACCCAAGTGCACAACCGGTGTCTTTACCTTGCATGCCAAAGGATGAGAGGAAAGCAGAAAGATATGAACAGGGCCGGGAATGATTCTGGAAAAGTCATTGAGCGGCGGTTGAGAGAACTCAGCAGCCTTGCGGAGATGAACAAAAAGATTCATTCCACCATGAAAATCGACCGCCTCCTCCACATCCTGGTGAACCAGGCCATTGTCGGAGTCAATTTTGAAAGGGGCCTGATTTATCTTCTGGAAGACGATTTCCTTCGTTGTGTCGCCTATCTTGACCGTGTGAAAAAGGAGAAGGCCTCAACAATAAAGAATCTCAAGGGATTCATGATGGACGAGACGGCAGCGGAGGTGCTGGCGGTTCGGACCGGAAAATCCATTTATGTGGAGGATGCCGAAAAAGATAAGCGTGTCAGCCGCAAATTACTGAAATTTACAGATACAAAAGAATACTGTGTTGTCCCGCTGGTCGGCCGATCGGGTGTTCTCGGGGTGCTGACCGGCGACAATGTGTACAGCAGGAGTCCGATAGGGCCGGAAGACATCAGGACCCTGGAGCTTTTTGCCGGTCATATCAGCCTGGCGATTGAAAACGCCGCTCTTTTTGAAGAGAAGGAGCGATTTGCCGCCCTGCTGGAGGAAAGGATATCCGAGAGGACCCTGGAGCTTGCTCAGGCCAATCAGCAGTTGCAGGAAAAGATGAAAGAGCTCTCAACCCTTTTTGAGATATCGAAAAGTCTGAACAAGAGACTCAGCGTGGATGAAGTGCTCGCGTTCATCCTCTCCCTTGTCAAGGGTTTGGGGTATCCCATGTGCGCCGTTCATCTCTGGGAGGGTGACAAGTTCGGAAAGTCGGTCCAGGCGGGAGTGGGGCGTGAATATCTGCAAAAAGGTTTTCCTATGCTGAAGGATGAAATAGGAAAAAACCTGTCAAAAGGTCAGCACACCTTATTTGCGACAGAACTTTTGGATAAGGGCGTATCTTCCGAACATTGGACGTGGTGCATCAAAAAGGACGCCGGTGCCGCACTCATCGTCCCCCTGAGGTCCAAAGAGAAACTCATCGGCATTATCATCATCTTCATCACAAAGGACCATCCACCTGAGGAAGGGCAGAAGAAGTTTTTCTCCGCCTTTGGGCTTCAGGCCTCCCTTGCTCTTGAAAAGGCGATGGTCTTTCAAGAGATCATGGATCAAAAGGACCGGATGGAGAACCTGAGCAAAAGATTGGAGGAGGAGAATATCTCTCTGAGGGAAAAGGTGAAGGCCGAGCAGGACAAGAAGTTTGTGGTCGGTAAGAGCCCGGCTATGAAAGAAGTCATGGACCTGGTGCAAAGGGTTGCCCCCACAACGACCAGTGTGATTATCTATGGCGAGACCGGAACCGGCAAGGAGTTGATAGCAAATGCGATCCATGAGATGGGCCCTCGCAAACTCAAGCCCATGGTCAAGGTGAATTGTGCGGCCATTCCGGAAGGGTTGCTGGAGAGTGAACTCTTCGGGCATGAAAAGGGTGCCTTTACAGGTGCCTATGACCGAAGGATGGGCATGTTCCAGCTTGCCCAGGGCGGGACCATCTTCCTGGACGAGATTGGGGATATCTCCCTCAAGACACAGGCAAAGCTTCTCAGGGCCGTTCAGGAGAGTGAGATCCAGCCCCTCGGGTCGAAGTTATCCTTGAAAGTGGATGTGCGGATGATTGCCGCAACCAACAAGGATCTGAATGAAAAGATAGAACAGGGCACGTTCAGGCCTGATTTGTTTTACAGGCTCAATGTCTTTCCTATCACCATGCCCCCTCTGAGGGACAGAAAAAAGGACATCCCCAGGCTGGTCGATTTTTTTCTTGAAAAATATGCCCATCTCAAGAAAGGCAAGGTGAGCGTTGACAAAGACGTGATCGAGATCTTTTTGAAATACTCATGGCCCGGGAACATC
The DNA here is from genome assembly GCA_049366815.1 of Desulfatiglandales bacterium. Classification (GTDB taxonomy): domain Bacteria; phylum Desulfobacterota; class DSM-4660; order Desulfatiglandales; family HGW-15; genus CAYNYM01. The sequence continues at coordinate 912 of JBMNCO010000089.1, read as the reverse complement.
AGGGAGCTTGAAAATATCATCGAGAGGCTGATGATCATATCAGGTCCGGGGAGCATCTCTGCCGAAGACCTGCCAAGGGAGCTCTCCACAGGGGCCACTGAAAGTTCCGTTGTCAGACCACTGAAGGAGGCGGTTTTAGATTTCAAAAAGGGTCTGGTCAAGCAGGCCCTTGCTGAGAACAGCGGTAAAAAGTCGGATGCCGCGTCGATGCTGGGAATGCCAAAATCAAATTTTTCCAGGCTGTTAAAGCAACTTGGCATGTCTTGAGGTTGTCTTTTTGATAACCTTCTCCGGTCTTGTTCAAAAGGCACGTTCACGCCCGGAGCAGGGGCAGGAAAGGAGGAAGGAAGCCCGTTGGGGGCCGCCGCAATAGGCCATAATGCAATCCACCGATCCCTCCTCATCGACCGTCTCACCCGGACGACGAATCCGAATATCAACCCTTGAAGAGATGATTTATCATATTGATAACCTTTTAGTTGTCAATATGATAAATTTTGGCGCTGTTTTCATGCCCGGCCCAGCCCCAGGTGATATCACGTTTTTCTAACTCCATGGATTTAAAGATAAATAAGTAAGTGCCGTCGTAGGCACGTCTTTTGCTTCAGTGAAGGATCAACGAAGCGCTCTCCGGCAACAAGCGATGACGGTTTTTCATTTTGAATCTTAAACGAGGAACAAAGGAGAACGGTCCAAATGGGTGAAATTGACCTCAGAAACCTGCACCGCCCTGAAAGGTTCAAATGGCGCGTAAAAAAGTCTCTGTTTCGTTCGATTGCCGTTTCGGGGCATTCCGGCATGACTCGACTGCAGGGTGATCAGCTGAAATCGGGCAGGTGCCGGAAGTATGAACAAAGGGTAACACTTTAGCCCTTTGAAAAATTCGAAAGGAAATCATGATTTCCACACAGT
>JBMNCO010000088.1:0-6617 GCA_049366815.1 Desulfatiglandales bacterium | reverse complement strand
CACGCAGCGGAGAGCAGGGACCGGGATTTTCTCGCAGTCCCGCCTGGGGCGGGATATTTCGGCCTTGAATCAGGATGGATGAAGGGTCAAGATTCCACAGCCATAGACACGGCCTTTTCCGTCGTGTCCCGCAGTCTTGAGATCAGGGACCTGAAAAGACTCTTGATCCTTGGAGAGGCCGAGCTGTAATCCCGTCGGAGATGTTCCGTATCCAGTACGCCCACCTTCACCCGGCCTTCTGCGATCACCGATGCGGTCCGAACCCCCTGTCCTCCTCCCCACAGGATCATCTCACCGAAGATGTCCCCCTCCGCAAGGCTGTCTATCGTGACCATCCCCTTGGAGGTCATCTTCCGCACCTTGGCCTTTCCCTCCAGGATCACGTAGACCCAATCTCCTCGTGCCCCTTCCTTGATAATAGGGGTGCCGTCTTCGTAGGTCTCCTCTTTTGCCGTGTAGCTGAAAATATTTTCGTCTATTGTCATCGATGCTTTCCTCTCAGGCGGGCATCAGGAAAAAGCCGAGGTCCTTGTTCGACCGGTCATCTATGTCTACAATAGACAGGCCCAGAAAAAGGGCGCCAGGGACATCACCTCTTCTGACCGACCGGATCTCCGCCTTGAAAACAATTTCCTTGCCGTTCGGGAGGGTCGTCTGGACCTCGCAGACATGGCCTTCTTTGTAGGGAAACTTCTCCGGGTTCTTGGGCCTGATTTCCACCCCCGCTCCGCCGAGACTGAGATCCCTGACCTCCCCTTCCATGAGGCCCCCTTTCACGGCCTTTGTCGCCTTCATGACAACGGGAAGACCGACCTTCTTCCTGTAGAAACGCCTCTGGGAGGCCCACGGATCCTTTGGCTTGGGCGGGATCTTGGTCACCCTGCCCTTTTCGATCAACCTCGGGATAAATTTGTTCATCCGCTTCAGGCGGACCAGGGCCTGGTCGGCAATGCGTTTCAGGATGGCCGGAAGCTCTTCGTACTCCCGGGCGATCATATCCGGATGCCAGACTTCCAGCTCCGAGTCCTCCAGGGCCCGGGCAGTGGCCGTACGTCGCTCAATGTTCCTGTGCAGAAAAATCATCTCCCCCAGGACATCTCCCTCTTCCAGAGTGGCCAGAGGAATCTCCAGATCCCCGGACTCCACCAGGACCTGGATCTTCCCGGAAAGGATCTTGTACATGGATATACCGTAATCCCCCTCTTTGACGATCAGATCGCCCTTTCTGTAATGCAGGCGAAAGGGGGTGAGGGTATCGGTCGTCTGGTTGGTCATGACTGAATCCGTCCTTTCTCAGTAGCCGGCCAGATTATGAAGTTGGGGGATGCCGTAACGCTGTTTGATCTGGGTGTTGATGTCCTCGACCTCACCCGGGTCGATGAAGAGGACTTTCGGGTGTTCCTCAAGTTCGATCTTATGGAAACCATCGACCGGCGACCTGATCGCCTCTGCAACGTCCTCCAACCGGGAAATGGGCCTTTGATTGACCCGCGTGACCACCAGATCCGACAGGCCTTCATACCCGATGTTCTGGGACGTGCCCAGGACATGGGATATCAGGACGATCTTCTCCCGCCCCCGCTCGGCCGGGATGTGCTGATTTTTCTGATAATAGACGAGTCCGATGGGGGCGTTGACAGGCCACTGGGGACCGTATTCCTTCAAATAGGGGAGAGAGAGTTCTCCGAACACCAGACCGGCGAGGATGAAATACCTGGGCGCAGAGTCAACCACATAGGGTGGGACGATGAAATCCTCCGGGGTCTTGACCTCGGGGACCGCTTCGATGTTCAGGATTTTCCCCTCCCTGAATACACCGACCTTGATCCTGTCGCCGGCATAGAATTCGGAGCGGAGGAGGTGGGCGATGGAGATGGATCCGAATAGGGGATGCCGGTAATTTCCCTGCTCGTCAACGGCATGACCATCCATTTCCGTGATAATGTCCCCGACCTTCAGCCCCCCGTCCGTGCCCCCGGTTTCTCCGGCCACTTCCTGCACATAGACGCCCCCGAGATCCTCCGGGATTCCCACATAACGGCGCAACTGGGGATCATCCGTCGGCACCACCTGGACGCCCAGCCTCGGGAATCCGTGGTACCGACCCGTGGATGCCTCCCTGATAAAATGCTCGATGATCGGGGCCGACAGGATATCGATAGTCTGGGCCTTGGCGTCGTATCCCGTCAGGAGTCCGGCCAGTCTTCCCTCCTTGAGGGCGGGCAGGGTGAAGTTGTTGTACCGATACTGCAGCGATCCGTTTAAACGGTAGGTCAGAAAATAACTTCCAAAGGGATTTAGAATCAGTTCGACAGAGGTAATGGGACTCCTACTGGGGGCGATGTCCCCGTTCCCCTTGACCTGTAGGACGGTCAAATGGTCACCCGCCACGGCATCCGCTGTAAGCTGAAGGGGCTCCATAGGCTCCAGAAAGCCCGGATCCTTTGCCCTGATGAGGGCAAGATTGGCATCGTAGTCGATGACCTCCACTTCAGCCGGCCCCTTGTTTCCGGCGCCCAGTTTTTCCAGCTCCACATACCGATACCCGGCCATCATCTCGGCCGTGAGCAGGACCCGGTTGTCGTCCACAATCACCCCGACGGCCGTATGGGTGGAGGGGGAACCCTGCTCCCAGGGACGGTGAAAATTGTACCCCTGTCGGGTCACGTTGACCCTGATCAGGCACCTTGGATACGAATCCGGGGCCTCCTGCCCGAATCCGGCGATCCCGATCCCGCTGCATCCAGCCAAAATGAGGGCCATGGCCACAAGCGATAAGGAGAGGATTTTGTCTTTCACCACGTCGATCATTCCTTTTCTCTCACCCCGCATCCTCTGGATGATATCCTGCTCTCCAGAGGTCCATCCGGGACGGCTGCAGGCCGAGCAACACCCCGGACTCGGGAATCCTTGTCCCTCCCGAAGGCCTTCCGCCGATCGGCGGGCACAAAGGAATCCCCCAGGAACTCCTCCCTCAGGACACCATAGCGCTGCACAATGCGCGCCCTCGCCTCTTCCACCGCCCTTTTTTCCAGCACCAGGGGCCGGCCCTTGCCGAGGAGCCGGATCACGTAGTCGTCCGCTGTCTCCCGGAAGGCATCTGAAACGTCTTCGAGGGTCCTGATTTTCCTTCCGTTGATATCACTGATGATGGCATTGACGAAGGGCCTCAGATAGACATTGATGGGATCGGGCAGGATGTGACTCAGTACGACTATCTCGGGCGTCTCCATGTACTTGTCATCGCGCAGATAATAGGTGAAGTGGTAGAGGACGTCGACGTCTCTGAGATCAGTCGTCTGGATGAAGGCCCGTGAAAGCGGCTGGAACACGAGTCCCCCGAAGACCACGAACCGCGGACGCACGTCATGATGCCAGGCCTGCATCAGGAAGGGCCAGGGGGGCCAGAGCATGACCTCCCTTTCCATTTCCCTCTGATTGCGCAGGAACCTCAGTCGGACACGGTCCCCCTTGAATTTGCGCTCCACGACCTCCGCCATCAGGAGTCTGTCGTCGTCCAGCAGGACATACCCGTCGCTGAAGATGGGAAGGCCGTCAATGGCCAGCAGGATATCACCCTCCTGCAGGACCCCGCCGCAGGGTCCGGCCCCGTAGACCTCGGTGACCAAGACGCCGTGGCCGTCGGATCCGAGACCCAGGGCACGGCGATGGGCGGTGTTCAGGAGGGGGAAATGCCGAATACCCAGATCGACATAGCCATCGTAGTGACCGTCCTCCACATCCCGAATGAATCGGTTGATCACCGGAACGGGGATCATGTATCCCACGTTCTGGGCCACGTCTCCCCGGTAACCCTGAAACGCGACGCCCACAACCGAATTCCCCTGAAAGACCGGGCCGCCGCTGTTCCCCGGATTGATGGCCGCGTCGATCTGTATGGCGAGGTGCTGGTCAAGCATGGAATGGGAATAGGTCTGGTAATCAATGCGCGACACCACACCTCTCGTGACGGACATGCGTCGTCCACCGACGGGATAACCCAGCACCGCAACCACGGAATTCAGGTGAGGGACGCCTCCGATGGACAGGGACATCGTCTCATTGAAAAATGAGCCGTCCGCAACCTCCAGCATCGCAAGGTCACAATCGTGCGCGATGAACCTGACCCCGGCTTCATATTTTCGCGGATCTCCTTCCTTCTCGACGACGATAAAACGGGCGTTGCTGGTGATGTGTGCATTGGTGAGGATTCGGCGGTCTGAAAGGATGAAGCCCGTCCCTGTCTTCTGCTCTATTCTTCCGGGGTTCCACGGTATCCTGTAGTCCGGGGCCTGCGCAATGACCGTGATCTTGACGACGCCCTTGCGGATCCGGGAGATGTCGTCCATCGCAGAGGCCCCCTGCCCGGGCCGCAGCAACCAGAAGAAGATCAGGACAAAAACACCGGTCAGGATCGGCCTGTGTCGTCTTCCCGCCGACAGGATGTGATGGCATTGAATCATGACGCCCTCGACGATCTTATTGGGACAACGGCACCTTCCCGAACACCGTGGCCGTTCGAAATGGATACAGGGCTCCTGGACCCTGCCCCCGCCCGGGCCGCCGTAATGAAGGAGGTCTTTTATATTGGGGCGATCCATTCGCTCAACGCTTCCCGCCCGACCATCCCTTCTCTCAATATGCGGGGAGGATCAACCGTCAAATCCAGGACCGTCGAACCCCTGCCTCCGGCCGTCGGGCCCCCGTCCAGGATCAGATCCACCTCTTTCCCGATGGACATGACGACCTCTTCAACACGGGAACATGGGGGAGATCCCGAGACATTGGCACTGGTCCCGGTTATGGCCACCCCGGCCGCTCGGGCCAGTCCTGTGGCAATGGGATGGCTGGACAGACGGAGCCCGATCTTCCCTGTCTCGGCCGTCAGAAGGGATGAAACGCCGTCCTTTGCATGAAGGACCATGGTCAGACCGCCGGGCCAGAACAGGTCCATCAGTCTGGGGACAAGTCCGGAAGGATAAGAGGCGTATCGGCCTGCTTCCTCACGAGAAGAGATCAGGATCAGGATCGGTTGATCTTCCCTCCTCCCCTTGATCTCAAAGAGGCGGTTTATGGCCCCCTCATCCTCCACGTTGACCCCAAGGCCGTAGAACGACTCCGTCGGGAAGACCACCGCCCCCCCCGAAAGCACAACCTCCGCGGCCCTTTTCAGACCCTCCGCGATGTCCTTGTCCCCTGTGAGGGCAAGGATTTTTTCCTCCGGCCTCATGGATTCCAGACCTCTGTCGTCTCCCTGGCCTGCTGAGTCAGTTCCTCGCGGTAGGCCCTGAGCCTTTCCGCTATGTCGGGCATCTTCAGGGCCAGTATCTCGGCGGCAAGGACAGCCGCGTTCTTTGCGCCGCCGGCCCCCAGAGCGACCGTCGCCACCGGGATCCCCGGGGGCATCTGGACCGTTGCCAGCAAGGCGTCGAGGCCCTTGAGAGGAGAGGAATCAATGGGGACGCCGATCACCGGCAGAATCGTGTGGGCGGCGATGAACCCTGCGAGATGCGCAGCCCATCCCGCACCCGCGATGATGACCTGCAGACCGCGCTCCTCGGCCGTTTCCGAAAAGCGCCTTGTATCCTCCGGCGTGCGATGGGCGGAGAGGATTCTCACCTCATAGGGGATACCGAGTTTCCCGAGCATCTCGGCACATCCACCCATGACGGCCTTATCGGACTTACTCCCCATGACAACGCCGACCAGCGGCCTTTCTTCTGTCATTTCTTTTTCCCTTTCGTGGCAGCACTATACCACTACACTAAGTTCATTAAAAGAACACAGGCTTCGGGCACGGCAAGTGCCCTTGAGAGCCCGAAACATTGATTCGTTCCGGCAAAACGGCATGTCAACCCGATTTTGCCATGCCGATGAGGGGATACACGGCCATTCCGGCGAGCCATGCAACATCCTCGGCGGAAAAGATCCGGGATATGTTCCGGTCAAAGAGGATATTGCCTTCAGGCGGAAATTCATCGTCCCCCTCCCAGAGGATCAAGACGAGCGGAACCAAAGGCAGGGCCCGGATCAGTACCGAGACGTCCCCGTGGTCAAAGGGCTCGGCCCCGTAATTCCGGGCGGCCAGGGTCCTCAACAGCCCGGGATTGTCCCCGAAGCCCTGGACCAGGGGATTCCTGGCCCGCTTCAGAAAGGCCTCCAGGTAAAACCTCCCGTCCGGAATTTCCTGGTAGGCGATCCACTCCCCGGTCAAAGGCGCCCCATTTGACGACCAGGTGCCCAGGAGGTAATGAATAAGCAGCACCCCGTGCTGAATCGGAACTTCCTCATCCTTGTCCCTGTAAGAGCAGGCGAGATCAGGCCAGGTCATCATCACGGGCCTGTTGAAAAAATCCAGACACAATGCTGTGTTGCCCGCCCCGTCCCGCCTGATTTCCGCGCCGGACAACCGCGACACAAGATCGGGATTCTTGTCGGAAAGGGTCCTTTTCCCCAGTTCCAGGGCCTGAGCGTAATCATCTCGTCGTGCCATTGGGCCTCCTCAGTAACTGTTCAGGTTGGTTAGGCTGTAGGCTAAAGGCTATTAGTTTGCGAACCCTTCGCTATTCGCGCATTGATCGAAGAAGGGCGCCCAAAACCTTCTCGGCTTCCACAAT
>JBMNCO010000087.1:0-110678 GCA_049366815.1 Desulfatiglandales bacterium | reverse complement strand
GAGCGTTTGAATCGGCAGATGAAGTGGACCTTCTGATCCATCGTGAGAGTCAGGCTGAGCATATCCGATTTCTTGAAACCGCGTTTGGCTCCTTAAGGGAGTTGCACGACCAGCTTGGCCTGTCAAAGCGGCTGGGGTATTCTTATGAACGTGAAATTTCTACCTGTGAATCAAAAATTGTGGAAGCCGAGAAGGTTTCGGGCGCCCTGCTTCGATCAATGCGCGGATAGCGAAGGGTTCGGAAACTAATAGCCTTTAGCCTACAGCCTAACCAACCTGAACAGTTACGCATTTTTCATGTTTTCACTCTTCTTTTCCTCTGATTGATGTGTCAATAAACAGCCGAAGCAACCCATCCAAAACAAGATTTTTCGTATGAATTTAGCCCTTTCCAATAACTGTGTGGAAATCATGCTCCCTTTCTGAAGTGACCAGCGGGAGCTTCGGAACGTAAGAAAGGGTGCATGATTTCCTTTCGAATCTTTCAATCCTTCCTCGGCCTTTCACCCCGTAACTCAGGCAATTCCCAGCCTGAACTTGAGCGATCTCAAGGTGTTTTTCATCAGCATGGTGATAGTCATGGGGCCGACGCCGCCCGGGACGGGAGTAATCCATCCTGCAATCTCCTTGGCCGCATCAAAGTCAACATCACCCTTGAGTATCGCCACCTTTTTCCCCGTCTTTTCGCTGATTTTTTCGCCGACCCTGTTGACGCCGACATCGATCACACAGGCGCCTGACTTGATCCATTCCGGTTTGACTAAACCCGGCACGCCGGCTGCCACGATCAGGATATCGGCACGCTTACAGTGCGAGGCCAGGTCTTTTGTACCCGTATGAACAATGGTGACCGTCGCGTTGGCGCCGGGACCTTTCTGCAACATCATATTCGCGATCGGTTTGCCGACGATATTGGACCGCCCTACCACCACCACTTCGGCCCCTTTGGTCTCAACCCCGGCCCTTACGATCATTTCTTGTATTCCTGCTGGCGTACAAGGCGGAAATTTGACTTCCGTCCCCCCGATCATGAGTCGCCCCACATTGACCGGGTGAAAACCATCAACATCTTTATCGGGATCAATGGCATTGAGAACTTTCTTTTCGTCTATTTGTTTGGGTAGCGGCAATTGCACAAGGATCCCGTGAATAGAGTCATCCTCATTGTATTTGTCGATCAGCGCAAGGAGTGCCTCTTCGGAGATGGTCTCGGGTTGGTTGTCCTGAATCTCTTTGAATCCAAGCCGCTCGGCCGTCTTAATCTTCAAGGTTACGTATGAAACGGAGGCGGGATTTTCACCGACCAGGATGGTCACGAGTCCGGGAACGACGCCGCGCTCCTCTTTTATCTTTTTGACCTCCTCTTCGATTTCATTAAGGATTTCCTCCCGAATCTCAGTGCCTTTGATCAGTTTTGCCGTCATTTCTCCTCTCCTTTCCAAAGATGTTGGAATGACCATGCGAGCTGAAAGTCCCGTGCGGATTTCCAGTCATGGATCGCAAAAAAGGTCCTTGAATTCCTCATGGAACGCACATCTCCTCATCAGCACGTTCTTGCGGCAAGTTAATGGAAAGTGGCTTTGTTTTGGACAACAGTGATATCGACGATATCACCAGGTGGAAAGATTGGCCTGGATTGGCTTTGTGGGAGCACCGTCCGCCCGTCGAGCAATGACTAAATGGTTATCATGTTTGATTTTCAATATCAATGCCTTTGACCGCCTATCATATGATATCAAAACAATCGGTTCAACGGAAAACCTCCATCCACCGTCAAATTTCCCAATCATCAATAAGATCAACGGATTTAGGTGCACCCCTGCTCATCAGCAAGGTATCAGATACAAGGCGCCGAGCAGTAACGCGTGAGGTGTATAAGCGATACGCCGCAGGGAGGAACGATCAAAGGCAACGCCGCAGAGGATGCCTTGATGGTGAATCAGAGAAAAGGCTCTAGGCTTGACATCACAAGACCTATAAGCTAATTTCGAAAACATGAAAACGACCATCCAGGCATTACAAAGAAAGCTGTTTGAAGCCGATCGCGTAACGGTGCTCACCGGGGCCGGCATATCCGCCGAAAGCGGTGTCCCCACCTTCCGAGGTGAAGACGGATTGTGGCGGAATCACGATGTGATGGATCTGGTGACCCCTGATGGCTTTGCCCGGGACCCCAAGCTTGTCTGGGAGTTCTACAATTGGCGCCGCGAACTGATCAATTCTATTACCTTCAATCCGGCCCACCTGGCGCTTGCGGAAATGGAAAAAAAGGTCCCACACTTTACCCTCATCACACAAAATGTGGACGGACTTCACCTCAAGGCGGGCAGCGTCAATATCCTGGAGATCCATGGTAACCTTTGGAAGGTGCAATGCACAAGATGCCATACGGTATCCCTGGATTTTTCCTCTAATATGGGACCATTGCCGACCTGCAGGGAATGCGGTGGGCTCCTTCGCCCCCACGTCGTGTGGTTTGGGGAATCCCTGGATTATGACCTTCTTCAAAGTGCTGTCACAGCCTCCAGGGGTTGTGATGTGATGCTCGTAATCGGCACATCGGCCGTGGTCCAGCCCGCAGCATCCCTTGCCCTGGAGGCAAAGGCAGGGGGGGCCGTGGTCGCAGAGATCAACATCGAAGAAACACCCCAGTCCGGCGCCATGGACTTTACGCTTCATGGGAAGGCCGGGGGAATTGTACCCAAACTCCTTGAAGGCTGGGCATGAAACCCTCCGGAATCATCACCCTCACCACAGACTTTGGTCTGAGGGATCCTTACGTAGCCATGATGAAGGGTGTCATGCTTTCCATCAATCCCCGTGCCCGCCTGGTGGATGTCAGCCACATGATACAGCCGGGCGCCGTTCTTGAGGGAGCCGCCGCTATTCAGGATACCTATCCCTACTTCCCTAAAGGGACGGTCCATTTGGTTGTTATTGATCCAGGTGTGGGGGGTAAAAGACGGAGCATAGCCGTCTCGGCCTCCGAGCATCATTTTGTCGGCCCGGATAACGGGCTGTTTTCCCATGTGATCCGATGTGATCCAACCGCAGAGGTCATACAGCTCACAGAGCGCCGATTCTTTTTGGAGCACATTACACACACCTTCCACGGTAGAGAAATCTTTGCCCCCGTGGCGGCCCATATTTCCCTGGGGGTCGCCCTTGACAGCTTGGGAAGGCCCATCCACGACCCCGTCATCTTTGATGTTCCGAAACCCCGGGAAAAAGACGGGGTGCTCTATGGTGAGATTACCCATGTGGACCATTTTGGTAATTGCATCACCAACATCTGCAAAAGTTTGCTGGACCGCTTTCTGCAGTCGAGCCGACCGGTCATTGAAGTCGGGCCCTTTCGCATTCCTGAACTCAGCCTGACCTATGCCGACGGGGACAGCGGCCGGCCCCTGGCCCTGATTAACAGCTCCAGTTTACTGGAAATAGCAGTCAATACGGGAAGGGCATCGGAATACCTGGAGGAGGATCCGCAGGTTATTGTGGGAAAGACAGTGACCGTAAGAAAAGGCTAGGTCTATCCAATCAGGACTTCTTGTCCGACAGGGACGCCAAATACTCCGCCCATTCAACAGGGAGGAGATATTTCTTTTTGCTGTTACAATCCTTGCATGCGGCGACGATGTTGCCTTTCCTGCTTTTTCCTCCACGGCTCAAGGGGACAATGTGATCCATCGTGAGATTGCTCCTGCCGACTTGCTCATGACAATAGTAGCATTCACCCTTTTGAATCTTTCTCATCCACCAGTCCGTACGCCGCAACCGGCGCGCCTTGTCCTTCTCCTTCCTGATCTCCTCTTCGCTGATTTCGATATTGTCAAAGGGTTTGAATTCCATGGTCATTTCCCCCGCCTTTCCTGTGCGTTATCAACTCGCTACAGATACAATGAAAGCATCACTTTTATCAATCGCAAAGTCACCAAAGGGCATGAGGATAACGACGTCGATCCATCCTGGACCGCCGTCAAGGCGGCGGAAAGAAAATGGAAAGTCCCCTTGATGAAAACAGCGCATTAAACTGTCTGGGAAAAACCATCCAAGCGCGGTGGCCACTATCCGGTTGACGTCGACAACCATTAGTGATAGAAGAAAAAACCATGTCACTTGACTTCTTCCATCTGATGAAACAGGCCCTTTTGGAGGCTGAGACAGGTTTCAACGGGGGAGAGGTTCCGGTGGGTGCGGTGTTATGTGGTCCTGAGGGGGAGATCCTGGCCAAGGCACACAATCAACCCGTCTCACGCCATGATCCGACCGCCCATGCAGAAATCCTCGTCCTGAGGGAGGCTGGGTTGAAACGTGGGAACTACAGGCTGAACGGGACCACCCTTGTGGTCACGGTTGAGCCTTGCCTTATGTGTATGGGTGCAGCGGTTCATGCCAGGATATCGAGGCTGATTTTCGGGGCATTTGATCCGAAATCGGGGGCTGCAGGTTCACTCTTCAACATCGCCGATGACGCGCGCCTCAATCACAAGATAGAGGTGGTCTCCGGGATACTGGAAGAGGACTCCGCCGCCCTGCTGAGACGTTTTTTCCAACTGCGGAGGCAGGGGAAAAGGGGAAACGGAGAGGTACCGAAGTGGTCGTAACGGGGTCGACTCGAAATCGACTTGTCCCGTGAAGAGCGGGGCACGTGGGTTCGAATCCCACCCTCTCCGCCACCGTGTATTTTGGGGCCTATAACCCTGCCCCCTTTCCCCACGAAATAGCGGTGGAACAAGAACGGTCTTTTCTCGGCATCCCGTGCCAGATGGGATCAGGTTGAAATGGGAGCATAGGCTGTGATAACATGAGGCCGTCTCTCCGAAAGCGGAGATGACGCACAGGGTTTTAAAGGGAAGCCAAGTACATACTGGTTTCAGATTCTGCGAATTGCGGAGAGATGTCCGAGCTGGCTGAAGGAGCGCGACTGGAAATCGCGTGTACCGCCAAAAGTGGTACCGAGGGTTCGAATCCCTCTCTCTCCGCCATATTTATGTCCCGCACATGACGGCCGCGTAGGCTCCTGTATCCTTGTGTTTCGCAGGGCCGTGATCATATTCAGCCGAATGGTCAAGACACAGAGTATTTGGGTTTGATATGGCTTATGAAGTGCTCGCCAGAAAATGGCGCCCCCAGGTCTTCCAGGATGTGATCGGACAAGAACATGTCAACCAGACCCTGATGAATGCCATTAGGACTGATCGACTGGCCCATGCCTATCTCTTTAGCGGTGCGAGGGGTGTGGGAAAGACCTCCATTGCCCGTATCCTGGCCAAGGCTATCAACTGCCAGGAAGGCGAACCAGGCATTCCCTGCAACAAATGCCGATCGTGTCTGGAAATTACGAATGGATCCTCGGTGGATGTGCAGGAGATTGACGGGGCCTCCAATCGCGGCATCGATGAGATCCGAGACCTCAGGGAAAATATCAAATACATGCCGTCTTCCAGCAGGTTCCGGGTCTATATTATCGACGAAGTACACATGCTGACACTTCCGGCCTTCAACGCCCTGCTGAAAACCCTTGAGGAACCCCCACCCCACGTCAAGTTTATTTTTGCCACAACCGAGCCCCATAAGGTCCCGGTGACCATCCTATCCAGGTGCCAGCGATTCGATTTCAAAAGGATTCCTTCAGTGAAAATTGTGGAACACCTGCGAAAAATAACCGACCATGAAGGGATCAAGATCAATAAATCGGGTTTGATTCTCATCGCTGGAGAAGCGGAAGGAAGCATGCGGGATGCCGAAAGCCTCCTCGATCAGGTGATTGCCTATACCGGCTCAGAAGTCGAGGACAAAAATATCACAGACATACTCGGTATCATTGATCGTGCCCTGCTCTTTGATACCTCACGGGCCATCATCGAGGGTTCGCCCGAAAGGTGCATCCGGATCGTCGAAAGTATCTACAACTACGGATATGACCTGAAGGAATTCTACCGGGAGCTCATGGATCAGTTCAGAAACCTTTTGCTCAGTCTCATCACCTCAAAGAGTGATCTCTTTGACATGACCGACAGTGACCTTGAGGAAATCCGGCAGCAGGCGCAGGCAGCGGGCCAGGAGAGACTTCGGCAGTCTCTTAACCTTCTCATCGCCCGGGAAGAGGACCTCAGATACACCGGTCATCCCAGATTGGTCCTTGAAACCATCCTGATCAAGCTCTCCAATCTCGGTGAGGTCCTTTCATTTGACGAATTGCTCCAAAAAATTGAAGCCCTGGAAAAGCGATTGGGTTCATCACGCCCTTCGGATCACGTGACCCCGCCCGGACGTCTCTCAGAGCCCGGAAAAGCCTGGGATCATCCAATATCTTCGGAAAAAACCGCGGCGGAAGACTGGGACAGGTTCCTGAAATATCTTGTTTCCAAGAACAGGGCTATGGCCAATGTATTAAAAGAACTGCGTCTTTTGAACGCGACCCAGGATAGCGTTGAATTGTCTCGGGGAAATCAATCTTTCTCCGCCACCTATCTTGATGATCCGGAACGCCTTGACAAACTGTCCGGTTATTGCCGTGACTATTTTAAGCGGGACATGAAGATCCTACTTGTGGGCACCAGGCCGAAAAATGCTCCCATGTCCGATGTCCCTTCTCAAAAGAAATCTGAAGCAAAGACCAAGGATCATCCTGATCTCCCTCCCCCCGTACAGGACGTCCTCGATATCTTCCAGGGAGAAGTCAAGGGAGAAGTTCCGGTTGAGAAATCAGGAACGCTTCATCATGAGAACTCAGAATAAGAACGAGGAGGCATGCAGTGAAAGGTATACCAAATATGGGGAACATCATGAAACAGGCCCAAAAGTTTCAGGCCAAGATTGCCAAACTTCAAGAGGAATTAGGAGACAGGACGGTGGAGGCCTCCGCCGGCGGTGGCATGGTTACGGTTGTGGCCAACGGCCGTCAGGAGGTGGTTTCCATCAAAATCGACCCGGAGGTCATTGACCGTGATGACCCTGAAATGCTTCAGGACCTGGTGCTCGCTGCCGTCAATGACGCCCTGAACAGGGCCAAAAACATGGTCAGCGAGGAAATGGGAAAACTGACCCAGGGGATGAACCTGCCCAATATCCCCGGCCTGACCGCTTAAGAATACATCCATGGGAATCTACCCCCCCCCACTCGAAAAGCTCATCAGGCAGTTTTCCAGGCTCCCTGGAATCGGACAGAAATCCGCCACAAGGGTTGCGCTCCATATCCTTAGAAGCGACAAGGAACTGGCTCAGAGCCTTGCCCGAAGCCTCATGGATGTAAAGGAGATGATAGGGTTCTGTTCCATTTGCTGCAACCTCACAGACAGTGATCCATGCGCCGTCTGCCGTGATCAAAGCAGGGCCAACGGCGTTATCTGTGTGGTAGAAGGACCCGGTGACCAGATGGCCCTAGAGGAATCGGGCACATTTCGCGGCCGATATCACATCCTTCACGGGACTCTTTCTCCGCTGGACGGCATAGGTCCTGAAGATCTCAAAATTCGCGAACTCATCAGCCGCCTCGATAAAGAAGCCGTTGATGAGATCATCCTTGCCACCAACCCCACGGCGGAAGGTGAAGCAACTTCCTCATTTCTGGCAAAGAGCCTGTCCGATAGGAATCTCAAGATCACGCGTATCGCCCTTGGCGTCCCCATGGGCGGAAACCTTGGATACATGGATGCCATGACCCTTCGTCATGCCCTCCAGAACAGAAATCCTGTCCAGTCATGATCGAAGACTCCATCCTCAAACAATTAAGGCGCATTGTAGGGACCGACCATGTCTTGACCGGGGATGATCAGCTCAGTGAATACGGCACGGACGCGACACGCCTGACATTTATGCCCGAGGCCGTTCTTTTACCTCGGACCTCCGGGGAGGTCTCGGAGATACTGTCTCTGGCAACCGATCTGGGTCTTTCAGTGACCCCCCGAGGGGCCGGCACCGGGAAGAGTGGGGGCGCCTTGCCCGTGAGGGGCGGGATTGTCCTGGCCATGGACCGCTTCAATCATATCCTCCAGGTGGATGAAGACAATCTTGTGGCCATGGTGGAGCCGGGGGTCATTACAGCCGACTTCCAGGAACGAGTGGAAAAGGTGGGGCTGTTCTATCCCCCTGATCCGGCCAGCGTCCGGATCTCCACCATCGGTGGAAACGTTGCCGCCTGTGCCGGAGGATTGCGGGCGGTCAAATACGGTGTCACCAGGGACTACGTCATGGGCCTGGAGGTCGTGCTGCCAACCGGGGAAATCATCAGGACAGGGGTGGAGACGGCAAAGGGCGTGGTGGGATATGACCTGACCCGGCTCATTGTCGGCTCGGAGGGGACTCTAGCCGTCATTACGGCTGTCACACTGCGGCTCCTCCCGAAACCCGACACAAAGAAGACCATGCTCGCCTTTTTTCGAAATATGCCCGGCGCCGTTCAAACCGTTTCCGAAATCATTCGTCAAAAGGTCGTCCCAACGACCCTGGAGTTTATGGACCGTTACTGTATTCAATGCGTACGCGAGGACATGGGATTGGATATCCCCCTCAACGCAGAGGCCCTACTGCTTATTGAAGTGGACGGCGTCGAGACCCTCACCGAGCGTGAATGCGATCAGATCCGCCACATCTGCACCAGGACAGGGGCCCTTCGTTTTGACACGGGCTCCGGCGAAGAAGAGACAGCGAGACTGTGGGAGATCAGGAGGAACATCTCCGAATCCATTTTTGTGTTGGGGCCCCACAAGATCAGCGAAGACATCGTGGTACCTAGAAGTCGAATGGCCGAATATATCACCTTTTTGGATGCGTTGGGCAGAAAATACCGGCTTCCAATGCCCGCCTTCGGCCATGCCGGGGATGGGAATATCCATGTGAACATCATGTTTGACAAAAATCGTCCTGAGGAGGTGGAAAGGGCGGAGCAGGCCGTCAGAGAACTCTTCAGGAAGGTTGTTGAAATGAGGGGAACCATCTCAGGGGAACACGGCGTAGGCCTTACAAAGGCCCCCTTTCTTGACATGGAACTGTCACGGCCGTCCATGGAACTCATGCTTCGATTGAAAAAGGCCTTCGATCCTCGAGGAATTTTGAATCCGGGAAAGATTTTCCCTTCATATCTGACATAGGCCGTAACGGGGCGGCCTCTCCGTCACAAAGGCCTCACAGTTTCACGATAAGAAGGGGAAGAGGCAAACGCGCCCTTCGCACTTGACCATTGAGACAGTAACGCGTTGTGCGTAACACGATCGCTTCATCCGGCGGAAATGGAAACCCTAGAGGATCTGGTCCAGGCTTCTGTAATTCTTGGTGTTGTAATATTTCTCCACATCAACCAGATTCAAATGCTCCAAGGCCTTTTTCATTGGAACGGTCGCGATTTCCCCCTGTTTCAGACTCACCATGCGTCCAAAGTCTTCATTCACGACCATGTCAATGGCAGCAACCCCGAATTTGCGTCCCATCCGCCGGTCGTAGGCTGTTGGGGAACCACCCCGTTGAAGATGTCTAAGGGCCACATACCTGACTTCCATCTTCCCCTGCTTTTCGATTTGCTCGGCAACGAAACCACCAATGCCACCCAGATAATAATTTCCAAAACCATCTCGACCCGGTTTCTGGTGAACCATTTCCAGCCCCCTCGCCTTGGCTCCCTCTGAGATCAGGACGATACTGTATCTCTTTCCGGATTTTCTTCTCATTTTGAGAAGTTCAATGACCCTGTCCATAACAAAGTCGTGTTCAGGAATCAGTATGATGGCGGCGCCTGAGGCCTCACCCCCCTCAAGGGCGAGCCAGCCGGCCTGCCGGCCCATCGTTTCTACGACAAAGATCCGGCTATGGGAACCGGCGGTGATCCGCAGCCTGTCTATATCATTGGTGATGATGTTTACCGCCGAATCAAATCCGAGGGTATAATCCGTCTCCATGAGATCTTTGTCGATGGTCTTTGGAATTCCTATAACCTTGACCCCTTCTTTGAACAGTTTGTAGGCAACGCCCATGTTGTTGAACCCACCAATGACGACGAGGGCATCCAGACCTAATTTCTTGATATTCTGGATGATGGCCTCAGACCGATCTTTCTGGGGGTCCAATGGGTTGCCCACACTTGTTCCGAGTCTGGTACCACCATATCTGTCCCAGGTGCGCACGATGTTCTCATCCAGGTCCATGGTCCACCGTCTCACGCTCTCCTTTTTGTCCGGGTTTACCTCTGCGAGTCCCCTCCATCCGTCGTTAATCCCGACGATATGGAACATTGTACCCCTTCTAGGCACAAGGTCTTTATCAAGAGCAGAATAAACAAGCCAATGAATCGCACTATTGATACCGGGGCAGTCCCTGCCAGCTGTCAGCACGCCTACTCTTGTTTTCATATTCCCCTCCAAAGGAATGTCTATGATGTAAAGCCTGTTTCGTATATGTTAGGACTATAGAATATGGGCCAAAGGGTGTCAAGGAAAGCCCCCTGAATTGCCTTCAGGGATCAATTGTCCCGCTTTAGGGATTGCCCTGGATTATTTGGGACGGATCTTAAAGTACAACGGAAAAGAGGCCTACTTTGAACCCAGTTCCCCAAACCCCGGGAGGCGGAAAGTGAGTGTAATTTCGGTTTCCTCGTCCATTTTTTGTACGGCCAGTCGCACGGCCCAACACTGGGAAGCATAGTCAACCCAGTAAATCGTTTCCAGATTGTCATGGCTGTTAAAGTCTCTTTTAAAGGAGGTCCCGGCCGAAAAACCATAGTCCAGATTCACAAGAAGATTACAGTTCAGGCTGTTACTGCCATTCTCCTCATAAAGATAGTCGACCGAAAAGATGTCGGCCCTTCCTCCGGACCGTCTGATCCTCGTCCAGAGGGCGATATCGGCCAGTGAAACGGTGTTCTCGTAGTGGTCCCAGTGGGCCGTTCCACTGAAATAAAGTCCGGAAAAGGGAGACAGGGTCAGCGTGCCCTGCAGCGGCCCGAGAGGTTGCTTCTCCTGACCAGGGTCCACAACCCGCCGTGCCTCGTCAAGGTCATAACTCTGCGCAAGGGTGAAGGAGCCCCACTGGGAATAGGAAACCACACCCTTATCATCTTCCGTCCTGGCATCCAGAATATTTTCAAGGGCAAATGTGATGATATTGCCCCGACCCTCCTCGTCGATGGCCTCGAACCAGGGACGATGGTGATCCCTGTCACGATAGCCGCGGTAGGTGTAGGTCAACGATGGGGTGATTTTGTGCTTCAGGCCTGTGACCCCTCTCCAGTCAAGATCAAAAATCTTCTCCAGAATGGTGGAGACCCTGGTCTTCGATTCATAGGCATGCCTTGTCAGGTGGTTGGTTCCAGGACAGGAGGAATCAAGCCACTGTGAATCCAGCATGACCCTGAAGGATTGCTCAATTTCAGCATGTCTCCCCAGCCTGACGGGGTACGTCGCCTCCGGGGAGAGGAAGATACTATGCCCCTTCCGCCCCACGTCCCGCCAGACCCGGTCATATTCCGAATCGACTCCGATGAAGACCGGAACCCCGGGAAGCGATCTGGAAAGACTCGAAAAGTTGAGTCCCAAGAGGGGTTGCGGTGTGTCGTCATGCGGCGGGTTTTCGATGCGTTGATGATAAGAGGCCATTCCTTGCAGGCTGTATTCGTTTCCATCGTGGCTCAGCCGCAGGGCGGACCTTCTGGTAGGAGAGTAAACGTCTTCAACAGGCCTTCCCGAGGTCTCGGCAAGATCCGTCCTGGTCCACGTGCCGTAAAAACTGTCCCTGAATTCTTTCAAGTAGTCTTGGTCACTTACGAAATCTGTATCAAGGCGGGCCTCGATATTCCCGGGCAGTTTCTGATCAGATCTGCTCCTCAGCCAGTAGCGCGTCTTGTTAGTTCTCGCAAAGGGACTAATATCCACCTCTTCGGGGTCACTGAGATCCTTGGAAGCGATCTTGTCAGAAAGGATGTCAAAAAGAAAGACACCCTTGGAATCCTCCTCCGTGAGATATCGCAACTCAAGGCCCGGCATGAAACCGCGCTTGGTCATATACCGCATATAAAAGGTGGCATCGGCTTGATCCGAGATGGCCCAGAAAAAGGGGAGCTCGGTGTCGAACCCGTTCCGATCGGAAAGACTCAACCTGGGGAGCAACAGCCCGGTCTGGCGCTTTGTCTTAACGGGAAAGATGGCATAGGGGATATAAAACACGGGAAAATTTCGAATCCTGAAGGCGACATGACGGACTTGGCCGTATCCTTCCAAGGTGACCTTCACCTCCGAACCTGTGATGCTCCAGTCGGGGTTGTCACCGTCACATGTAGTCATGCGGCATCCCCTGACAACATAGGTATTGGGTCCCAATCGCATCATGGAGGAACCCTGGATATGGACGTTATTCTCCCTGATAAATAGGCTGCCTCCTGTGAGTTGACCCTGATGGCTTTTCAGATCAAAGATGCCCATTTCACCGGTCAGAAGGTCCCCGTTGGCCTCCAGGCGCACATTGCCGGAGACCTGTGCAATACCTGTATTTTGATTATATATGGCCTTGTCCGCTGACAGGACCTGATTGTCCCGGGTAATGACGACATCGCCTTCAGCGGTATAGAGACTGTCCTCCGAGCTGTAACTCATCTGGTTCGCCGTGATTTGCCACGGGGCATTTCGGTCTTCCAGGACGCGCTTTCCCAGAGGGTCTTCCTTCGAAAGACAGGGCGACGTTTTTATCAGGACAAGGAAAACCACGGCTATAAAGGCGCAGGAACGCCATATCGTGTTTCGCATTTCAAGTTCTTGTCTTCTTTTCATGGTGGTCAAGGTGTCTTGTTTTCCGTGTGAAGCATTCAATCATTAACGCCTCCCGCCAGGCCTTCGCCTGAGAAATATAGGAGAAAGGCCTCTTCTCTAGATATCGTTGACACAAAGCAGTCCCATCGCCTTCCTATGTGGCAGACAGAAGTCGCTCCCTCCTTCATATAGCCCCACATTCATCAGATGCGCTCTTCCGGGTAGTTTTTGCCGTCAAGAGAAGTCAGGGCCTCCCCAACGGTAAACAGTGAACCACAGACAAGAACCAGGTCTTCGGGATCGGCCATAGCTATTGCCCTTTCAAGGGCCTGGGGAATTGTAGGCTCAATGTCCCCCTTCATACCGGAGAGGAGGGCGATCCTCAAGAGTTCTTCAGGTTGGGCAGAGCGATAATAGTCCGGTCTGGTAAAAATCGTATGATCCGCCAGAGGCGCGATTCCCTTTATGATACCTCGGATATCTTTGTCTTCCATCACGCCCAGCACAAGTATCAGTCTTTTATATTTAAAAACCTGCCTGATCGACCCGGCCAGTTTTCTGATGGCGTCAGGATTGTGACCGCCGTCCAGAATAATGGTGGGCCTTTCAGACATGACCTGCATCCTCCCGGGCCAATGGGTGTTTTTCAGTCCATCGAAGATCGCCTGCGGCGAAACCTGAAAGCCTTTGCCTATAAGAAGTTCTATGACGGCAAGGGCCAGGGTTGCGTTACGATGTTGAATCCTGCCCTTGAGGTTCAGTTCGATGTTTTTAAAGGTATGCTCAAGGCCGTAATAATTGAAGCTCAATGGGGTGGAACGATACCTCAATTCCTTCCCGATTCGCCACAAAGGGGCTTGTTTCTCCAAGCCGATGGACTCAAAGAGTCTGATGACAGAAGGTTGATGCGCACCCGTGACCACATCCACGCCCCTTTTGATAATACCGGCCTTTTCCCGCGCGATGTCGACCAGCCTGTGACCGAGAAAGGCCTGGTGTTCGAGAGAAATGTTGGTGATCACAGAAACACGCGGCGCAATGATATTGGTGGCGTCGAGGCGTCCTCCCATACCGACTTCCATGATGGCGATATCGGTCTGGGCCCTCGCAAATAGAAGCAAGGCCATGGCTGTTGTCATCTCAAAAAAGGTGGGGACATCTTCGGGATCAACGAAATCCCTCAGTTCCTCCACAACAGAGACGATTTTTTCATCCGCAACCTGGAACCCGTTGATACGAAAACGCTCTGTAAAACGCACAAGATGGGGTGACGAATAGAATCCGACCTTGAGTCCGGCTTTGACAAGTATAGCTTCCACCATGGCGGCCACAGAGCCCTTTCCGTTGGTCCCCCCGATATGAACATAGTTTTGTCCGTGGTGGGGGTCCCCGAAGGCCTTGAGAAGGTTGGAGGTCTTGGAGAGGCCGAATTTAATGCCGTATTTTTGGAGCCCATACAGATAACGAAGCGCACCTTGATACGTGAGTCTTCCTTTTTGCATGGCAACCTAGATCTTTTCCAGTGTCGTATAACCGAGGTGAAGCAGTTTCCTGCCCACCTTCCCGAAAAGGACCTCGACCTTGTCCTTGTCCGAGATTTTGGCGATGACGCCTTTCCCAAAGGCCGGATGTGCAACCCGGTCGCCAAGACGCAATCCAGACGGCCTCCCTTCCGGTTCAAACCCGCGGGACTTTTTATGAGTCCCTGGGAAAACCCTCCTCCCGCCGTGAAATCCGGTTCGATGATGTTCCATGACACCTTCGGGCAGCTCCTGAACAAAAGAACAAGGGCCGCGCCCAGGGCGCAGGGCCACTCCACCAAAAGAACCGCTGAAATGACCCGTTTCCGAACCCGGATAACACAATACCAATTGATCCTTGGCCCGGGTGGCAGCCACGTACATCAGACGCCTTTCCTCTTCCAGGGCGTCTTGATTCGAATGCGCCTTTGAGGAGGGGAAATACCCGTCCATGACCCATATGACGAATACCACGCACCATTCCAAACCCTTGGCCGAATGTACGGTGGAGAGGGTCAAGACATCCCCCCGCTGCTCGGGGGTCAGGTCCGCCTGGCTGGTTGGGGGTTCAAGGACAATATCATCGAGAAAGGAACGTAGGCTTCGATAACGGGCCGCCATGGACACCAGTTGTTCCAGATCCCTCTGCCTTTTCGGGTAATCATCGAATGTCTCTTTGAGGATGGGGTCATAGTATTGCATGACATATTCTACAGCCCTTTGGGGCATGAGTTCTCGAGCCGTCAATTTCTTCATTAACTCCTCAAGGCCTCTCAATCCGCCGTCTTTTTTCCCGGCTCCGGGCCATTGCCCCACCCCCCCGGGAAGGACGCCTTCCGCCTTCATCCAGTTCAAAATGGTCTGGCTTTTCCCATGTCCTATATTCTTTATCAGCCTGAGGATCCGAGACCAGCTCACAACGTCCTGCCGGTTCGCGATGACCCTTAGGTGGGCAAGGAGATCCTTGATGTGGGCCGACTCCATAAATTTGAACCCACCATATTTCACGAAGGGAAGACCCTGCCGGGCCAGCTCCATCTCCAGTTCAAAGGATTGATAACCCGCCCTGAAAAGGACGGCAAAGTCCCTGAGGGTGAGCCCCCGTTTTACATGTTCCTTGATGACGCGGCAGATATACAGGGCCTGTTCAGGTTCGGTTCGGGTATCGACAACCCGTGGTAACTCACCGTCCTTTCGTTTCGTGAACAGGCATTTGGTATATTTCTCCTGGGCCTTGTCCATCAGGGCATTGGTGAAGGCCAGAATAGGTTGCGTGGACCGGTAGTTTTCCTCGAGCTTGATGGTTGTGACGTGTTCAAAAAGGTCCGGAAAGGAAAACATGTTCTTGTAGTTGGCCCCGCGGAACGAATAGATGGATTGGGAATCATCCCCTACAACCATGATATTGCCGTGGCTCCGGGCCAGATACTGGACGATCTCCGCCTGAATCTTATTCGTATCCTGGTATTCATCCACCATGATGTAACGGTACTGCTCGCCCAGGACCTCGCGCACTTCCTCGTTTTCCACCAGCAGTTGTCTGAAGAAAAGAATCAGGTCATCATAATCCATGAGCTGATTTTCTCTCTTATATTCTGAGTAAAGTCCTCTCAGCCTGTTGATCTGGGGGGCGCACTCCAGAAACTGGGTGTAATCTTCGATGATGAGGTCCTCTGTGGAGATCTGAAGGTTGGCTGCCTTGCTTATGATGCTGGTCAGTGTGCCTCGCTTCGGGAACCTTAGTGTCGTCCCTTCAATGCGGATGTCTTTCACCAGGGCATGAACGGCCTCTTCCATGTCAGCTCTGTCCAGGATGGTAAATGTCTTTTCGAATCCGAGAAGACCGGCGTAGTTTCTCAGCACCCGGTGGGCCAGGGAATGAAAAGTCCCGCCCGAAACATATCTGCATTTCTCGTCCGCAAGTCCTGCAGCCCGATCGAGCATCTCACCTGCTGCCTTTCTGGTAAAAGTGAGCAGGAGAATACTCTCCGGTGTAACGCCTGTTTCCACAAGACGGGCCACCCGGTAAACCAGAGTCCTGGTCTTGCCGCTTCCGGCACCGGCTATGACCAACAAGGCCCCATTGAGAGTCGTGGCCGCCTGGAGTTGGGCCGGGTTCAAGACGCTTTTAAAGTCGATGGGCTGAGACAATGCCAATGTCGTCCTTTCTTGTGGAAAATTGCTTAAGCGGCCGCGACGGAGAAGATGTCAGAGAAGTAGTCTCTCCTCCTCAGGGCATAATTTTCATCCAGGACAGTGCGTTCCAACATATGTCGAAGATGTCGACAGTCCACAGCCCACACGCGCTGCTCTTCTTCTTAGGGTTGAGGCGCTGCCACTGTGATTCGCCCGGTCTCCATGGTCCTAGCTTAATAGATAAAGGGTCGTGGCAATAAAAACACCTGTCAGCAGGGCCGCCCCGACAGGGATCAGAAATGCTGTGATGACCCGCAAATGGGTGGTTTGATGGATTTCCTTGAGGCCGATAATACAAATGACAAGCCGCCAAAACCACCCGATGATTCCTCCCACAAATGGGATGAAACTGAAAATTCCGGTGGCCTGAGAACAGGCGATCACCTTGAATGTGGAACCAAGCCCCCGGTTAGGGCCCCTGACGATGAGAAGCGAGACATGGAGTACAAGGGTGGAAAATAACATCCCGAGGGCGACTGACAAAGGGGAAAGTAATAGGATTCCGAAAAAAATGAGTCCGGCGGTGAACTGGCCAAAAAGATACCCACCGATGGAACCCAATCTCCCCCACATCACCAAGAACTGCCAGAACCACCCGAACATGGCTCCCACGGAGCCCAACAACAGCCCGAAGGCAAAGGACTCCCTGAGCCCCCCTGCGCTATCGGTGTTACGAAAATATCTCTCCGGTGAAAAGAGAACCCCTCTGGCCTTGCGGCACATATCCCTCCAGAATCCCGGGGGATATCCTTCCTGCCCGCCGTTCGGACTGACCTGTTCGGACTTGGAATTGGGTGTGGCCCGGCAGGGGTGGCCGAGGACCAATTCAAATCGATTCCCGCACTTGGGGCACTTGGCCCATCGAGCCGCCGCAGGAATTTGCTCCTCCGGGACCATTCGGGTGAAACGACAACTCGGGCAGACAATTTCAACGGTCATTATATTTTCTGTTTCTCCTGCCTCACCAGGCGGCTGAGGGTCTTTTTTCGGGACCACCGTTTTATCTTACCCATCATGCCCCGCGCCGGTTCACGTTCGAGCATCTCCGCCCTCATTTCCAGTCCTTCACGGGTCTCCATAGCGACCCTGAGACAGGAAACACGTTCAGGACATTGAAAGCATTCCGGGCTGACCTCTCGCAGCCCCGTTTCATTCAAGGGAAATACCTCCTCCAGGATACCAAAACAAGGCTTCTTGGTCACTGCATGTTCACCATCGAGAAATTTCCGTCATATGGTCGTGGATTGGACCGGTGAAAGGAAATCATGGGACATCTCACAATTTCCGGGAGAAAATCTGATCTTCCCCTTCGGAAGATAATGTTCGAACTTATACAATATCCATCAGCGTTAATAAAGCCCAAACTCATTGACATGAGGGACCTTCAAACCTATGATGCTTCTCCATGAACGGTCGGAAGAGAATATACCTGGTCAGACACGGTCAGGTGGTGGGCCATGAGCGGCGTCCTGTCTACGGTCACACGGATGTGGAGATTACTCATGTCGGCAGACTGCAGATGGAACACCTGGCTGAAAGATTGCGCTTCGCTGATCTCAAGGCCATCTATTCGAGCGACTTGAAGCGTTCCGCAATAGGGGGCCGAATCATCGGACGGTATCACGACGTGCCCCATCACGAACTGCGAGATCTTCGGGAGATGCATTTCGGAGACTGGGAAGGGCTGACGCTGGCGGACCTTCACGAACTCTTTCCAAAGAAGCTTGACCGCAGAAAGAACGATATTGTGAATTTCAGACCGCCGGGTCTTGGGGAGAGCATCGGTGAGCTTTCTCAAAGGGTCATGCCCTGTCTTCAAGGGATTCTCGAACGGCACCAAGATGAAGACATCCTGCTCATTGGGCACGGTGGCGTCAACCGTGTGATTCTCTGCCACGCCCTGGGGCTTTCGCTGGAAAACATCTTCAGATTCCAACAGGATTACGGCTGTCTGAATATTATTGACAACTTTTTCGATTCCACCCTGGTCAGGCTCCTCAACGGATAAGACATGCTTGAAATCCTTGCCTCAGTTCCCTTGTTCAGAGGGCTCCCTGCCGGTCAGTTGAAGGATCTGGCCTCCATCGCCAAAGACCGGATTGTCGAGCGCAGGCACGCCATCTTCATGGAAGGGGATGAAGGAGAGGGATTTTACTTGTTGATCTCAGGTCGGGTCAAGATTTTCAAGGTTTCCCTTGAGGGCAAGGAACAGATTCTCCATATTTTCGGGCCGGGTGAACCCTTTGGAGAGGTGCCGGTCTTTACGGGTACCCCTTTTCCGGCCAATGCAGAGGCCATGGAACAGAGTCGTCTCTCATTTTTCCCAAAAGACGCTTTTGTGGATCTGATTACACGGAATCCGTCCCTTGCCCTGAACATGCTTGCCATATTGTCAAGGAGGCTGCGCCGTTTCACCCAACTCATCGATGATCTTTCCCTCAAGGAGATCCCCGGCCGTCTGGCGGCCTATCTCCTTTACCTGAATGAAAGAGAGGCGGGGGCAGAAGAGTTAAAACTGACCATTACCAAAGGGCAGCTAGCCGCTCTGCTTGGAACGATTCCGGAAACCCTGTCACGGATCCTCGGTAAAATGACCTCCGGAGGACTGATAGCCATTGATGGGCCCTGCATAAAAATATTGGACCTGAACGGGCTTGAAGACCTTATAGAAAGAGGTGGGAGGCTTTGATCGTCAGTTTTTACTCATCAGGTGCCTGACCGCCTTTTCCAGGCCGTCAAGGGTCAATTCGAACATGGGGAAGATCCCTCGAATAACATTGATCGTCCGGGTATAGGGCCATTCGACGGACATCTTGGGGTTGAGCCAAACAGAATGGGGAAAGGTCTTGGCGATGAATTGGAGACGCTCATAACTGGGTCGTCCCGATCTTTCTTCCAGGTGAATGGAACCGTCCACGCCCATAAGCTCATAGGGCGCCATGCTGGCATCCCCTATAACAATGAAGCGGGTGTCTGGATCGAGGCGTATCAGCTCGTCCACCTTGACTGGTTTTCGAATTCTTGGTGGGTCCTCCCAGAGGCTGTCGTAGATGGTATTATGGAAAAAGAAGGTCTTCAGCTCCTTGAACTGGGCCCTGGCATAATTGAAAAGGGTCTGGACCAGCGCAATATAGGGGTCCATGGACCACCCCCCGTTATCAATGGCCAGAATGACCTTGAGTCGATCTTTAAGGCTCCGTTCAAAGACGATTTCGATTTCGCCGGCATTTTTCATGGTCTGGTATATGGTATCGTCGATATTGATCTGATCCTTCGGCCCAACCGGAACCATGTTGCGCAAACGCTTGAGGGCCTCTCCAATTTGGGCCTGGGTCAGGGGACCTTCCTGAGAGTAGTCCTTATACCGCCTGTCCATGGCCACCTTTATGGCGGACTTGTTTCTGGACATACCACCGACCCGCATGCCACCTGGATGGTAGCCCGAGTGACCCACAGGAGAGGTTCCACCGGTCCCGATCCATTTGTGGCCCCCGTGATGGGCCTCCGTCTGTTCCTTCAGGCGATCGAGGAAATACTTGATCAGTTCCTCGGGGGACAGTTTGGTCAGCTCCTTTTCGTCGATTCCCAAGGCGTCGGCCAATTCTTTGGGATTCTTTAGCCATTCGTTGAGAAGGGTTTGAGCGATCTCAGAGAGTTCGAACGCATCGGGTTCCTTGAGTTCCGCCCCCTCAAAATGGTGGGCAAAAACCTGATCGTAAATGTCAAAATATCTTTCGCTTTTGATCAGGATAGCCCTCGCCGCCGTGTAAAAATCGTCGATGGAATTGATCAGGCCTATGCTCAGGGCTTTCTGTAGTCGCAGAAAAGAGGTGGGCGAAACAGGAACACCCATGTGTTTCAAGGTATAAAAAAATTCGGTAAACATGTCTTAGTTGGGCACTATTATTCTTTGTCTTTGTGTTTGACTCAGCCGGATTTTTCAGGCCCGGCGCACCGGCTCCGCCTCATCTTCAGGCACCGCGTCAAAACACGTTCCTGCATCAGAGCCTGAACCGTGTGGCGGCATTTTGGGCCACCATATAATCCGGACTCTTCTTAAAGAGGACACCGAGATAGGGCACATCCCCCTTGACCAGATTTCTTACTTGGAAGTCCGGATCCGACCTCAAGGCACGAATCCAATTGATGAGTTCCCGCGTAGCAGGTTTCTTTTCAACACCCCTGATGTCTCGAAGCCGATAAAAGGCCTTGATGGCGCTGTCAAGCAAATCCTTTGTGATATCAGAGAAATGGACTTCGATAATACTTCGCATCATATCGGGTTCGGGAAATGCGATGTGGTGAAAGTTACAGCGCCCCAGGAAAGGATCCGAGAGGTCCTTTTTGGCATTCGACGTAATGATGATTAGAGGACGATTTTTGGCCTTGATGGTCTTATCGATCTCAATGATATCGAATTCCATCTGATCCAAGACGTCGAGCATGTCATCCTGGAAATCGGTATCCGCTTTGTCGATCTCATCGATAAGAAGGACGACCTTCTCGTCTGAAACAAAGGCCTGGCCTATCTTTCCCATCTTGATGTATTCCTCAATATTGCTCACTTCCCTGGTCGAATCGCCAAACCGGCTGTCGTTTAACCGGGTGAGTGTATCGTACTGATACAGGGCATCGATGAGTTTCATGCTGGATTTTACATTGAGCACGATGAGTCTCATGTTGAGGGCGTCTGAAATGGCATGTGCCAGCATGGTCTTTCCTGTGCCGGGTTCACCTTTCAGCAGAAGAGGCATTTCCAGGGCCATGGAGATGTTGACGATCTTGGCCAGTTCCTCGTCCAGGACATATTTGGAGGCGCCGGTAAATTGTCCAATAGCATTTTCAGAAGGCATTTCTTTACTCCTTGCTATGTACTGAATCTTCCCTTTATGGGGAAAAAGAAATTTTCGAATCTGATAAAAGAGCATCATAAAAAATCAAAATAACCATCTCTTGACAAAATTCAATATATAGACAGGATTACATTCTGTCAAATCTCGTTTAAATTTCAACATCCCGGGTACCCCCCCGGCCCTGCGGCACCACTTTCTACCTGCTAACCATAAGATTTTAATAAAGAAAAGCGATATGGAATGCGCATAACCAAGAGAGAGGATAAACCCGCAGTTCAGGATCAAAGCACGCTTATGAGGCGGGGCCAATGTCCCGCATTGAACATTCCCGGAGCAGGAACAAACCCCGCGCTTTTGCGTTTCTCTCTTATGCAACTTTTTGGGTGGGCCTCAGGTAGGCACTCCAGTAACTCATGCCCACGAATACCACACCACCGATGATATTCCCTATAGTCACCGGCAACAAATTCTTCCAGACAAAGGTGAACCAACTTAGAGAGGCGGGATCAAAGGCGGCGGGCGGAGGGATTTGGGCCCAGTGATGCAAGAAGATTCCAGCAGGTATAAAATACATATTGGCGATGCAGTGCTCGAACCCGATAGCAACAAAGGCCATGACAGGGAAATATATCGCCCCTATCTTACCGATGATCTGGCGGGCGGCGAATGCCATCCAGACCGCCAGGCACACAAGCCAGTTACACCCGATCGCACGAATGAGGGCTTCCCAAAAACCCAAATTGACCTTTCCATAGGCAACTCCGACAGCGGCCGCCCCCATGGCGCCATTGCCCACCTTCCAAAGTCCGGAAAGATAGAGACCCAGGGCAAGGAGGATAGAGCCGATGAAATTGGCTACATAGACAAGGATCCACCTCTTGGACATGGTGCTGATACTGATGTCCTTTGTCATCACACTGGAGATCATGAGGTTGTTACCGGTAAAAAGTTCCGCCCCTGCGATGACCACAAGAATGAGACCGACACTGAAGACCGACCCTGCAATGAATTTTGTGAAGCCGATCCCCATAATCGGTCCCAGGTCAAAGGTGACCGCGGTTGAAAGCAGTCCTCCGAATCCGATATAGGATCCGGCCAGGATACCAAGGATGAATACGGTAAACCAGGGCGAGGTGGCTTTGCCGACGCCCACCGTCGAGGCCACCGTCTCTGCGATCGTCTTCGGTGGTTTGTCCTCGAGGGCCGGGGCCGGGAATTGCACAGATTTCATGATGGTCTCAAAGCGGCCCAGCACACGTTTTTCTTCATCCACCTTGCGCTTCACCGCCTTCTTCACGGTGTCCGAAATCTCCTCAGGTGTGAAGGGCTTGGACACGTAGTCCATGGCTCCGCGTTTCATGGCCTCTGTGGCCCGCCCCACACTCGGATAACCGCTGATCATGACGACCGCTGAATCCGGCGACCGCCGATTCAGTTCCTCCACAACATCCATTCCATCAAACCCCGGCATTTTCCAGTCACACAGGATGACCTCAAATTTTGATTTTGAGACGAGGTCAAGTCCCTCTTGGGGGTTCTCCGTAGTCTCTACCTCGAACCCCTCGGCTGTAAATATTTTACGGCACGATTCCAATACGATATGTTCATCATCAATAATTAACATCCTCGCGGTCATAAAACACTCCCTTCCGCTTTACATTGTTATCCAAACATCTTTCCGCAAAATTGCTGTCAGATGCCGTTTGACCGTATATTTTAAAGATCTTTTACGGGCTATCAAGGACGGTCCGCTTGTCATTGATAATCGGCGCCGTCTTTTTTCCCATGGCCGTTGTTCTCGGGAGTAAATGGTGAGATGGTATCCAGGAGTTCCTCCGGCGTAAACGGTTTTGGAATAAAAGCGCTCGCTCCCCGCAGGGAGACCGCCTCAATGGTCTCCATCGTTGCATAGCCACTCATCACAATGATGGGTAATCCCGGCCATTTCTGTTTGACCTCTCCCATGAGAAACATGCCGTCGCGACCGGGCATTTTTAAATCAATCAGCAGTAAAGCAGGATTAATCTCATCAATAATTTTAAGCGCAGCCTCGGAATTGGAGACAAGGATTACTTCATAGCCCTCTGTCTCCAAAACCAAGCGGCAACTCTCCAGCACAATGTTTTCATCATCGACAACCAGGATTTTCACGTTCTCCCGTCCCTCCTTCTACAGGCAGCCAAATCCTGAACGTGCTACCCTTACCGACCTCACTCTCGACATCGATCGTCCCTCCGTGCCTCTGAATAACCCCAAGGGAAACGGCAAGCCCCAGACCCGTGCCTTGGCCTACCTCCTTAGTAGTGAAAAAGGGATCGAACAGTTTTGCAAGATGCTCCGGGGGGATGCCACAGCCTGTGTCAGTGACACTGATCTCGATTCCTTCTTTGGCCAGATTGCCCCCGGAAGTTCCTTTTCCTGTAGCAACTATGATTTCGCCGCCTGATTGGGTTGCATCAATGGCGTTGATCATGAGATTCATCAATACACCCTGAAATTGGCTTCGATCCAGTGTGATCCTGGGCAGATCATTCCCGGGCTTGAACAGCAGGCCGATTCCCTTTACCAGGGCCTGGTTTTTAAGAGGCGCAATAGTTAAATGAATAAGCTTGTTGATGTCCGTGGATTCCGGGTCGAGTTCCGTCTGCCTGGAGAAATCAAGCAGTCCCTTGACGATCCTTCTCACTCGCTCAGTTGACTCAGAAATAATCCGAAGGTCGCCTCGGACCTCTTCATTAAGATCACTGCGGCGAAGCAGCATGTGGGTAAAAGTCAGCACGCCCGTCAAGGGGTTGTTGATCTCATGGGCCACCCCGGCTGCAAGTTTTCCGATGCTCGCATGTTTTTCAGAATGAATCAGTTGATCCTGGCTTGCCGCTCTTCTTCGCCCGATCGCCGCGACCATTTCCTTGAATGTGTTTTGCAATACACCGATCTCATTCTGGGATATGGGTCCGATATCCGGTGAGAGACTTCCTTCGGAGACCTGTTTGCTGGCATTGATCAAGCGCCGCACAGGCCTCATGATATTGTCGGCCAGGACAAACCCCAGCCCGACGGCCAAGACCATGCCGAGCAAAGTGATCAAAACAAAGACGGCTATGACCTTTTTGACTTCATCGATATACTTTGCTTCAAGGATCCCCACATAAAGCATGCCCACGCGGTTACCGAAGATATCCTTGATGGAATCGTAAGCCGTGATATACCAGTCATTGACCACAAAGGCTCGTTCCGTCCATCTTTCTCCCCGGCCCAGGACACGATCCCCGACCGCTTTTGAAACCTTTGTTCCGACAGCCCGTTTTTCATTTAACGCGATAACATTGGTGGATATTCGGAGATCATTCAGAAATACGGTGGCGGTCCCGACACTGCGGCCCTTGTAGACCTCGTTTTTGAAGACCGTATCCCGTATTGCGTCGACGATTTCCTCGCTCTGATTGAGGAGGGTTCCCCCATAAAGAACGGCGAGAAGGGTATCGTCTGAGAAAATCGGGATTGCGGCTGCAAGGGCCATTCCCGATATTTCTTCTGCAGGCGGATCGGTAACGGGAACCGCCGCATTGGCGGTAGGAAGCAAGCGTATTCTGGCACGGGCCGCCAGTTGAGGATCCTGTGCGTAAAGAAAATCATGGCCGAGGATCACAGTGCCGGCTATCGGAACATTTTTCTGCAGTGTAAGTTCGACGATCGGATTCTCGGGGTCGGGAATATTTCCAGCCGGGGCATTGGGGCCGATTCTGCAGAAGGTCCTGCCGTCGCTGCTGACAATTCCCGCGAAATCCAGCTTGGCGTGATGGGCCATTTGGGTGAGACGTTCAACGAGGTCGTCTACATCGGCATCCTTGAGAGAGGAACGAAACGCTGATCCCAAGGCCGTGATATTCAAACAGGCCTTAATGAAATGGATGCGCATCCGGTAGATTTCATGAGCAGCGTTCAGGTCGAGTTGTACACGGTTCGTCGCCTCTTTAAGGACCGATTTGTGAAGAAGCTGGCCACCGATAGAGATGGAAACAAACCCGACAAGAAAGGAGACGCCCAAGAAACTGGCGATGAGTTTAGTTCTTGTTGAATAAAGCATTGGTCAAAGGCCTGTATAGATCACGCCTGGTAAAAACAAAAGGCTTGCCGCTCAGCGTCAGCTCTGAGATGCACACAGCATCGATCCTTGCGTCCCTGGATGAGCCGAATCCGGTCTTCCTATGGGCCAGCCATATGACCTTGTATCAAAAGGAAACGGCAAGATTCAACGCGTCGTTGCAGACCCCCTGGCACCCGCCTTGATTTATAGCGGCGCATGAGATTGTGCCATTTTCAGCGCCAGCTAATAATACCCATAAAAAAAGAAAAAGCAACGTCTATGCACTAAAGAAAAACGCGCCATCTCACCATTTTCCGACAATTCGATCATTTTCTCTTTTTGAAGACCATGTCAGCGACCATTCATTGGCGGAATGTCCCCGTTTTTCACATCATGGAACAATCCTTGGTCGGCTCCTTTTGAGACAGGGCGATCCTCTTAATAAAAAGGGCCTTGTCACTGGATCTCATTTTGGTATTTTCGATAGAGTCCCCGAAATTGATGATAGGTCAACCCCAGGGCCTGGGCGGTCTTTTGTTGATTGTATTTTTGTTCGGCAAGGGTCTTTTTTAACAGCGAAATCTCAAGCATACGGACGGCTCCCTTGAGGCTCCCCCCCACAGGCAGGCCATGAACCGGATTTGACATCTCTCCGGGCCGAAGCACTGCATTTTCATCGGAGTGACACTCACTGGAAAACAGTGAAAAAGGATTAAACTGGATATCCGTGATAGTGGATGAATCAGAACGGTACACTGCGCGTTCAACGACGTTTTTGAGCTCTCTCACATTACCGGGCCATGGGTAATTTTCGAGGGCGCAAATGGCCTTGTCGCTGAAACCCGGGATCTCTTTCCGTCCCAGTTCATAGGCCATCCGAGCAGCAAAATGGTTGGCCAAAAGAAGGATATCCCCCTTTCGTTCCCTCAGAGGCGGAAGCGTTAAGACCTCGAAGGAAAGCCTGTCCAAGAGATCTTGTTTGAATTTTCCATCAGCGGCCAGCGCCGGAAGATCAGCATTGGTCGCAGCGACAATACGGACGTCTACCTCAATCCTCTCCGGGCTCCCGACACGCTCAAAGGTGCCGTATTCAACAACTCTTAAAATCTTTTCCTGGACTTCCATAGGGATATTTCCCACCTCGTCCAGAAAAAGGGTGCCTCCATCAGAAGCCTCGAACCGTCCTGTACGTCGCTTTTCCGCCCCTGTAAAGGCCCCTTTTTCATAACCGAATAATTCGGCCTCGATAAGGGAAGGGGTCAGGGCCGAACAATTCAATGCAACCAGGGGACCCTGCCACCTGGTGGAGAGAAAGTGCAACCGAGAGGCCGCCAGTTCCTTCCCTGTGCCCCGCTCCCCCATCAAGAGTACGGGACGGTTGATAGGCGCTACCCGGGAAAGACATTCCTGGAATTCCAAAAATTTCTCGGATTGTCCCATGGCCTCCTTGATACCTCCGGAAGCCGCCGGCTGCAGATCCGACCGTCCTGAATGATTTTGAAGTTTCACGACAAAAATACCATTTTTTTAACTTTTTTACTATTTATTGGGTTAATATGCCGATCTTATGATTGTTCGTCAAGCCCAGAGATTAAAAAACCATTGAAATATTTGGCTTTTTATTTTACCAGCCTCTTTGGCATACTTCATGCCTATAGAAAAGACAAAAAACCAGGGAAAAGGAGGTAGACAAAATGGGTATATTTACACGATTTCGTGATATTATAAGTTCTAATATCAATGCCATGCTGGACAAGGCCGAGGACCCGGAAAAGCTGATCCGCCTCATGATACGAGAAATGGAAGACACCCTTGTGGAACTCAAGGCCTCTTGTGCCGGCGTCATGGCCAACGCCAAGAAGATCCAGAGACAGACGGGAATGGCCGGTGAGCGGGCGAGTGATTGGGCAAGCAAGGCCGAGTTGGCTGTCAGTAAGGGCCGGGAAGATCTCGCCCGGGAGGCCTTAATAGAAAAACGGCGATATACCGATAGGATGGACAGCCTTGAAAAAGAGCTCATCGAACACAATACGTTGGTCGCCCAGTATCAAGACGATATCCGCCAGCTCGAAGAGAAACTAGGAAGCGCCAGGGAGAAACAACGCATGTTGGTACAGCGCCATATCCATGCGGCCAAGAAAAAAAGGGCACAGGAGGAAATCCGACGCGCGAGCAGCTCTGAGGCCATCCTGAAGTTCGAGGAATTGGAACACCGAATTGAGCGCATGGAGTCGGAGGCCGATCTCGTGAATTATGGGGGCCAGACCACGCTCGAAGCAGAATTTGAAGGCCTTTCAGTTGATGATGGTATCGAAAGGGAACTTCAAAAGCTTAAGGATTCCCTCAAAAAGAGGGAGAGGCAAGAGAACGTCTAACGCCTTCATATCCCACTCCGGTTGATCCCCGCAATGGGATCCATCTCAAAATATTTTGTCGGGTCGCCGGAGGTTTCCGGTTTCGCTAATGAGTCCGTAAGGCCCCATGGGTGGCGACGGAGATGGTTGATGAATAATTCTTTCGGAGACAAATCAGATGATGCATGGTTTAACGGTCCTGGCCATTGCCTTCGGAGGTTCCGTGCTGCTGCTTGCCATCATTGCCAGTACGATTCTCATGGCCCTGAAAATTCTGAAGGGAGGGGTCTCCAGGAAGGGCAGGGAACACGATTCCGAGGAAGCCAGGATGATTCAGGAAATATACCAAGGGCTTTCCCGTATGGAAGAAAGGGTCGACGCCCTTGAAACGATCATACTTGATTGTAAAAGAAAGGGTCACAAGTCATGAGCCGACTGAAAAGAGCCTTGGGCGGTGGACTTTATCGCTCCCGCGACGGCCTCATATTGGGTGTGTGTAAGGGCGTTGCACAGTATTTCGATTTTTCTGTCTTCTGGGTAAGGGCTGTTGTGGTGATATGCCTCATCCTCAGCGGTTTCTGGCCGATCACCGGGTTGTACTTCCTGGC
This sequence comes from Desulfatiglandales bacterium, assembly GCA_049366815.1. Taxonomy (GTDB): domain Bacteria; phylum Desulfobacterota; class DSM-4660; order Desulfatiglandales; family HGW-15; genus CAYNYM01. The sequence continues at coordinate 82,326 of JBMNCO010000087.1, read as the reverse complement.
GGCCCTTCTGATGAAACCTGAACCGGCCATACCCATCCACAGCGAGGATGAGCAGGAATTTTATGATAGCTACGTATCTTCACGCAGAAGAGCACTTGATCGAATCAAGAGAAGGTATGAAAACCTGGAACGACGCATCCGCAGAATGGAACACACCGTCACCTCACGTGAATTCGACTGGGACAACCGCATGAATTCCTGACGCGATGGATCCCACAACTTTGGGCATATTCTCTTTCATCGCTGTCCAAAACAAGTCTATATTTTTGCAGGGGATAGTGTTAAATCAGGCATTTGGAAATGCAAAACAGTCATCTTCGCATTCAGGTTCCAACCCAGGCAGCGGAAAGCAGGGAGCGCGATTTTCTCGGAGTCCCGCAGCGACCGTAGCCACGGATGGCGGAGGGAGCGTAGCGGAGAGAACATGCCGATCCCTGCGTGGAGCGGCACATTCTATCTTGGACAAGAGTGATTCTCTTTATTAGATAATTTCAACCGCGAAAGGGATGAAGATGATTGACGGATGCCAGAACATTCGGGACATCTTGGATGCTCAACTGGGAATTATCGAACGCCATATCGAGCAACACAAATGGTTCCAGCACATTGAAAACACAGAAGAAGCTATTCGCGATTTTATCGAAAAATATGGTTTTATCATGAGAGAACTTTACTGTTCGCGTATCTGTGACAAGAGGTTTGAATGCGAATATGCACAACAATACCATCCAAAATAGATTAGGCATGGGGCAAAAGGACCCCGTCATCAATGCCCTCCGGCCTTTTGGAACGTCTATATTTACGGATATGACCGCTCTGGCCAATGTCCACAATGCAATCAACCTATCTCAGGGATTCCCGGATTTTGAAGGACCCAAATCGATCAGGGAAAAAGCGGCAGAGGCCATCCTACGGGGGCCTAACCAATACGCGCCTTCCACCGGCATTGCTGAATTTCGACAAGCCATTGCTCGAAAGATGAAGCGCTTCTATGATTTGGAGGTGGATCCGGACAATGAAATCACCGTGACATCCGGTGCGACGGAAGGACTATGTGCCACGCTTTTGGGAATTCTTGAGCCGGGAGATGAAATCATCTTATTGGAACCCTGGTTTGACAGCTATCCCCCCGTCGCGGCCATGGCAGGTGCCCATATTCGCTATGTGTGCCTGAAGCCGCCCGATTTCATCCTGCCGAGAAAGGACCTGGAAAATGCCTTCAGTTCAAGAACAAAGGCCATCGTGATCAACAGCCCGCAAAATCCTTGCGGGAAAGTGTTTACCCATGATGAGCTGACCTTCATCGCCACGCTTTGTGAAAGATATAACGCCTACGCCATAGGGGACGAGGTCTACGAGCATCTGGTTTATGAAGGCCGGCTTCACACCACACTGCTGAAAGTGCAGCAATTAAGAGATCGCGCCTTTGTGATTTCTTCCACGGCCAAGACCTTTTCCATGACCGGATGGAAACAGGGATGGGTGATCGCAGCGCCGGGACTCTCCAGGGCCGTGAGAATGAGTCACCAGTTCATAACCTTTTGCGGTCAGTCGGCCCTTCAGGAGGCCATGTCCTATGGGCTTGACATGCCGGACACCTACTATTCGGAGTTGCTTGCCGATTATAGCCAAAAAAGGGACATGCTTTGCGGTGCCCTTGAGGGTATGGGTTTCAAGGTCTTCCCTCCGGAAGGAACTTATTATGTAGTGGTTGACATCTCGTCTTTGGGCTTTAACGACGATCTCGCCTTTTGCCGCATGCTCCCTGAAAAGGCCGGTGTGGCCGCGATTCCCTGCTCTTTTTTTTACGACAGACGCAGGCAGGGCAGAGAACTCGTACGTTTTTGCTTCTGTAAAAAGGAAGAGACCCTTGAGGAGGGGATTCGGCGGCTCAGGAAGTTTTTTGGGTAATACCCTGAACTTACGTATAAATTCTATCCACCAATCATACCAGATGGAAAATCCAGCCTTGGGTGCCGGCCCAAATCGGCTTCATGGTGCACATCTAGGCAACCCTTTTTCAATCACTTCACACAAGCAGTAGGAATGTAACGTTTCAAACGCACAATATATTGTATCTTTTAGTTGCGTTCTTTTGTCTTTTTTGATATACGACCTAAGAACTTCAAAGAAAGGGTTATCTTTTGTCAAAATTATTCAGGGAGGTGGACTATGAGGATTATTGCGAGTGCAAACCAGAAAGGGGGATGCGGCAAAACCACTACGGCGATAAATCTGTCATTCGCGTTGGCATCGAAGGGTCAAAGTGTATTGCTCATTGATTGCGATCCTCAGGCCCACGCGACTATGGGCCTGAACGTGATGCCATCAGATCTCGAGAGGACGATATACGAGGTCATGCGACCGAATGGGTACCCGGCCACAGAGCTTGAAGATATCCTTCTCAGCATCGGGGAAAATTTTGACCTTGCTCCATCAAGTGGTAAGCTCAGTGCTATCGAGCAAGAACTTTCAGGCGTGGAAGGCAGGGAAAGCAGGCTTCATCATGCCGTCCAATCGCTCGGCGAATACTATGATTATATCTTCATTGATTGTCCCCCAAGTATAGGGCACCTCTGCTTCAACGCCCTTCGGGCTGCAGATGAGGTCATCATTCCTATTGATCTGAGCCTTTTTTCGCTTCGTGGTGTTTCAAAACTTATTGAAATAGCGCAAATGCTTAAAGAAAACCTCGATCATGACATCAAATCCCGGGCTCTGATTACGATGTATGATCAAAGGACCCGATACGCAAGACATGTCCTGGAAAAGGTCAAGGAAGAATTCGGAGATGATGTTTTTGAGACGGTTATTCGCTACAACATTCGTCTGAGAGAGGCTGTGGATTATGGGTCGCCGATTGGAGAATATGACAAGCACTCCATTGGTCATAAGGACTACGAGGACCTCGCGGATGAAGTGCTGCGATCAGGGAAGGCTGACGATGCCTCTGCCTCCTTTACCTCTCTAGCCGGGGCGGAAGGACTTCTTGACAGGACGGAACCATACCAAGACAGGACAGAGCGTGAATCGGAAGACGATATTCCGGTCGTCGATACAAAATCTGTTTTCCGGACTTATTCATAGGACAATCTACTGGATCGAAACAGAAGAGCACGGGCTTCTTGGACCGGCCGATGGAAGCCCCGCCTACCCCTTCATCACTCATAGAGGACTCTACAATGAAAAATGAAAATGTTGGGCGAGAATTGGAATCCGTCACGAAACTCTTTATTTCTTCCGACGGTGGGAAAAATACCCGTGCCGATGACCTCAATGAACCCAAAGATCCTTCCCTTGATGACGACACAGGCGGAGCGGAGGTCGAGGAAACGATCCATATTCAAAAGAAAGTCACATTCCCAGCCACTCGTAAGGCTCGTGAAACCATGAGGAACTATCTTTTTGAGCGCCTTCAGGAGAGCTATATCATCAGAAGGATCGAATTGATAAAGACGACGGATGTATTCAGACAAGGGGGGAAGACGACCAAGGAAGAGGAGATCGTCGTCATGTTAAAAGACGCTTGACCCTAAGATTTTGCCTGGTGAATTGCCTTCGACAACAGGTGAGCGCGGTTGAGAAAAACCCTGAAGTTGACTGACCCTGTTGTTTGATGGTTTGGACTGACGTTGCGATCCGGGGGGATTAAAGATGTCCCAGGGAGAGAAAGCTCTGAGTGGGGAGAGCGGCAAAACATGTAAACGCTGCGGAAATTGCTGCCGGACCTATCTCTTTGCATACACGTCAGACGAGGATATAAAACGGTGGAGACATGAGGGCCGTGAGGACATCCTCCACGTACTCGAGAAGGCCTCCCCCATATGGGCAGGAGACCACATTATCTCCGCAAGGACCGGGGAGACCCTCTATACCTGCCCTTTTTTGGTATGGGACGGTCAAATAGCCACTTGCACGATCCATGATACCCGCCCCCGGGTGTGCCGTGAATACATCCCCGGCTCCAATGAGCTTTGTTCACAATTTGCAGGAAGGGCCTCAAAGAAAGATTGACAATCAGAGAGCGATGAACCAGACAGGGGCAACCCGCATCATAGGCTCAAGGTCCTTTTTCTATTCGATCCTCTTGATAGACGCGGTGTCGAGGTCGCATCAACACCTGTTTTTGAGGTGATAGCGCCCCTTGCGCCCCGGCGTGGACCGCATCGCGCAGGGGAATTGCCGAGAAGGGCCACCCAAGAGCTGCATATGTCTCGCTCTCTATGGTATACTAAATCATTCGGTACAACCTGGAACCCTTTTCGACAAACCCTGCTTCATTAAATCATGGAGGACTCGGAGCATGAGCATCAAAAAGATCGCTTGTTGTGTGGATTTTTCTGAAAATGCCAAGAGGGCCTTTCAAAAGGCCTTGGAAATGGCGGAAACGTCTAAGGCAAAGCTCTACGTCGTTCATGTCCTCCCACCGGTAGTGAACCCGGTGTTGGCTGACATGGACTTGTCCTGGCCTGATGAGCCAAAAAAATCCCTGATCCTTAAGGTGGAAGAAAAGATCGGACGGGAGTACGGCTCAATGATAAATACCAGTGGTGTCGATTCAGAGTTGGTGGTCCTTGACGGACATGTCTCTTCCGAGATCATCAGGTTTTTGGAGGAAAACAGGATGGACCTGGTCGTGGTAGGGTCCTACGGGGCCTCGGGCATGGGGTTGGTTGTCTTCGGCAGTGTGGCAAACCGCGTGGCTCACAAGGCACCCTGCTCTGTCATGATTGTAAGGTGACCACCCCGATTGCCTGCGAAAATAACATGCTTAAATGATAAATGATTATGCTAAACATAGAAAGTAATGTTTGCTGACACGAAAGATCTATGCTATTTTAGATCTATTCGAATCTTCAGGGAGCACATAACATGGCAAAGATCTTAATTGTGGATGATGAGGAGCACATCCGTTTTCTGTATTCCGAGGAATTGACAGAGGCGGGCTACGAAGTCATCACCGCGGATAGCGGCTATAAATTGATGGAAAGGATTGAACAGGAAAAACCTGATCTGGTCGTTCTGGATATCAAGATGGTCGATTATAACGGGCTGGACCTTTTGCAGGATATCCGTAATAGATTCTATGACCTGCCGGTTGTGCTCTGTACCGCCTACGACACCTTCAAGGAAGACATGAAATCCATTGCCGCGGATTTCTATGTGATAAAATCTTTCGATCTGACAGAACTTAAGAACAAGATTGCCATGGCCCTGGAAGCCAGCCCCATGCCGGAATGAGGCCTGTCGTTCTCCTCCGAACACCGGTTCTCATGTTCTTTCAACGATATGACCCGCCCCCGGCGGGTCTTTCTATTTGTGGTATTTTTCGCCTCTTATGATTGTAAAGGCCCTGTAAAGCTGTTCGAGCAGGAGAAGCCGGGACATCTCATGGGTCAGGGTCAACCTGGAAAGGGACAGGACCTTGCGGGCCCGTTCCAGGATCTCCTGTGATAGGCCCAGGGGACCGCCGATTGCGAAGGAGACGGCGCCGCCTCCTGTCTCCATGGATACACAGTCGAGCCAACGCGCAAGACCTTCTGAATCACAGGGCCGACCGCACCGATCCAGGGCGACCAAATAGTCCTTCGGCATGACCTTTTTGATAATCGCCTCCTTCTCCAGTTCCAGGATTTCTTTTTCAGGTCGGCCCTTCTTGATTTTTGAAGGCTTCACCTGCACCCATTCCACCCGTGCATACTTTTTGAGCCGATCAAGAAACAGGGCTTCCCCCTCGACCAAAAACGGGGCCCTGGTACGGTCTACGACGATTATCCTTATCCTCAACATGACAGATTGTTTTACTGGAGCCTCTCGGCGAGAGATTTCACCGCCATCTCGATTTGAGTTTCGGCGAGTCGGTAGTGATAGGTCGTTTTCCCAAAGGGGTCAAGGACTTCATCGACCCCTGGATCCAACAAGGCATATTTCAGAAGGAGTTCCACTTTCCCTTTGGCATCGGGCCACCACTGTTCGATCATCAACGCATGACCCTTTTCCATGACCAGGATCAGGTCCGCCCATTCGGTGTCCCGTTTCGTCATGGTTCTGGCCTCGTGTCGTGGAATGGGAACGCCTCTTTCTTCAAGGTAGTTGACGATTACGGGATCCGGAGGACTTCCGGGGTAGGCGTCAAGACCTGCCGACGCGACACTTGAGCCTTTCAGACTCTTTGTCTGGATCTCCCGCCTCAATAGCACCTCGGCCAAAAAACTTCGACTAATATTTCCAGTACACACAAAAAGGATATTCATTTCGCTCCCAGATCCAGAATCTCTGCAATTTCCTTTGCCATGACTTCAACATACCGCTTCAAATCTTCCCCCTCGAGCGGTCTGCCGGGTTCTGGATACTTCCTGATCCCACCGGGTTTGGGCAGTATCGGGGCGTTCTTCAGCTCAGATTTCGCCTTCACGCCGAATGCTTCCGGAAAGGTGTCATTGAAGTACATTTCCTGAAACCCCGCAAACTTCAACATGTGTGCGGTAGAGTCCAGGATACCGGTCTCGCCCTCACCTACGATTCCATCAAGCAAGGCCCTCTTCAGTCCGGCCATGGATTCTCCCCCCTGAGTACAGGCGATATGACCGTTTCGGTTAGCCCTGATCATGGCGTCCATGATCTCCTGTTCCGTGACTTGAACGACAAAAATCCTTTTTTGACCCGCGAGCCGGTTGTATTCCTTTGCGACCTCGATGACTCGCGGCATGGACACGGGATTTCCGATCATGGCGGCCTGGGCCACACTGGGCTGGACATTGACAGGTACAAAACAACGCCTTGCCTCATCCTCTTCAAGGTAATAGCGATATACGGGATCGGCGTGTTCCGACTGCACACCAACGATCTTCGGCAGGTTTGAAATGATCCCGGTCTTGAAAAATTTCAAGAACCCGCTCATGACCGCGGTGATATTCCCGGCATTTCCTATGGGTAAGACCACAACCTTGTCATCCACCTCATAATCCAGATCCTGGGCGATCTCAAAGGAGAAGGATTCCTGCCCCAAGATACGCCAACCATTCTTTGAATTCAGCAGGGCGACATGGTAGTTGTCTGCAAGAGATTCCACAACCTTCATGCAGTCATCAAAGACTCCCGGAATTTCGATCACTCGGGCCCCGCTCCCCAGTGGCTGGGACAACTGCTGCGGGGTCACCTTCCCATGGGGAAGCAGCACCGCCGATCTCAGAAAATCTTCAAGGTAGGCACCATACAGGGCGGCTGACGCCGAGGTGTCCCCTGTTGAGGCACAGATGGATAGGAGATTCCGGATGCCATTTTTCTTGGCAAAATAATTGATATAACTTAGGGCACAGGCCATACCCCGATCCTTGAACGAGGCGCTGGGATTGAGCCCGTCGTTTTTGAAAAAGAAATCCATGCCCACCATTTCTCTCAGTCTGCTATTGGCCTCGACCAGTGGGGTGTGCCCTTCGCCCAGGTAAATAATCTGTTCCTGAGGAATAACCGGTGCAATGAATTCATAGTAACGAAAAATCCCCTTGAGAGGCTGATGGTTGAGCATCCTGCGATAATCAAAGATCATTCTCCATTGCTTGCCGCCGATCTCTGTGAGGCGTTCAAAGTGTCTGTCCTCGAGCAGCAAGACACTGCCGCATTCAGGGCAGGTGTATAGGAGGTCATCAATCCCATACTCGCGACGACAGCCAAGGCACCGGTAATACATGTCACCGGACGTCTCCGGCAAGAGATGAGGGCGTATATCTTCTGGAAACTGTTCGATCTTCATGTCTTTTTCCTATCTGTGATTCGTTCATAGGCCCTTATGCCATAAAGTCACATTTCCGTCAACAAAGCGGAAGACAAGGAATTCACGGGTTCCTGAGAAAAAGGCTTGACACACGGGGAAACTTCCTGTTCCTATTTGATCTCCGGCCGGTTTCCGTTTGTACAGGCCCTCAGGTCATGTAACTATCGATAATTCAGAAACTTTCGACGTCCGGGTGTGGTGACAGACCCATGAGGTCAACGCAGAGATTCGGGTCATGGTTATTGAACAGGTAAAGGAAGTCTTGAAAATCGAGGCCCAGGCGATTCTTGATCTTCTGGACCGCATCGGGCCGGACTTTGAGAAGGCCGTGGCGATGATCCTGGAATCCAAGGGACGCGTCATTCTGACGGGCATGGGAAAATCCGGACTGGTTGGAAGGAAGATATCCGCCACCCTTAACAGCACGGGGACACCGTCACTTTTCCTCCATCCTGCAGAGGCCATCCATGGGGATCTGGGCATGGTGACCCCAGACGACATCGTCCTGGCCATTTCCAACAGCGGCCAAACGGCCGAGATCAATAACATCCTGCCCATCATCCGCAACATGGGTGCAAAAATTATCTCCTTCGTGGGACGTCTTGACTCTCCCATGGCCGAGGCCAGTGACGTGGTTATCGACGCAGGTGTCGAAAGGGAAGCCTGCCCCATGGGCCTGGCGCCCACTGCGAGTACGACGGCGGCCCTCGCTATGGGTGACGCCCTGGCGGTGGTCCTGATCAATTCCCGGCGTTTTAGTAAGAAAGATTTTCAGCGATTTCATCCCGGAGGCCATCTTGGTGAAAGACTCGGTGTCCAGATCAAGGAAGTGATGTTAACAGGAGACCACATCCCCATAGTCCTACTGGGCACCACTTTGAGGGACGCCATCAAGGAGATAGATGCAAAGGGGATCGGGGCTACTCTTGTGGTGGACCGAACGTGGAGGCTCGCGGGTATTCTCACCGACGGCGACCTCCGAAGAGCCCTCCTTCAGCGCGATCATATGGACAGACTCAGGGCGGAGGAGATCATGTCATCATCCCCCAGGACTGTGGGTGAAACCCAGACCGCTGCAGAGGCTTTGGGCATTATGGAGTTGTACGGCATTACTCACCTTTGCATCGTGGATAGAGAAAACCATGTCAAAGGTGTGGTTCATCTTCATGACTTATTGGGTAGAGAGGAATTTAGGCTAAATGGCGGAAACAAACTTACCCCGCGGACTCATACTTGATCTGATCACCCCTCTTAAAAAGAACGGAGAGATCGACGGGAGGGGTCTCGGGCGACACCTTGACAGGGTGCTTCCACACGCGCAGGGATTGCTGCTCGCAAGCCCCTTTACGGGAGAGGGGAGAAACCTGGACAGCTCTCAAAGAGAAGAACTTCTGGAAAAGGCCCTTGTCGTGATCCGTGGCAGGATCCCGGTCCTGGTATGGATAAGCCGCGAGACGGAAGAAAGAACCATCGACACCCTTTTGCTGCTGGAAAAAAAGGTCCGGTCACGCAACTATCCCGGGCAGGTCTTCTGGGTCGATGCGCCTCTTCTTTATCACAGTAACCGGGGGTTACCCAAATTTTACAGGGAATTGTTCTCAGAGCCGGACAGGCCCGTCCTTCTCCTTAATCATCCGGATTTGATCAGGATGCTCGCAACGCCTCTTAAGAGGAACAATATTCGAACAAGTGTGCTCAAAGACCTTTCAAGGATCCCGGCGGTCAAAGGACTGATTTTTCAAGGCTCGCTGGATCGGGCGAATCACTATCAAAAGGCCGTGAGGACCAGGAGCGATTTTAGGATCTATGACGGAGACGAATCGCGCTTCCTCAGTTATCCCAGCCTCAGCGGGGTGGTGTCGGCGGGAGCAAATCTCTCCCCCAAGGTCTGGAGCAAAATCACCGCCTCCTCCATCGGAAGCAATGAAGGTGAGGATACATATCCCGATTATCAATACCAGATCTGGGAAGCAGGAAGCTATCTGCGAAGTCTTATGACCCTGTACCAGACCATGGCCCCGCCCATGCTCAAGACCGCCCTGTCTGAGATGGGAGTCATTGAATCTCCGACCTGCACATATGAATTCGAAGCCTTGGGGGACACCGTCAATGCATTGCGTTCGCTCATGGAGGGATTCGGGGACGACAAACCGTGAAGGCCGTTGATATCGGTTCGTCATGGAGAAAACAAGGCCTTCTGTTTATCGTGTCCGGCGGGGACGGCTTCAGATTCTGCCTCCATGTCCGGCATACTCCGCTTGAGTAAATAACGATCGAACAATCGGTTGAAATCCGTCCAGGCACCTTCCTGGAGATCCTTCTCCATAATGCGGGCCAATCCGTTCATTTTGGCGTCCAGATCGTCGATGAGATGCAGAGCGAAGGCCTCCGGGAACTTGGGACGTTTTGGTGAACCGTATTCAAGTTCTCCGTGATGGCTCAAAATCAGGTGTTTCAGCCTCAGCGCCAGTTCCTTGGGAAAGCCTCTTATTGCCCCGACCCTTTCCTCCAGCATCTCCACACCCAACATGAGGTGTCCAAGCAGTCTACCCTCCCCTGTGTAGTCGATCTGGCGTTCATATTGGAATTCTCGGATTTTGCCGATATCATGGAGAAATGCCCCGGCCAAGAGCAAATCCCTGTCCAGATCCGGATAGTGGTCTGCTACGGCTTGGGCCAAACGACAGACGGAGTGGGTGTGTTCAAGCAATCCGCCGAGATAGGCATGATGAAATTTTTTTGCGGCCGGGGCCTGTTTGAAGAGTGATAGAAACATCCGGTCCGAAAGAAACCGGTCAATAAGTCCTTTGAGATGTCTCTCTTCTATGCTGCTGAGGACCTCCCTGAGACGCCTCATCATTTCAGCAGCATCATTGGGCGTTGTTTCCAGAAAGAGGCCCCTGTCGGTGACTTGTTCCGGCACATACAGATTGGAGAGGGTCAATTGAATTTCATTGCGGTAGGATCCGGCATATCCCTCCACCACCAGAATGTCCCCCTCTCTAAAAAGGGGGGAAACCGCCTCCGCCCTGTCCCACACCTTGGCCTCAAGTTCGCCGGTTTTGTCCGCCAGAGTGAGAGTCAAAAAGGGACTACCCTTCCTCGTCCTCCCCGTTTTTTTGGTCTTTACCAGATAGAGTCCGTGTATTCGGTCGTTCTCTTTTATGTCCTTGACCCACTGGTGCGGTGTCGTCTCCGAGGTGTCCGTATTCATATCCCCCAGTCCGCTGCTCTATGCGCCAACACATGCCTCTTTTATCCCTCGCATTGAGGGAGCGCAGATTTCAGTGCCCTTCCACCTCCGGCTCTTCCCCCTCTGTCCTGGACCGCAGGACGGCCCGCGATGTCCCACCAGCACGATCACACAAGACGGACGGCATTTCCGCTCAGCTTTTTTCAGGCCTTGACTTCGGGTGCTACGACGACCTAATCGTCAAAATTGCCTTCCGGCCCCTTGTCCTGGTTGATTTGAGCGGCCTTTCCCAGGATTTTTTCCTTTGTCCAATCGGCGGGATCTTCGATACGGCCGGCCTTGGGGCCTACATCATAGGATCCCGTCCGGACAATGGCATCTATGGCCAGTGGTGCTGTATCCCCTGCATGAAACACGTGGATCAGAAGTTCATAGACAAAGTCTTCAACCCCTTTCGCCATCCGTTCGCGAATCTCTCTTGGTTGAGCAAAGAGCTTGTTTTCAAAGGGCAGGTTCAATTTTTTGTAGTTGCCGCCTTTTAATTCCTTTGATCCGGCGTAGGCCACCATCTCTTTCCAGAGTTCGTCGGTTACTCCCTGCTCGGAGATCTTGACAAACTCGCCGTTCTGATCCAGATAGGCATTGCCAAACTCATTCACCTGCACGCCCCAAGTGATCATCTGAAGGGCCGTGGCCACGTTGGCCTTGGTCGTGGCGGTCTCTTCGGCAATCTGCCGTAGTCTTTCAGAGTTGTTCCCGGAGGTGCCGTGTTGGGCCCCGGATATTTTATAGGGTGCCAATGCCTCATGAATCCGTCGAGTCAAATCAACCTGGATGCCCTTATCACTTGCTTCAATCCCGTGGGTGGTGCCGTTATTCAGAGCGATCCAGTCCGGGAATATGTCATGTGCATTCAGTCCCTTGATCAAGAAAAGGGCCTCTTCCACCGTTGAAAGCCCCTCCTTGCCCTTAATCTCCCCAACCTCGGTTTCATACCCCGCCCACTTGGGAATATAGGGATTGAGGGTAAGATTGGCCAGAAGGTTGTCGGCATCATTCAGATGAGAGGCATCGATCGCGATGGATGTAATGCCCGCATCAAACATGGAAGGGATTTCGGTCTTTGCCGATTCCACGTCCTTACTGCTCTTGATGCCGTAATGATCCGCGTGAACGGCCACCGGCACGGTAATGCCCAGTTCGTTGCAGACCGCATCCACTTGGGCGGCAATATTCCAGAAATTGACGGCGCAATAGGCGCTCTGCCCGCCTTCTGATTTTGCTATCTCGATGATGATGGCGGCATTGGCCCTCTGCGCGGCCGCCAGGACTCCTCGGATGACAAAATGATTTCTCCCGTTGGCGGCAATGGTCATGGCCTTGCCTTTTGCCGACAATGCCCGGTCGATAATCTTGCCGCTCACAATCAGTGCCCTGGAATGGGGAAAAAGTTGAACGATATTGGGGGGTCGTCCGATTTCAAGGGCCTTTTCAAATTCCGGAGACGCTTTTTGTTTGAAGTGTGACATTGTCAACCTCCATGGCTCATTCAATTCATTGATTGCCTCTAGATGGGAATCGGCTCATCAAATAATCGGGCATTGGCTTGGTTATTCAGGGGAACAAGCATTTCTTGAGGGCTGTCTCAAGAGACGCCCATCTTACCAATCACCCTGATCGCCGTCAATGAAAACAAAACTTGTTTCCGCTGGGGTGTCGCTCCGGCCATGCACAAATTTCTACCCTCCCGCGCCCAGGTCTCCGTAGAGCTTGAGAAGAAGACCCCCTGCTTCTGAAATGCCTTTTCCGAAGGCGATGAGCCCCTCTTCATGGCCGCCCATCACCAGGACGTTCTTCCCCCTAAAATTCGATTCCCGCAACAACCGCATGACCTCAAAAGCCATTTCCGGAGTTCCATATCCAGCTTTCGGAGATGTAGTGGGGACGCAATCCATCAGGTTTTTCCACAGGCCCATATGATGAATATGGATGACACCGCCTGTTGCCCTATGGGATACATACACGGCCGCATGGGTCAATGATTCCGAGGAGGCCCTTACAGGTCCCCTGCAGGTGAGGCTGTTTGCCTCGAAGTCAACACTTGTGACGCGTGTGTAGTGGGTCTCATCCAGGGACCTCAATCGCCCGGTCCCTGAACCGGTAATGATAAAGGCATCGGATTGCCCCTTCCTGATGCTGAGATTCCCATAACCGATCCCGTTCTCATAGGCCCCTATGAGCCCGAGACGATAGAGTCTGCCCCGCCAGGCGTTGATCTCATCTATCTCCTCCGGGTCGAGGGGGCCGGAGGGGTTCCAATGGCAAAGATATTTGATGGTGCCTTTATCTTTCAGCTGATTCATGGTATTTCATTCCACTCTCTGATATGATATTTTTTTTAGGACTGAAAAGAAAGGAGAAAACTGACATGTGCCGCAGTGATATCCCCCCTTGCATGATCTTGATTGACAAGGAGGGGCGCTGGTTTCACAAGGGGCTTGAAATGATTCACCGGGAGTTTGTCAAACTGTTTTACCAAAACATGAAGGTGGATTCACGGGGGAGATATGTAATCACTCTGGCCGGAGATCAATGTTATGTGGATGTGGAAGACACCCCATTTGTGGTCTGGAGGACTGCAGTCACAGATGATGACAAGACAGGCCCCCGCTTTTCATTACATCTCAGCGACGACAGCCGGGAAGACCTGGATCCCTATACCCTCATGGTCGGAGCCGGGAACGTTCTCTATTGCAGAGTCAGAAATGGGGCCTTCCCTGCCCGGTTCAGCCGACCCGCCTACTACCAGTTAGCGGAACATATTGAAGAGGAAAAGAGCGTATTCTATCTCACCCTGAAAGGCCAAAGATATGCGATCAAGATTGAAAAAGGTGAGACCTAAACAGGAACAAAATTAATTGTCCACAGGAGTCACAATCTCAATTTCGGCCTTACTCCTCAAATGGGCCACCCAGTCCGAAATGAGGGTGCGGTGCCTCACCTGGAACAGTGAATCGCGATAGTTGTCCTTTTGCTCCTTTAATTCTTCCAGATCGATACCTTCATATCCCTCCCACCTGATGACATAGGCGCCGTCACCGTCTTCAAAGACCTTCTCTGGATAGCGTCCATCCTCACCAAGTGTAAAGGCCGCTTCCCGTAGTCCAGGCACATTCCCAATCTGAGGAATGGGATCCGATCGCGAAAAAAAGTCGCCTGTTTCGGGACTCAAGCCTCGGGTCTTGGCTATTTCCGCCCAGACCTTGCCCTCTTCCCGCACTTCCGAGAGAAATTCCTCCGCGGCCTTTCTGGCCTCCTTTCTGGCCAGCTCTGTCTTGAAATTTTCCGCTGCTTTATCACGGACCTCCTCCAACTCAGGCAAATAGGAGGCCTTTAGATCCGATACCTGAATGATATAAAAATTCTCTCCGATTTCCATCAATTCACTGACTTCGTTCTTCTCCAGAGAGAACAGGGATTCCAGGAGTCTTTGATCCCCTCCGACCTCTGGAATGGATTCATCTTGTGTAAAATAGCCCGTTTCATTTATCGTCACACCCTGCTCTGCTGCGTATTTTGCCAGATCCACGTCATAGGGCATCTGGTCGATGAGAGAGAGGGCCTTCTCGTGTGCAAGATCGGCCCGTACCGTTTTGGCCAGATTTTCCGCAATTTGGTCCCGGACCTCCTCTAACCCCTTTGTCCTGGCCTCCTTGGTATCCTCAACCTTGATGATGTGGTACCCAAATTGGGTCTTGACCAGATCGCTCACCTCACCCTTTTTCAGATCAAAGGCCGCTTCCTCAAAGGGTTGAACCATCTGTCCCTGTGAAAAATACCCCAGGTCTCCACCCTTTTCCTTTGTCGGGCCTTCCGAGTACTCTTTGGCCAAGGCGGCGAAATCCTCACCCTTACGCGCCTTTTCGAGGACCTTCTCGGCCGCTTCCTTCGTCGTCTTCTCGGCTTCTTCCGTGGCGTTCTGGTCCAGCCTGAAAAGGATATGGCGGGCCTTGACCTGTTTCTTTTCTTTATAGATCTCAATATTTTCTTCGTAAAAATCCCTGACCTGTTGCTCAGAGACGGAGACCACGTCCTTGAACTGGTCAGAATCGATAAGGATATATCTGATCTTTAATTTTTTAGGGATCCTGTAACTCTCCTGATTCTCCTTGAAATACGTCTCCAAGGCCGATTCATCGATGGTGACGGATGATTTAAAGTCCTCTGGGTTAAACCGGACAAAGCTGATCTTTACCCGTTCCTTGGATAGGGTAAAGAAATCCGCGACCTCTTGATCGGTGATCGGCAAGAATGCGGACAAAAACTGCTCGATTTTTCTCCGGAGCAACTGCCGGGCGATCTCCTCTTCGAATTCCTCAGGTTTCATATGGTTGTTGGCAAGGAGCATACGATACCGAGACTCGTCAAATCGCCCGTTGAACTGGAAGGACGGGTAGGAGAGGATTTGATCCTGAACCTCTTTGTCGGTGACTTCAAGCCCCATCCTCATGGCCTCCTGGCTGATCAGCTTTTCCTGGATGAGGCCCTCCAAGGCCCTGTTCTTGAGGTCGAAGGTCTTAATCAGATTTTCGTTCCAAAAGTCCTTGTACTGTTTTTGGAGGGCCTCCAGCAGAGTCCTGTATGCCTTTTGATATTCGACCCCGCTGATCGGCTCACCGTTTACGGTCGCAATCCTCATCCCTTCGTGGGACGTAAAGGAATATCCGAAATAAAAGATGAAAACGATCGCGATGATGGCGATCAAAAATTTGATCAGATAGGACTTTGCGTGCTTTCTCATCAAACTGAGTAACATTCAGACTGCCCTCCCAAGCGCTTTAATGCGTAAAGTCCTCCCTTCAGACAAACAAAGGGAGGACAATTTTAAAAAATCATTCTTTCCGGCAATGTTTTCAAGCCTATAACATGTTCAATCCGGCATGTCCATTGGAATTTGCGTTTTCACGTTGAGCTGACGAAGGCCTCCTTTCTGCGATTGAGGGCATAATAGGCCACAGGCACAAGGATCAGGGTAAAGAGTGTCGAGGCAAGCAACCCGAAAATCAGGGCCCAGGCAAGGCCGGAGAAAACCGGATCCAGTGTGATGGGCCACGCCCCCATGGCGGTCGTCAGGGCCGTCAATACAATGGGCCGAAAACGAATGGCTCCGCTTTCCAGTATGGCCTCTTTGAGGGGGACCTTCTCTTTGAGGGCGTCCTGGATGAATTCCACGAGAACCAGCGCGTTCCTGATGACGATCCCGCCCAGGGCAATCATCCCGATCATGCCGGTGGCCGTAAAGAATACCGGATTTTGGAATCCACCGATAGGCTCTGCAAAAAGGACATTAAAGATCCAGAACCCGGGCATGACGCCGATGAGGGTCATTGGAACGGCCACCATGATCAGGAGGGGCATGAAAAAAGAGTTCATCTGGAGCACGAGTAAAATATAGATCCCCATCATGGCGGCCAGGTTCGCCACCCCCAGATCTCGGAACACCCGAAGCGTGATCTTCCACTCCCCTTCCCCCGCCCAGTCGACACGGATACCGGAAGGTGGCGGGGAATTTCGAAGTCGCTTTTGCATATCCAGTACGGCTTCGGCCGGGGCCCTGCCGGCCATTTCCCCAAGGACATACACGACCCGTTCGAGATTCTTGTGATAGATAGGTTGCTCTTCCGGCACCTCGGCAAAGCGGCCAATCTCGGCCAGAGGAACCATATGACCTCCCCGGGTCTTGAGCGGAATCTGAGAGAGGGCGATCACGTCCGTGCGATTTTCCCTCGGAAAGGTCAGTCGCAGGGGCAGGCACTGGCGCTCTCCGGGGGCATGGACTATGGCGTGTCCACAGGTCAGTGCCAATTGCAGGGTCTGCAGGACCTCCTCGGAGGAAATACCGTGGAGGGCGGCCTTTTCCTTGTCCAGGACAAAATCGAGCCGGTCTCTCTTCTCCTCCACCGTATTGTCGATGTCCACGACAAAGGGCTCACGCCCCATAAGCGCCGTGATGACCTCGGCCGTCTCAATGAGTTCCGCATAGGTCTTGGAAGGGTCCCCGTAGACCTCTGCCACGAGGGTGGAGAGGACGGGTGGACCGGGCGGGACTTCCACAATCTTTACCCGTGTCCCCAGGGACCTTCCAATGCCTTCCAGGTCCTTTCGAAGCCTGAGCAGAATTTCGTGACTCTGGTATTCCCGCACCCTTTTGTCTGCAAGGTTGACCCGGATGTCGGCCAGATTCCCGCTTTCCCGGAGGTAGTCATGGCGCACCATCCCGTTAAAATCCATGGGAGAGGCCGTGCCTACATAGGAGACGAAATGGGTGACCTCAGGAACCCCTCTCAGATAGTTTTCGAAATGCCTGATCACCCGGTCCGTAGCCTCGAGCGGTGTCCCTTCAGGCATGTCCACAACGATCTGGAATTCGTTTTTGTTGTCAAAGGGCAGCATCTTCAGGGGTACAAAACGGAACAGGGCAAGCGACAGGGATCCGGCCAGGAGGAAAAGGACCAGGATAAGGAGCAGGACCCGTTTTGTGGCGGACTCCAGGAAGGGATTCACTACCGAACGATAGGCCCGCCTGATCCATGGGGAGGTCGCTTGTCGCCGGACGTGGTCGTTTCCCGCCGAGCTGTCCTCGGGAGCGAGTCGCCTCATCAAATAATAGGACAACCAGGGCACGATCGTCAGTGCACAAAGGGTGGAAAAGGATACGGTCAGTGGAACGTTGGCCGCCATGGGCGCCATGTAGGGTCCCATCATGCCGGTGATAAAAAACATAGGGGTAAAGGAGACGATAATCGCCAGGGTGGACATGATCACCGGAGGCAGGACCTCGTTAACGGCAAAGAGGGTGGCTTGCAAAGGTTTCCTCTTGCCCATGAGGATATGGCGCTGGATGTTGTCCACATTGGTGATGGGATCATCCACCACGAGCCCCAGGGACAGGATGAGGGCGAAGAGGGTCACACGATTGACGGTGTAACCAAAGAGATAATTGACAAAGAGGGCCAGAGAAAAGCTGATGGGAACGGCCACGGCCACTACAAGGGCCTCCCGCCAACCCATGGTCAAGGCCAGAAGGGCCACCACGATCAGAATGGCAAAGGCCAGGGACTTGATCAGATCGCTTACTTTCTCTTGGGCCGTTTGACCGTAATTTCTGGTTATCTCAACCTGGATATCCGCCGGGATGACGTCTCTCTTGAGTTCGCTCAGCTTCAAAAGGACATTCTCCGCAACCAGGACCGCATTGGTCCCTTTTTTTTTGGCCACGGCCAGGGTCACGGCGGGGAACGTGGAGGGTTCCGGCTCAAGGCCGCGTTGCTGTAAATAAAATCGGGAAAACCCTATTCGGGAATAATTCAGCGCCTCCTCCGGACCGTCCAACACCCGGGCGATATCCCGCAGATGGATCGGGCGCCCCTGATGCACACCCACAACCAGATCTTCGATATCCTTGGCTGTGGCCACGAAGGAGTCACTGGATACGGTGATTTCCCGGTTTCCTCTGCTGAAGGTACCGGCCGTGATGGACGCGTTGGTGCTGCGCAGGGCTTCGTAGACCTCCGGCTTTGAAACCGCAAGACCTGCCATCATTTCAGGAATCAATTCAACCCGGACTTCCCGTCTTCTCCCACTCACGATAGACGTCTTGGAAATATCTTCCACCTCGGACAGTCGTGCCAGGACTTCCTCGCCAACACGGCGGAGTTCGTGATCACTGTATCTGTCTGAATAGAAAGTCAGGTTCACGATGGGCACATCGTCGATCTCCACGGGTTTGACCACCCAACCCCTGACCAGGGGCGGCACCTGGTCCTTATTCATGGTGATCTTGTTGTGCAGCTTGACCAGGGAGCGTTCCCTGTCCTCACCCACATGGAAACGGACCGTTACGACGGCCATATCCCGTCGGGATGTTGAATAGACATATTCTACGCCGTCCACCTGCCACAGGAGTCTTTCCAAGGGATTGGCCACGAGTTTTTCCACCTCTTCAGCACTCGCACCGGGTGCCTGGATCAGGACATCTGCCAGGGGAACGACGATCTGGGGCTCTTCTTCACGGGGGGTCAGCACAAGAGAGGCCGCACCCATGGAAAGTGAAACAAGGATGAGGAGGATGGGGAATTTCGAGGTGATGAACCTTTGAACAATGCGGGGAATCAGGCCGGTGGGTCCGGGATCATGGTCAGGCATCACGCCCTCCCCTCAGGGCCAAGGTTTCTCCACCCTTGAGGCCGGAAAGGATTTCGACCTTCCCATGGATCTCGCGGCCCGTTTTGACAAAAATCCTCAGCCACACCCCTTGTTCATGGACCGTCACGACCTCCAGTTGACCGATTTGTGATAGGGCCTCCTTTGGGACGAGCACCACGCTGCGTTCGGCTACCGGGACCCTGAGCCGACCGAACATGCCTGGAAAGAGCTCCGGCGCGGGAGGCAACCCAACCTTGACCAGAAAGGTCCGAGTCATGGGGTCGGCGGAAGGAACCACCTCCTCCACCCGGCCCTGCAGGGTCTTGCCCTGAGCTGTCAGCACGACCTGAAGTGGCGTACCTCTCGAAACACGGCTGATCAGCCCCTCCCTGACCAGCGCCTCCAGCCTGAGGGTATCCCGTGTCTGCACAACCACCAGCGTTTTGCCGGGCCGGGCCAGATCCCCTGGTTCTGTAAGGCGTTTTACGACTTCACCCTCTTCGGTCGCCAGGATTTCGGCATAACCCAAATCTATCCTGGCCTGTTCCACGACCTTCTGGGCCTGATTCACGCCGGCATCGGCCTCCGTGAGCCCGTCCTTTGCCCGTTTCATGCCGGCCTCGGCCTGAACAAAAGCGGATTCGGCCTGTTCGAGATCCTGGGAGGTCGCCGCCTCGGATAAAAAATAGCCCTTTACACGCCTGTAGGCCGAGCTCGCCTGGTCGTGGGCGGCCTCAGCCGCTGAAACAACGCGAGCGGCCTGGGAACGACGGGCCTTTGCGGACATGAGGCCTTCCGCCGCCTGACCGAGGCGGGCTTGGGATTCCCGACTGTCAAGGACAATGAGGACATCACCCTTTACTACCCTGTCGCCCGGTCGAACGCGAACCTCGAGGACCTTCGCGGTCACCTGGGACTCGATGTTGGCCTCCCTCTTAGGGCGCACCGTGCCCACGGCCTCATAATATTCGGTGATGGTTTCCACTGTGGCCAGAACCGCCTTTTCGGGTATAACCGCTTCACCGGACATAGGAAGCCGGTCGCCGGGTCCGATCTTGTTGGGCGTAAAAAAACCGCCCATATAGAGCATGAGAAGGATCAGGGCCATACCGCCGCCGACCCAGGAGAGAACCCGCCAATCCTTTTTCGAATGATCACTCATGATCCCCGAACACCTCCCGAACGTGGTTGACCCAGAAGCCCAATGCACGTCCGAGTGCCGCAGAGGCCTTTTCCCGGTCGTAACAGGCGGCGGCATAACGAAACCGTGCCCTGTTCCAGGCCAGTTCAGCGTCCAGATATCGGGTGATGGTCGCTGAACCGCCTTCGTATTGCCTTTTTACAAGATGAAAGGACTCCCGGGACTCCTCCACGCTCGCATGGGCTACTTTCAGCCTGGCTGCGGCCTCCTCCAGCCTCAGATACCCAGTTTTCAGATCCAGCCGCACGGTATTCGTCAACAAGCGATCCCCTGCCATCATCTCATTGAGAATCGCCTGTGCCCTGTTCTTTTCCGCTCTGGTGCTCAGCCCCGTGAATAGATCCCAGTTCAGCAATACCCCCACCGTCCAATTTTTCCTTTCCGCCTCAAAATCCAGGTGTTCATCGTCGAAATAGACCTTCATTCGGGCATCCATCCGGGGAAGGTACTGGGAACAGGCCATGTCCACGGCCATGCGGGAATGGACGATCTGCTGCCTGATCTTTTTGAGCTCCGGACGATGGGCCAGGGCGTAGACGAGGCCGTCCCCGTATTCGGGAAGCAGATCCATCAAGCGTTCCTCGTACCTCTTCAGGAGGATCGGGGAATCCGGATCCAGGCCCAAAAGATCGGCCATGGCCGCAAGAGAAAGGTTGTAGTTGTTCTCTATGCGCAACAGGTCTTCCTTTGCCTGCGCCAGATGTACCTTCAGGGACAGGATATCGGATCTCAGTGCCCCACCGCCCTCGTAACGGACCTGCATGATACGTAACTGCGTCTCGATCGTGTTCACCGAGGTCTTGGCTATCCGGATGAATTCCCCGGCGGCCAGGGCGTTGAAATAGGCCTGGATGACTGAAGCGATGAGGGCGTTTTCCACACTTTCCCTGTCGGTCTGTTGGATCTTGAGCTCTGTCTCAGCCATTTTTTTGCGCAGCAGATCACGACCACCCTTGAAGAGATTGATCTGGCCCTGAATACCTGTTTCAACATTTTCAAACCAGCCGGGATCATTGAAATCGACCTGAGGCGGGAGTCTTCTCTGGTCTATGGTCTTAAAAAGATAGGACGAAGGGGCATTTCCCTGCAGGTACTCTCCGTAGACTGAAAATGTCGGCCAGAATGAGGCCAGGGCCCGGTCAATCATCGCTTCTGCTTGATGGATGCGCGCAAGGGTCCGGTCCATGTCCGGATTGTTCTTCAGGGCTACTGCAACGGCATCCCAGAGGCCCAGGGGACCGGAAAGATCGGGAAATTCGGAACAGGGCGATCCTTGTGCCTTCTGAAGGGAAAGCGTTTCGGCGCCGCCGTGGGCCGCCCTGATTCGCTCATAGGTATATCTTTCTGTTGGGGTGCATCCTGAAAAGAGGAGAATCCCATAGAGGAAAAACCGGGCGACATGGATCAAGACGGGGTTTTGGGAAGGGCTCATGCGATCATTCGAATCCTTTCCTTGGATCGGGCTGCCATAAGATACCGTGACTTACGCGACAGGTCGAAATTCATGTCCTTATCCATTCTTTTCCGGGACAAGAGACTCTACACCCCGCTTTAACGCGGAGAACTCCCGAGGCGCCCTTTTCCCCCGCACGCCATCGAAGGGGCCTGTAACGGCTATGAAAGGAGTTTAAGCAAAAAAGGGAATTCATGCAATAGAGAAGGGGCAGAATGACGTCAGATTCGAGTCTGTCCCCCTAAATCTTGTAAGCGAAATAAGGGAATGCTTATCCGGAAATGAGCATATCCGGATTCGCCCTTCCCTGACAGCCGTCAGCGGTCAGTTATCAGCAAACACTATGAAAAAACGAGGCATCGATCCCTTCATCCCCCCATGACATGTCTGTTGACCTGCCGGCCTCCATCTGGTAGCTTCCACTTCACAGAGATGGACTTCTCAGCAGGGCATGGCACGAAGGGGTGAAACTGATCCGGACACCGGCCGTGAGGGACCGGTATAGCGGATCTTGCCTTGACCCAAAATACGTAAAGGATACCTAAAGGCCAACCAGTCTGACAGAGGGGAGAGATGATGACGCACAGAGTCGCCACCGGACTCGATGTTTTGAGGGACACCTACTGGCGCAAACTGAAGGGTCACCGATTGGGTTATCTCTGTAACCAGGCCTCTGTTGACAGCCGCCTCAGGCCGGGCAAACAGGTGATCACCGAGCGACTTCCGGGCCGACTTAGGTTGCTTTTCGGCCCGCAGCACGGATTCGGTGGAGAAGACCAGGACAACATGGTGGAGACAGATCATGCCCGAGACAGGGATCTGGATATTCCCATACTCAGCCTCTACGCCGAAACAAGAGAGCCTGCCCGCGAGATGTTTGAAGAGATAGAGATCCTGCTTATTGATCTTCAGGATGTAGGGACGAGAGTATACACCTTTGCCTCTACAATGCTCGGCTGTCTCAGGGTCGCGGCAAAGGCCAAAATAAAGGTGCTCATTCTCGATCGGCCCAATCCCCTTGGGGGAGAGGTCGTCGAAGGCAATCTTCTGAGGGCGGATCTCTATTCCTTTGTAGGCCCCTGTGCCATCCCTATGCGTCACGGTCTGACCATGGGTGAACTCGCCCTTCTCTTCAACGCGGTCTTTGATCTGGGATGTGATCTTGAGATCTTGCCCATGAACGGATGGCGACGGCGGATGCTCTGGCAGGATACCGGTCTGAGGTGGATTATGCCTTCCCCCAATATGCCCGTCGTCGAATCCGCCCAGGTCTATCCGGGGCAGGTCATGTGGGAGGCGACCAATCTGTCCGAGGGCAGGGGGACGTGTCGCCCGTTTGAGATCTTCGGAGCACCTTTTCTAGACACACAGGGGATCAGAGGCCGTCTGGCCTCGGAACACATGTCCGGATGTTATCTCCGGGATTTGACCTTCCGTCCGACTTTCCATAAATGGGAGGGGAAAATCTGCCACGGTTTCATGATTCACATCCTGGATGTGCACCTCTACCAGCCCTATCTTACCGCTCTGGCCCTGTTGCAGGCGGTGATTTCCCTCCATAGAGATCAATTTCTGTGGAAAAGGCCTCCTTATGAATATGAATTCGACAAAATGCCGATCGATCTGATATTGGGTGATTCGTACCTGAGAAGAAGATTGGAAATGGGCGAGGACCTATCTCACATCAAACAACAATGGCTTACAGATCTGGAGGGCTTTCAGGAGCATCGAAAGACCTTCCTCCTCTATGACTAGGAACGGCCGCACGACGCCTGGCCCTGAGAAGCTCAGATTTACTTCCCTTACACAAGCGATTTTCAAGTGATTACAGTGCATCCGCTTCCAAATTGTTTTGCTTCCAACCCCTGGAGGCCCAGCCTCCGGGATGAAAATCCAATCGTTTACACCGGCGCATCCGGTTCCCTTTGCCGCAGCATGAACAGGTCCATGTTGATCCAGATAAATGCTCCAATCCCTGACAAGTTTTCATCGTCCCTCTTCGCTTATTTCTTCTGTCCGCCGCTGATCCACTTGTCAATAGCTTCTTTGTCAAATCTCCAGACCCGACCGATCCTGATTGCAGGGATTTTTCCCTCCGCAGCATACTTGCAGATCGTTATTTCATGCAGCTTTAAATATTTCGCCAATTCCTTTGTCGTCATTATCTGTGGCATGGTCAACTCCTCAATATCTTTTTCGAATTTTGTGTTCTAATCATTCACATGCTATTGTTCCTTATAATACCTAAAACCTGTGAAGTCAACGAAAACCTATTAACAGTAAACAAAAGTATCTTATCTTTGTAAATTTAATTTGTATTGCCTATCACCAAACTTCATTCTAAAAAATTAAGGATGATCGTAAGTCATGAAACGCAAAAGTCTTTTGCTCTTCGCCTGTATCACCTTTCTCGGTTTGTCCCGGATTCCATCGCCCTGTCACCCGGTGAAATGGGTTTGCGATGGTGATACGATATGCCTCAAGGACGGACGCATGGTGCGATATCTGGGCATTGACGCACCCGAAATAGGGCATAATGGGGAAAAGAGCGAATACATGGCCCTGGCTTCCAAGGCTTTCAATCAACGGTTGACTGGACAGGCAAAGGTGAGGCTGGAATTTGACCGGGAAAGGGAAGACAGATACGGCCGTCTACTGGCCTATGTCTACCTTGAAAACGGAGAGATGGTAAACGCCATCATGGTAAGGGAGGGACTCGCTTTTGTCATGCTCAAACGGCCCAATCTCATGCACTTTCCTCTCCTGCTTGAAAACCAGCGAGAGGCTATGAGGAAAGGAATCGGTATCTGGAAGGCAACTCCCGCAAAACCCGAAAAAGGCTACCTCGGAAACTCCCGGTCTCACCGATTCCACAGACCCACATGCCCCCACTCCAAAAACATCCATGCCAATAATCTGATACGTTTTAAGAGCCGCAAAGACGCCTTCTGGGAAGGATACAGTCCCTGTCGCACATGCAAACCATAGGGTGATCCAAACCAACAAGTCCTTCAATCTTGTACAAAACCGATACCGCCGAAGCAGAAAATCGCTTTGTTTCCGAGCTTGATGGTACGTGCCCCAAAACGGCGGTGCCTGAGTGGAAAGGGCGGTTGATCACCGTCGGGTCGGAAAGGGCTCTTGCAGTCCCGGAACTATCCTTGAAGAACCGATTTCTTGATCACAGCCTTATCATAGGCACCCAAGATGTCCCGCCGCGTAAGGACACCCAGCAACTCATAAGGATCATCGGAGCCGACAACAGGAAGGATGGAAAAATCCTTGGAGGTGATCTTTTCCAAGGCATTAAAGAGGTTGTCATCAATGGATACAGTTACAACATCCTGTGTGGCCAGCTCCTGTGCCACGATCAGGTCTTGCAGGTCTTCGTTATGGATGACGTCATGGTAATCAATAAATGACAGAATCCCTGCCAAACGGCCTGCCTCATCCACGACAGGAAAGCTATTGTATTTGCTCTCTCCAATCGTTCGAGCAAACTTGCCCAGGGTGAGGTTTTGCGGGATCGTCTCTACATTGGGATTCATAACCTCCCTGACGGGGATGGATCTCAGCACATTGACCTCTTTACCGGCCCTGATATTGATCCCTCTTCTTGCGAGTTTTAGGGTATAGATCGACTCCTTGAAGATTTGACCGGCTGCCACCGAACTGATAATGCACGCAATCATGAGGGGAAGAATGATCCTGTAATTCCCGGTCATCTCAAAAAGGATGAGGATGGCGCTCAGGGGCCCGAAAGTGGTGCCCCCTACGACTGCGGCCATGCCGACGATGCTGTATGCACCCGGAGAGGCCGTCACCCCGGGTAAGACGGTGTGGACGACGGATCCAAAGAATCCCCCTGCCATAGCGCCGAGGAAAAGGGATGGGGCGAAGACCCCTCCGGATCCTCCGGATCCAATCGTAATAGAGGTGGCCAAGATCTTGACAATGATCAGCATGAACATGAACGCCCAGGACAGCTCTTCCATGAGGACGAGGTCAATGGCGGGGTAGCCCACACCCAGTACATGGGGAAAGGCCAGGGCGAGACAACCGAGAATCAGGCCGCCCAAAACGGCCTTCAGGTATTCAGGGAATTTGATGCGGCCGAAGAAATCTTCCGTCCAGTAGAGGGTCTTGGTAAAGGCCACGGCCACCAGGGCGCAAAAGAGGCCTAACCCCACATAGAGGAAGAGTTCCCAAGGGCTGACAAGTTGGTAGGCGGGGACGATAAAGGCAGGCGTATTGCCTAGAAAGTGGCGGGAAACAGCGGTTGCCGTCACAGCGGAGATCACGATGGGGCTAAAGGTTGCCAGGCCGAAATCGCCGAGGATAATTTCAAGCGCGAACATGGATCCGGCGATGGGGGCATTGAAGGTGGCTGCGATTCCTGCGGCGGCGCCGCAACCCACAAGGGTCTTGGTTCTGTCTCCTGAAATCCTCAGTAACCACCCGATGACCGATCCGATGGCTGACCCGATCTGGACAATCGGCCCTTCCCGTCCGACGGATCCCCCGGTCCCGATGCTCACCGCGGACGCCAGGGTTTTGATGAGTACGACTCTCTTCCTGATGACGCCCTTGCGGAGCACGACGGCCTCCATCACCTCCGGGACGCCGTGCCCCTTGGCTTCCCTGGCAAAAAAATACACAAGGGGACCCACAAAGAGTCCTCCGGCGGCAGGGACCCAGACCGTCAGATACCAGGGCTTGGCCAGGACCATCTCCAGCAGATTTCCTCCGCTCCCATAGGAAATGGACTGGAAAAATTCGATGAGATACCGGAAGCCGATCGCACCAAAGCCGCCGGCAAGCCCGACAAACGTTCCCAGTATGGCCATGATTGCTTGTTCATTAATAGAAAGGAGAGAAAGAACAGACGCAAATTTGGAGGAATTTTCTCTATTCACTTTAAATTAAGTGGGATTGGGCGCTTATGTTACTTTATGGTTTCCAGCCTTTTCTGGGCTATTTTTGCCTCATTGGATTTAGGATAATTGTTAATGATTTTTTTCAACAGGAGTCTTGAACTGGTCTTGTCCTTGATCTCCCCAAAGGCGGCCGCCTGTCTCAAAAGTGCACTGGGAACCTTGTTTCCCTTTGGAAAGTCTTTAATGACATTCTGGTAAGCCAAGATGGCCTGTTCGTATTGTTTGAGATTCATATGGCACTCGCCGATCCAGAAGTGGGCATTGTCTGCACGATCAGATTTCGGGTAGCGCTTCAGAAAACCATTAAAGCCTTCGATAGCGTCCTCATATCTTCCTTCTTTATAAGATGCCAGGGCCTTATCATACAATATTTGCTCCTGGACCGCCGGATCAAGGGTCGCCTCAGAAGGTATGGAGGATTGGCGTCTCTGGTCGGATTGGGCCCTGTCCTCACCGGGGCTGAGGCGGGTCTCCAGGGGACCGAGGTTCAGGTATTCCTGATGACGCTTGACTGCTGATTCGAGCACCGCCAATCTTCGGGAAAAATCGTCGACTGAGGACCTTAGGGCGTCCTGCCCCCCAATGTCCCGTTCAACCACTTTTTTTACAAGGTGTTCATTATCTTCTATCCGACCGGACAGATCCTGCACCTCTCCCTTCAATTCGTCTATCTCCAACCTGACATTGGCCTGGTTGGACCTAATTTGTTCCAGATCTCTCGCAAGGGCGGTATCCGTAGCATCCTGGAGTGCCGTGACCCGCCTGTTCAGGGCGTTCACCTGATCGTTTAAAACAGTCAGTTCCTTGTCATAGACACAGGAGGAAAGCAGAAAGACAGCAGAAACAAAAAAGAGAGGATAAAATTTATTGTGAATCATTTTGCACCATCCGCTCTTCATTCCTTGATATTATCTTAAATCGCTGGCAAGCCGACCCGGTTAAAAGCTCGGCTTGCCGCGGCATTCTTCGTGATCTGTGTCGAGATCTTGACCCCGACACCCTTATATCATGTGGTTCACGCAGGACATGAAAAGGTCCTGCTGAATCCCTTCCCTGCTCAACTTACCTTATCAATTTGAATTCATCCCTGCGGTTTTTCGCCCAGGCCGCTTCATTGCTGCCTGGGACGGCCGGCCGCTCCTCGCCGTAACTCACCGTAATCATTCTGTCCCCGGCTACGCCCAAGGCATTGAGGTACTTCATGGCCGCATTGGCCCTTCTTTCTCCCAGGGCCAGATTGTACTCGTTCGTGCCTCTTTCATCGCAATGGCCTTCGATGCGAACAGAAAATTCCGGATTGTCATTGAGCCAGGCCGCCTTTTTTTCCAGTATGGCCCGTGCCTCAGGCCTTAACTCGGATTTGTCAAAATCAAAATAGATATTGCCGGACTCGAATGCCTGAATTTCTCTCCGGAGCTGCTCCTGCCGCTGTCTCTCCAATGCGGCTGCCCGCTCTTCCCCCGTAGGCGGCTGGACGACGGGTTTCACCGGCTCTTCGGGCGTGGCGACCGGTTCGGCAGGTGTGGCCACCTCTTCCGATATGACTCCTTTCTTCGCACAGGATGCCATTGTCAGCAATGAACCACCACAAAATGCCAAGACCGCCAAGATGATCATCATTTTCTTCATCATTCTGCTCTTCCCTCCTGAATTCAAAAAAAGATTCAAATTAAAAACGTATAGCATCCACATGGTGCTCTTTAACCATTTATTATAACCAAGGTGTTATTCAAATATCAAGGATTTAGATTTTCTGAATTTTTTTTTGCTGAAATCATTATGGAGAAGGCCTCTAAAAAGGGGACCATGAAGGTGCCGTCTGGTCACCATTGAGGGATGTAATCCTTCTCTGATTGAGGCCGTTTGCATTCATGATGTAGAGGTGGTATCTGCCGGTCCTGTTCGAACTGAAAAGAATGTACCTCCCATCAGGCGACCAGCAAGGATCCTCATTATTCCCCTGATTGGAAGTCAATTGTCTCAACTTACTCCCGTCGGGGTCTATGCTGAATATATCAAAGTGTCCTTGATTCATTCCCGAAAAGGCGATACGGTTCTGTGAAGACCAGGTCGGTGAGGTATTGTATTTCAGATCCGGATCAAAGGTGATCCTCTCCGCCTTTCCGGTCAATAGCTGCCGAACATAGATTTGGGGGTTGCCGGATCGATTGGAAACAAACGCAATTTTCTTTCCATCCGGAGAAAAGCTGGGAGAGACGTCAATGCCCCAATGATCGGTGATCTTTTCCAGGATCTTGCCCTCCAGGTCGATCCTGAAAATGTCGGGGTTGCTGCCATGGCTCAAGGTCAGCGCTGCGCTTTTTCCGTCCGGTGCCCAGGACGCGCCGATATTCAACCCCTTCCGGGCCGAGATCCGCTTGACTTTGCCGTTACGCATGTCCTTGTGATACAGCATTGCGCCCCCTTCTATGTAGGAATTGAAAAGGAGCCTGTCCCCCTGAGGGCACCAGCGAGGGAACAGCGCGAGGCTCTCGTCCGAAGTAATCCTTTTTATATTTTCCCCGTCAATATCACACAGGTAAATTTCCTTGTGGCCCGTTGCCGTCCCTGTAAAGGCAATTTTAGAAAGAAACATTCCCTGCTGACCGGTCAATGCGTAGATGATCTCGTTGGAAAGGCGATGCATCAGATCTCTGTATTCGCCGGTCTTCCCGAGAAACCTCTTCCCCAGGATCTGTCGTCCTCTGAATATATCGAAAAGCCTGGCCTCCACCTCGATGCTTCGCCCGATACAACTGTAACGCCCCAGCAAGAGAAAATCGGCGCCGATAACCGACCAGTCCCTTAACCGGACATTGTCCGAATAGGCGGAAGCATTGTTGCCTCCGAGGAAGGCCCCCTTTTCCATGGGAGTGAAATACCCGCTCAGATCCAGGTCATTGGATAGTACAACCGGCAATGCGCCACTCAGACCCGCATTTTCCCGCCCATCGGAAAGATCATGGAAGTCCGGGATGGCGATCTTCATTTTTTGAATAGTCGGGGCATTGATATCGATATAGATCCTGCCGAGAACGACCGGCGGCAGTGAAACATGATAAACCATCGCGCCCCAGAAAAGGGCGATACTATAAACGATTAAGCTCACTGAGATTGAATTTGATCTCGAAGTCCTCATAACTTTTCCTGTAAGTCTCCGGAAACGGAGGTAGAGGATCCGACCTTTCTATGGCCTTCAGGACGGATTGATCGAATAGATCGTTGTTCGAACGTCTTAAAAAATGGGTCTTCAAAACAGCCCCTGCTGCATTCACCCTCAAAACCACGATAGCTTCCAGATCCTTGGATTCTCCCATGGCCACTGGATAGGCCCAATTGCTCTTGATCCAGCTTTCCACCTCCATCCTGTAAATCTGCATGGGCACACCGCCTTGAGATCCGTGACCGTCGCCCCCGGCCTGTTCCTGGGCACCGACCCTTTTTTCCAACCTGGAGATGGCCGTTTCCACGTGGGACGCTTGGGATGGTTGGTCAGACCGGACCTTTCTCTCAATTTTGGAAATGGCGTTTTCGATCATCTGGGAGGTCGATTTTGTTGCCTCCTTGGCAGGCACCGGCTTCTTATCGAGCGTCCTTTTGGCGATGACCAGGGGCTTGGTCTTCTGGGCCGGGGGGGCAATCCGCTTTGCCATGGTATCAGTCTTGCTTGCCGTTTCAGACTTGGTCGTTTCGACGGGTTTTGTGGATGCCGGCTTTTGAATGCCTCTTACGGGCATCTCAACAAGATCGACTTGATACACCGTGCCTTCAAAAGACCTTCTGTGGGGTAACGCGTTCGGGAAAAAGAGAAATAAAGAAAAGATCGCCACATGGAAACACACAGAAAGGGCGACCATGGAACCCCATCGGATCTGTCTGGAACTGTCTGTGTTTTCTATCCCGGCGGCCATCATCAATGGACATCCCCGTGAGGTCTGCAAGAAAAGACCGGTGACCCCGTTGCAAAAAGGCCGGAGTAACGGCCCCAGGCACCCTCTCTTTTGGCAAACGGAGAGTGCCCGTCCCGAAACCGAATCCCCCGGCATTTCCCATCTACTCCAATGGCTCGGTGACCATGCCTAATTTATCAATGCCAGCCCTTTTTGCCGCGGCCATCACCTCGACGACAAACCCATAGGGGACATCCTTGTCCGCCCTTAGGAGAACTTCCTTATCCTTTCGATACTTAAAGATATTTTTGGCCTTGTTTTCAAGGTCCTCCAGTTTGATTTTGTGGTTTTCGAGGAGTATTTCTCTTTGCTTTGTGACGGTCAGGATCAGAGGATCTTCCCTGGTCTTGATGTTCTGAGTCGTGGTCTGGGGCAGGTTGACCTCAACCCCCTGCATCATCATCGGGGCTGTGACCATGAAGATGATCAACAGCACAAGCATCACATCCACAAGGGGCGTGACGTTGATATCCGACATGAAGCTTTTTCCATTTCCACCGTTGGGCATCATTGTGGATCTCGCTCCTTAAACCGCTGACCTGAAGATCTGTTCTCAGGGTTGGCGACACATTTTTTCCCAGGGCCTGGGGGATGGGTCCCACGCCCAGTCAAAACGGCTCAAGCCGTCTTGGGTGTTGTTTTCTTCTTGAAGACCTGTCTTTCCAGAAGGTTCAGAAAATCTGATGTAAAAGTGTCCATCTCGGATCTGGCGACCATGGCCTTGTGATTGAAATGGTTGAAAGCGACGACCGCCGGGATAGCCGCCGCCAATCCCGCAGCCGTGGCGATAAGCGCCTCGGATATTCCGGGGGCGACTACGGCCAGACTGGCAGAACCCTTCATCCCGATGCCCCTGAAGGATTCCATGATGCCCCAGACCGTACCGAAAAGACCGATGAAAGGTGCGGTATTTCCGGTTGTCGCCAGAAAGGATAAGGCCCTTTCAACCCTGTTGCTCTGTTCGATCGAGGTCTTTTTCAAGGACCTTTCAACATTAAAGAGCGCGGTCTGGAGGTCCGATATACGTTCTTCCGATGTGGGGAAATGCAACACCTTTCCGATTCTTTTGAGTTCAGCATAGCCGGATCTGAACAGATGTGCAACGGGACTGTAAGCCAAATCGTCACATTCCCCTTTTATCTTGTCCAGGGCGGTGTCTTCCCAAAAGAGGTCAAAAAAGTATTCAGTCTCCTGCCTTGCCAGACGAAAATATCTCCATTTCATGAAGATGATGGTCCAGGAGATGATTGAAAACAAAAAGAGAATGCACATGACAAATTTGACCATCAGTCCGGCATGTAAAATCATCTGGACAATATCATTGGTGAAGGCCGTTTCAATTGAGACGGCCCCCTGCAAGGCGGTCAACAGAAAGATCGTGTTCATTATGGTATCCTTGAAAAAGGTAAAAATTTCTAGAAATACGATGCCCTATTTCTATAATCACCGAGCCGCGCTTGCAAGAATTATTTGAAAAGATAAATGTCTTCCCAAACGCCCTGCCCTGAGATCCCCTCCACAAAAAAACGGCACCCCTTCTGGGGCGCCGGACTCTGTGGATCTGTATCATCGGGAAAATGAACCATTGAAAATGTCCCGGGGGATCCGGGCAAGGCTACTTGAATATTTTGTTGAATAACCGGTCGTCGGATTGCACACAGCTTTTTTCCATCTTGATATAGTTTTCCAGGAGTTCATCCCCCTCCTTGGTCAGGTGGGAACCCTTTTTACGGTTTGTATCTACAATACGGACCTGGAAGGCCTCTTCTGTGGCCTTGATCTTACTCCAGACAGCCTTATAGGACATCTTCATAATCTTGGCCGTCTGGTTTATCGATCCTGTTTTCCTGATGTTTTCAAGTATTTTTTTCCGCCCTTCACCGATAATGATCTTTCCGTCCTCGTTGACGATCCAATGTCGCGATTTCAGCCGCAGAGACGCCATTTTTGCCCTCTCCTTATGTTCATTATTCTGAAACACGAAATTTTGTATGAATTTAGCCCTTTCCAATAACTGTGTGGAAATCATGCTGCCTTTCTGAAGTGACCAGCGGGAGGACGCCGTCTTTTTGCGATTTATGCGTGGGGGAAACCCCAGCTCGACCAAGTCGAGAATGGGGAGGGGGCAGAACTCCCCCATGGATAAATCGCAAAAAAGACCAGCCCGGGAGCTTCGGAACGTAAGAAAGGGTGCATGATTTCCTTTCGAATTTTTCAAAGGGCTAAAGTATTACAAAATTTTCAATGTCCTCACCCGCCGATTCCTCAGTCCAGTTCCATCCAGAAATCGCCGCTTTTTGTGGGATCATAGCCCCCAAGAAGAGACACCCTGTCACGAAAGGCCCGAGACCTGATAACCTCCATGACGGTCTGAATATTGGGCATATCGAGTACTGATGCAGGCATAATCAGATCATACTGTTCCTGCGCGACCGGGATGAAATCCAGGTCAAGGGCCTTTGCCGCGGCAAAAATACCCATGCCACAATCGGCTGCGCCGCTGAGGACATCAACGGCTACGGCCATATGGGTAAATTCATCGTGGTCATACCCTGTAATGGATTCAGATTTGACCCCGAGTTGATCCAGCTTGTAGTCGAGAAGGACCCGTGTGCCCGCGCCGGCCTGGCGATTGACAAATGTCACATCCTCTCTGCAAAGATCGTGGATGTCTTTGATTCCTTTGGGGTTGCCTTTTGCCACGATCAGGCCCTGGTCTCTCTGGACCAGATTGAAAATGCAGACTTTGATCCCCTTGAGGTATCTTTTGATGTAAGCGATATTGTATTCTCCGGTTACGGTATCTAAAAGATGGGACCCGGCCATGTGGCAAGTACCCTTCCTGATGGCCATAAGCCCTCCCAGACTTCCGACATTTCCGGAAGAGATGCGGATATCATGTCCGGTTCTGCGGATTTCGTCGGCCAGGATGTCGATGGTTATGTCGTGGCTTCCGATAATGGAAATAGTGTTGAGGAGGGCTTCCTCATCCACGAGGAGTTCTGCATCCACTTCATTTTCCTGGTTGATCCCCTCGGTGAGGGCCGGAATTCGGAGAATGCCTTCGGATCTGGTCAGAGTGGTTATGGAGCCCGCCGCCCTGGGGAGAGGTGTGGCCACGCTCTTTTCCCCCACCCTTCCAATATTTACACGCAGAAACTCTTCAATGCCCAGCTTGGAGGGAATATCCCGTGAAGGCCGTACCTTGATCTTCTTGACCTCCGGCTGCCTCAACCCCTGAAGACTGAAGAGCAGGGGGCGGACGAATTGGGTGAAGGAAAGGGTCGCTGAAACCGTATAGCCTGGATTGCCTATGACGGGCTTGCCTGCCACAGTGCCCAGTATGGTGGGTTTGCCGGGCATCATGGCTACGCCGTGCACGAGGATCTCCCCCAGTTCCCTGACGGTCATGGCCGTAAAATCTTTGCTCCCCGCCGAGGAACCCGCGTTGATGAGAACCACGTCTGCCTCCGATTCCACCGCGTTTTTCAGGGTCTCTCGAATATTGTTTTCAACATCCGAGACAATATCATAAATGACGGGTTCCGCCATGCATTCCCGCACAAGCCCTGCAAGAATGAGGGAATTGTATTCGATGATCTGACCCGCCTTGATCTCAGCCTGGGACTGAATATCGCGGAGGTGGATGAGTTCGGATCCCGTAGGGATGATGGCGACCCTTGGTTTTTGCCAGACCTGCAGGGCGAAGACGCCCGCGGAGATCAGCGCGCCTATGTCATAGGGCCGGATACGATGGTCCTGGGGAAAGAGTAATTGGGTCGTGACGATATCTTCGCCCACCTTTCTGATATTTTGCCAGGGATAGGAAGGAGATCGAATCTCCACAGTCTTTTCGTCTCGCTGGTGGAGTTTCTCCACCATGATGACCGAATCATATCCCTCGGGAAGGGCCTGCCCGGTGTTGACCCAAAGGGCATCCTTCCCAATTTCCAGTGTCTTCGGGTTCCTTTCATTGGTACCGTAAGTCTCCTTTGCGCGGACCACGATGCCGTCCATGGCCGCTGAGTGATAGGTGGGTGCGGAAAAACGTGCAAACACGGGTTCCGCCGTCACCCTGTCGAGTGATTCCTCCGCCGGGATTTCTTCAGGCACTGTTCTCAGCCCTGGACCAAAACGTCCTCTGAAGATAGCCTGCGCCTCTTCCAGGCCTTTCATCTCCAAAAATATATTTCTCTTTTTCAAGGGAACGCTCCTGTTTTACATTCCATGTTTCCATCCGGAAATACACGATTTCTGGATGGAACGGTCTGCTGTCGGCATTCAGCGCTCAGTCTCATGCCTTGTCTTTGCATAGCCCTTGCTGACACCTGATCGCTGACGGCTGTCTGCGCAACTCCGGAAATGCCCATTTCCGGATGGGCACGCTCTATACCTATATGACCATAACCTGAACGATCTGATCCTGATACAGGCCTTCCGTATTCCTGTCCACCCGGAGCAATCCGTCGGCCTCCACGAGGGTGGAGATAAGAGCGGACTTTCCGAAAATGGGATCTGCCATCCATTCGTCATCAGCCCTTATCAGTTTGACCCGAATGTAGTCATCCCGGCCGCCGGCGGACTCGATGTTCCTGCTCAGCTTTGCATTGAGGATCTGGTGGCGTTCTTTGAAGGGATCCCTTTTGCCTGCCAGTTTGGCCAAGAATGGCGTCAGAAAGACCTCTGCCACCACCATGGCCGAGGCCGCATGCCCGGGAAGGCCGAAAATGGCCTGTGACTTTGACCGGGCGATGATGGTCGGTTTCCCTGGACTTATGGAAATACCGTGAACCAGGGTGTCCACAGAATCAAGGGATTCGAAGACCTTTACAGTCAGATCCCGAGTACCGACGGAGCTGCCGCCGGATATCCAGACCGAGTCCGCCTCCTCAAGCCCTTTTACAACCATCTCCTGCAGTTCATCAAAATCATCGCCGCACAACCCGAGTGCAACAGGCTCCGCCCCGTTTAGTTCACAAAACGCACTCAAGGTGTAGGTGTTGATGTCTCGAACCTGACCCGGGCCCGGGCTCTGATCAATCGGGACCACTTCATCTCCGGTTGAGACAATAGCTATCCTGGGCCTACGGTAAACCGATACCTCGGATTGCCCCAGAGCTGCCATGACTCCCAGGTCCTGAGATCTCAGCTTACGGCCTTTTGGGAGGACAAGGGCGTCCTTTCTGATATCATCATCGAATTGAATGATGTTTTCTTGCGGGGACACAGCCCGGCTCACCTCAATGGTTTTTTCGTCCAGGGCGTGACAGTATTCTATCATAACTACGGCGTCGGCCCCTTCAGGAAGCATCCCGCCCGTTGATATCCTCACGGCCTGCCCCGGGCGAACGACCACAGAGGGAATCCCTCCCATGAGCACCTCGCCTCCAACCTCAAGGAGGGCAGGCAGGCTCTCCGTTGCGCCGTAAGTGTCCTTGGCCTTTACGGCATAACCGTCCATAGAGGTCCTTGAAAACCCCGGCAGGTTTTCCTGTGAAATGAAGTCCTCACCCAGGACTCGGCCGAAGGCCTTTATCAGCGGGAGGGCGTCGATCCCGACAGGTTCAAACTGGTCGAGGATCTCCAGTACCTCTTCAGTCGTCTTTACCTTAAAAAACAATGCTCACGAGCTCCTTATCTCTTAACGACATGCTTCTTCCCTTCCTCAAGACCCGGAAGAGTGAAGGTCTATTTTTATATCATGAGTGATATAAATTCACAACACATATGTTCTTTAAAAAATTCAATAGTTCTTGTCATTCCTCGACTCTTCGGGCAAAAGAGAGGACTTCGATAACCATACTGCATATCCCTTGCATTCAAAGGCTCCTTACCCCATAATCGCTATGCGGATGGAAAGTGAGAATACAATGAAACCCAAGGGTCCTTATATTAAACACGTTTACTGGCTTACCAAGACTGAAGAAACCCAGTTAAGGGGCATGCTTGAGGCCTCCAAAACAAGACTGAAACCGGCCAAGGGCGTTGTATGCACGCCTCTGGATGAAATCAACAAAATAGCAAGCGTGGCCCCGGAAGTGTGGGGGGAAACTTGTTCCAGGCAGGGCAGTTGGTACAGGGCATCCGAAAAGAACGGCCTTTATCTCGTGATCAGTTCCTTCGATCTCAAGGGATATGGGGAGAAAAAAACCGCGACGATCACAAAGTCGGACTTTGTCCCGCCACGACAGGCCGGCCCTGAGGAGAAAGGGCGGATGATTCTTGATCCCGCTTTTGCGGAAAAGATACCGAGGGCCTGGACTCATGTTGACGACCTTGAAAAGCGTATCTATCTGCGCTGGGCCGGAAGGCTGGGATCGGATGTAGCCGATTATGATTTCCTATACCTCACGCACACCGCCAATCATGCCAATTTCGTCGTGCCCCGGTTTTTCATCGAGAAAGACCATCGCATGATCCCCTACTCTATCGACCGGAGCGCTCATCTCTGTTCATGCTGCCTTGAACTCTTTCAAATAATCGGCGCTGAGTACCCTGAGAAGCTGATTAGGCCCTGCCCCGGGGCCTGTATCTTTGCGCGCCTGGAACCGGATCAGTTCCTGCGTGTTACAGGGCCCGACAAGGTCGCTGAAAGGTGATCCTTTTCAAAAATGCTTCAGTGGGGTCTTGCCGATAGAAAACACATTAAACCCCAAGTCAAAAAGCCTTTTGCGCTCCAGGATATTCCGGCCGTCGAAAATGGAGGCGGGTTTGACCATGGATTCAAAAATTCTCTCATAATCCAGATCCCTGTAGAGATCCCACTCGGTAAGAACAGCTATGGCATGGGCGCCTTCCGCCGCCCTGTAGGGATCCAGTTCAAAGCTCAGGCCCGCCCTCACATCCTCCAGGTCCAGTTTGGCGTTTTCCAGGGCCTTTGGATCGGAAATCACGATCTCAGCCTGTTCTTCCAACAATCCCCTGGCCACATAGATGGCCGGGGATTCTCGGGTGTCGCCCGTGTTGGCCTTAAAGGCAAAACCAAAAAGGGCGATCTTTTTGCCTGCAACGGTGTTGAACATGTTGCTGAGCATATTTCGGATAAACCGGGTCTCTTGCCAGTCATTGATTTTAACGACCGATTCCCAGTATTCGGCCACATCGTAAAGGCCGTAACTCTGACAGATATAAACCAGGTTGAGGATGTCCTTTTTGAAACAGGACCCCCCGAAGCCTACGCTCGCCTTGAGAAATTTGTCTCCGATTCTGGAGTCCCTGCCGATGGCATAGGCCACCTCGTCGATGTCGGCCTCGGTCTGTTCGCAAAGGGCGGAAAGAGAGTTGATGGATGATATCCTCTGCGCGAGAAAGGCATTGGCCGTGAGTTTGGAGAGCTCGGAACTCCAGACATTAGACTCGATGATGCGGTCCCTTGGCACCCAGTTGGCATAGATCTTAACAATCTCCTCCCTTGCCTGGAGACCCTCCGTGGTCTCCCTCGAACCGATCAGGACACGATCCGGGTTTTCGAGGTCTCTGATGGCCGTGCCTTCAGCGAGAAATTCGGGATTCGAGATGATCTCGAAATGAAGCCCCTTCCCGTTGGCATTGAGGATGCGTTCCATGGCGGAAGCCGTACGGACGGGAAGCGTGGACTTTTCCACGATGACCTTAGAATGGTCAGAGTGGTCAAGGACCTGTCTGGCCGTCTTTTCCCAGTATTGGAGGTCCGCCGCCTTACCGGCCCCCTGGCCGAAGGTCTTGGTGGGCGTATTGACGGAGACAAAGATGATCTCCGCTTCTTTTATCCCCTTTTCAGTCTCGGTTGAGAAAAAGAGATTTCTGTTCCTGGCCGCCTTGACGACCTCATCCAATCCCGGCTCATAGATAGGGAGATGATCACTGTTCCATTGCCCGATCTTCTCCTTGTTGATATCCACAACCGTCACCTTGTACTGGGGGCACTTGGCCGCGATAACGGCCATCGTGGGTCCGCCGACATATCCCGCACCGATGCAGAGGATGTTTTTTTCGAAACGCATAATTAAGTCTCCTTGAAAGCAGGAAAAATCGTAACACTTTAGGCTCTTATAAATTACACCATCACGGAGGGGCCATGGCCGAAATTGCTGGGCTCTTTCAGACGGCTAAACTCATACGAAAAATCTTTCTGGGGGGCCTACGTCCCGGCCTTCACCCTGTAAAATTCGAGGTACCATTCCACAAATCTATTGATGCCTTCCTGGATCGGCATGGCCGGCGAATAGCCTATATCCTCCACCAGATCATCCACATCGGCCCATGATACCGGAACATCGCCCGGTTGCATGGGCAGGAGATTTTTTTTCGCCTCTTTCCCCAGTGCCCTCTCTATGGCCTCAATAAAATCCATAAGCCCGACCGGGCTGTTATTTCCAATATTGTAAAGCCTGTATGGCGCCCGGGATCTTGATGGGTCCGGATCCTCCCCGGTCCAGTCCGGATCGCCTTGAGGGGGTCGCTCAAGGACCTTGACAATCCCGGTGACAATATCGTCCACATAGGTGAAATCCCTTCTCATGTCTCCCCGGTTGAAGACATCGATGGGCCTGTCTTCAAGGATGGCCTTTGTGAAAAGAAACAGGGCCATATCAGGCCTACCCCAGGGGCCGTAGACCGTAAAAAACCGCAGCCCCGTCACAGGTATGGAAAACAGATGGCTATAGGAGTGTGCCATGAGTTCATTGGATTTCTTGGTGGCTGCATACAGGGAGACGGGGTGGTCCACGTTGTCCCTGGTCGAAAAGGGATATTTCCTGTTCATCCCGTATACTGAGCTGGAAGATGCAAAGACAAGGTGCCCGTTGCCGTGATGTCGGCGGCATTCCAGGAGATTAAGGAACCCTGCGATATTGGAATCAATATAACTGTGGGGATTGGTCAGGGAATATCGAACACCCGCCTGGGCTGCCAGATGACACACGGCATCAAAGTCTTCCTCGATAAAGATCCGTTCAAGCCCGGACAGATCTTCGAGGGCCGTCCTTTTGAAGCGATAGCCCGGATATTTTTGACTCTGGACCCATTCCCCAGTCTTCGCTTTTGAAGGGTCGATCCCGGCCCTTTCAAGCCTGGCATATTTCAAGGTCACGTCATAATAGTCATTGACATTGTCGATACCGACAACTTCATCCCCTCTTTCCACAAGCCGCATCGCCGTAAATGATCCGATAAATCCGGCCGTACCTGTCACAAGAACCTTCATCCCTACCTCCAAGCCCGCTGTGTGTCACCATTCGGCTTACCATTCACTGGTCAATTTCCTTTCCACTTCTCCCCATTTTCCCCCGATATTCTTCACGGCATCCTCGGCAATTTCCAGATGCGTTTCCATGTACTTCGTATAGATCTCCTCATGAAGTTTCTTGCTCTTGATACCCCTTCTCTGCAAAGGCATATCAGAGACGAGCATAATGGACCCGATGGGGACCTCATAACGATAGGCCACGGAAAAAAGTGTTGCGAGTTCCATCTCGATGGCCAGGATTCGTTGTTGCCTCAGATACGAGATGAATTCATCATCGAACTCCCACAATCGCCTGTCCGTGGTGTAAACAATGCCGCACCGCGGGTCAAGCCCGGCCTTTCTGACCGCACCAATGCAGAACAGGTTGACCGAAGAGGCGGGTATGGCCGGAAACTCCCTCGGAAGGTAATGTCTGCTCGTTCCCTCACCACGGATGGCTGCGGATGCGATGACAAAGTCCCCGACCTCGAGAATATCGTCGATTCCCCCACACATGCCCAACACGATGACCGATTTGAGATTGTCGAGATAGGCCAGACAGTTGATGACCAAGGCCGCCTGGGGTGAACCGATTCCAAAGTCAATCATGGTGCAGTTCTTGTCCTTGGCGTTGACGATTCGAAAATTGCCCTCGGAATAGGTCCCCTGCGTTCTCTCCTTGAAGGCCTGAACATATTGTCTGAAGTTGGTTATGAGCACATAGTCGCAAAAGTCTTCAAGTGGACAGTTGGTATATCTCTCCAGCGTCTGTCTGACATATTCATGTTCTTTCAGGATCATCGGGGCCTCCTCTAAGCTTTGATCCTCAGCAATTTTAGCTTGTTAACTCTTTGCAAAAACAAGGATTTTCGGATAAGTATAGGGGAAAGCCCCTGCGGTGTCAATTCCCTAGAGTACGATGACATTTCCTTTGACGGAATATCTACAATGTGGAATATTGCTCTTACCCCCAGACCGTAATCACTGATGTGGAAGGAGATGGTAATAGCCTGGCACGGTGTATTGTCCGTGGGTGCTTTGGCTTGAAATCCCAGCCGTATTTTGCGTGTTTTCATACCGGGGCCACAACTTTTTTCCGGGCGTCGATCTGATTGAAATGAAAGGAGGAGGGCTTTGATGGACAAAATCAAGGTTGCCATTGTCGGGATCGGCAACTGCGCTAGCGCACTCATCCAAGGAATCGAATACTACAGGCAGAGGAGTGAAGCAGATGCCATCGGTTTCATGCATTGGGATATCGGGGGATATAAGCCCGGCGACATCGACGTGGTGGTAGCCTTTGACATAGACAAACGAAAGGTGGGACAAGACCTGTCGAAGGCGATCTTTCAGCTCCCGAATTGTACAAAGGCCATCTTTCCGAATATTGAAGAAACAGGCGTTATTGTCAGAATGGGAAGGGTCCTGGATGGATTTGCAGAACACATGAAGAACTATGATACGAAGTACTCCTTTCTGCTCTCCGATGAGAAAGAACCCGAAAAAGAGGACATCATAGACGTCCTGAAAGGATCCGGTGCGCAGATTCTTTTAAACTATCTTCCCGTGGGATCCGAGCAGGCCGCCAGGTTCTATGCGGAGTGTGCACTGCAGGCCGGGCTGGGGTTGGTCAATTGTATGCCTGTCTTCATTGCCAGTGATCCCGACTGGGGAAAGCGCTTTCAAGCCGAGAACCTGCCCCTTATCGGCGACGACATCAAGTCCCAGCTGGGCGCGACCATCGTACACCGGGTGCTCACGAATCTTTTCAAGAGCAGGGGTGTAAAATTGGATCGCACCTATCAATTGAACACCGGAGGAAATACGGATTTTCTGAACATGTTGGACCGCTCCCGTCTTGTGTCAAAAAGAGAGTCCAAGACAGAGGCGGTTCAGTCTCAGCTGGGAGAAAACCGGCTCCCCGAGGAAAACATCCACATCGGCCCAAGCGACTGGGTCGCGTGGCAAAAGGATAACAAGGTCTGCTTCATACGCATGGAAGGCAAACTTTTCGGGGACATTCAAATAAATCTGGATATGCGTCTCTCTGTCGAGGATTCCCCCAATTCAGGGGGCGTCGTCATAGATGCCGTCCGGTGCTGCAAGCTTGCCATGGATCGGGGGCGGGGCGGAATCCTTTATTCCCCCTCATCCTATTTCATGAAACATCCACCCAGGCAATATACCGATTCAGAGGCCCAACGATTGACCGACGATTTTATCGCTGGGAAGAGACAGGACTGATGGTAAGAAAAGTCGAGAACCTTGCATCCAGATCCTTCAAAGAAACCCCTTGATGGGCCTTCTCGAAGTCGTGCCAAATCAGTGCCAGGGTCTCTCTGACAAGTCCCAAGATCTCAGGTTCAACGTCAGAGGTATAGGCCGTCAGGTCGGCCAAAAAGGTCTCTTTGAACCGAGACATCCGGTAGGGCGGCCCCGATTCCTCATCTCTGAGTCTCTGGAACAGGTCTCTGGCCTGTTCCAGAGATAGGCCTGAAAGAGAGGGCTCGAGACCCAGCACGGATCGACTCCAAAGATTGAAGATGAGGGGTCGGAATGTCCGTTCAGGCGAGAGGGCAATCCCGCCTTCCTTCGGCGGAAACAGGACTGAGAGACGTTCAAGAAGGCTATCCAGGGCCATCAGGCGCCGGAGTGCCGCGGCACATTCACCCACCTCGGAGAGTGACCGGAAATCCCGATACTCCTCCCCCTCGTGATAGGCCGCATAATACATAGGCCTCTTTTTCAGCAAACCCCTTAAGACGCCTCCCCAGTACTCACCCCAAAAATCCACATCCAGTTCAGAGCTCAGAAACCAGCTCCCGCCTATCCAACGCTCGGCCTCCCACTTCAGTTTCATGGTCAGGCCGACTCCCACACGAAAAAGGGAAAGGAGAGAATGATGCCTCAGGGTCTCTTCGGCCTTGGTCATGTCCTCTCCAGACAGTCTCTCCAAGGCCAGGCTTAAATATCCCGATGCCTTTTCGCAGGTCTTGAGCAGGATATCAAGCTCCCTCAGCAAAAGCCCATCCGCTGACAGGAGCTGGTTGCAAAGACCGGCGAATTCCAGGCGGATTCTGTCCAAAAGGACGAGGTCCGATAACCCCAAGACTGTTTGCACAAACCTGTTTTTTCCCGCGGCAAGATCAAGCGGCAGGATCGGAACCAGTGCCCTGGACTCTTCTTCGAGAACGACGGTCTCACGGGGTGATTCATCTTTGATGCCCAGCGCCTCGGGGTCCAGGGGTGCATAGATGGAAATGGCTTCTTCCCTGGGGAGGAAGCCGTGCTCGGCCAGGCGCACATTTCTCAGGCGGTACATCTCCTCTTCGGTCTCGGCGGGAAGAACGCCGGCCAAACCCAGAATGAGGGCGCGATAACGTTCAAAACTGACGTTAGCCATGGTCCTGATGAGATTTTCAAGGGTTTCTCGATGGTCCGGGTTTCTTGCCCGGATATGGAGGGTGCCGTCCAGACTGAAAAATCCTTCCGGCAGGTCATAGACTTCGTCTTTATCACTGACTACGATCACTTCAAGAGATTTGGAGAAATGGAAAGAGGCCAGGAATTCTCCCTCCTCGAAGAGCCACTCCACCAGTCGTTTACCGTCCGCCTCCTCAAAGCGCTTTAACCAAGAAACGTAGGCTTCTATATCCAGACTGTCTCTTTCCCATATTTCAAGATCGAGCAAATACTCCCACTGGCCTGTAGAGGCAAGCTCCAGAACAGGCAGGCAATCGTCTTCACCGATTTTTTTGATAAGCCAAAAAAAATCCTCATAGGGCATGGCCCGCACCAGTTCCTGCGCTTTTTCCTGATCCAGGATATGGTGGAGGATCTCTTGGCCTGAGAGAGGGTAGAGCTCCTTCAGAAGAATCTGCCCTTGATTTGCCCCAGGTAATTCCGGTCGGTCTTCCCGGACACCAGCGACCTGTTTCCTATTCAAACCTGTATCTCCAATCTTATTTGACGGCATTTTCCGAAACATCCATTCCATGGTTGTTATATGAGGCTGGAGGATAAGAGGCATTTGTTTTAGACACCAATGCGACTGGGTCAAAGTTAATCCTTCTTGGGTAATATTTCAAGTGCCGAATATCATGCCTTATTTTGCCAGGTTGTCGCAGGTTAGAGCCGGAATTTTGCAAAGGTCTCGTGATGTGATAGGGTATGAACAGGGAAATTATTCCTGTCTAGGGTCATGCTGAACGCTCTTTGCGTTCAAAAGGGTTGACGCAGAATCCTGATTGGAAACACTTCCAAGTCAACACAATGCGTGTCATTGTGGCGCCGACGACAAGATCACTTCCTTCTGAGTGTGAAAATTTTTTCCTATAAATCGCACCCGGCTCCACACATGCATGTAATGATTTTACAAGTATTGTGTTTCATGT
The DNA here is from genome assembly GCA_049366815.1 of Desulfatiglandales bacterium. Lineage (GTDB taxonomy): Bacteria > Desulfobacterota > DSM-4660 > Desulfatiglandales > HGW-15 > CAYNYM01. Next base: position 38,014 of record JBMNCO010000087.1, on the reverse strand, counting down.
AATGCGCCACGCATCTAACGGTCTGAATTTTCATACTAAATTCAATGGTTGCGTTTTGGTACGGATTTTTCATAAGACCCGGTTATTATGGACACGCAAAACATAAAAGAACAGGACAGGCGCAGAGAAGCTGCATTGCAGAGACATGCGCAGCTACACAGGCTGTTTGTCGAGGACAGATTGGCCTTCGAGCGGGAGAGAAAAAAAACCATCGACGAGTTCCTCAACAGCATAGAGGATCCGGGGAAAAGAGACAGGCTGAAAGCCCTTCAGGAATCCTGGGACAATAGGCTGAGACATGCAGGCTCGTCCCATAACAGATTCGTCCTGGCAAAGGCCTTCTTCTGGAGCCATTTCCGGGAGACATGGCAGCCCGCGATTCAGCAATTCAATACCATACTCAAGGAAATGGATCCAGGGTTGCATCGCCGCACATGTACCAAAAAGTAAACGATATGAAGAAACATGCCCGCACCAAGCACTTGGTAGAAAAATGAAGGACACAGCAAACCGGAGTCAAAAAAATACACATCGGATCTCACGGTCTTTCCTGGAGAATATGGCAGAATGGTTCTTTGCCTTTTTTGTTTTATCTCTACTAACCCTGCCCGCCTTCAATAATCCCAGGTTCAGTGCGCCATCCATCGGGACTGAAAAGGGAAACCAAGAACCCCCGGATCGCCTGACAGCCGATTGGATCGAGCCTGTCTTCCATGACAAAGGCACGGCCGCAGCGACATCCCAAAAGATTCCCGAAAAACGGTTCGATAGCCTTATCCTCAAGGCCGCACACCAATATGGCATAGACCCTGCGCTGGTCAAGGCCGTTATCAAGGCGGAGTCCGGGTATGATCCCAAAGCCGTTTCCAGGCAGGGTGCCAAGGGACTCATGCAATTGATGCCGAAAACAGCGCAGGCCCTCGGGGTCGGAGACTGCTTCAATCCCGAGTATAATATCAACGGAGGAGTAAAGTACCTCAAAGGTCTTTTGAAGCGCTATGATGGGGATATTCAACTGACCCTGGCCGCCTATAACGCCGGCATGAGCAATGTCAAGCGATACGGAGGGGTGCCGCCCTTTAAGGAAACAATATATTACATCAAAAAGGTTTTCGAATATTATGACACTTACAAACAAGACATGTTTGAACAAGTAGGCGAGGTATGACAGGCCGCCCCATTGATTTCTTGCAACACTTCAGGTTTTCGAAAATTATCCCATTGAGTAGGGTCCACGGACCAAACCGCCGGGCTTTTTCCAACGGCTAAACTCATACGATTTCTTTTTCTCAAACCGCCTGCCCCTGAGGATTGAGTGCATCCAACTCCTCCTTCCTCTTTTTGCGGTTTCTCGACCAGGCCTTGATGATCGCCTGAACCAATGTGGCTAAAGGTATGGCGAAAAATACGCCCCAGAAGCCCAGCATGCCGCCGAATACCAGGATCGCAACGATAATGGCCACGGGGTGGAGGTTGACGGCCTCGGAGAAAAGAAGTGCGACAAGGACGTTTCCGTCCAAAATCTGAATGATTATGTAAGCCCCGACCATATAGGCAAACTGAGGACCCCACCCCCATTGGAAAAAGGCGATGGAAGCCACGGGCAAAGCCATGAAGACCGCCCCGAAATACGGGATAAGGACCGACAACCCGACAAAGAGGCTCACCAGTATGGCATATTGCAGATCCAGGAGTTTGAAGGTCACAAAACTGGCAGACCACACGATAAGAATCTCCCAACACTTTCCTCGCACATAGTTTCCCACTTGCTGGTTCGCCTCATGCCAGACTTCGGCGGCCATGCCCCGCTCTTCCGGCAGAAAACCGGAAACCCATTCCACAATGCGGTGTTTGTCCTTGAGAAAGAAAAAGACCACAAGCGGCATGAGAAATATATAGACCAGAATAGCGATAAGACTGCGCATGGAAGCCACGGAAAAAGACAAAATCTGCTGCCCGAGGGATGTCAACTCCGAACGCAATGCGTTACTTATTTCAATCACCTGCTGTTCTGAAACAAACCCTGGAAAGCGTTGAGGCAGAAGCATCAATTCCTGTTGCGCCCAGGATATCATGGCCGGCAGTTCATGAATCAATTGTCTCACTTGCCTCCAGAGGAGGGGGAACAGGCCGAGGAGCAAAAAGAGGAGGAATGCCGTAAAGATCAGGAGAACCAGAATCACGGCCAAAAGCCGTGGAACCTTGCACCGCCGCTCAAGAAATTTGACCAGTCCCTCCAGAAGGTACGCGATAACGGCGCTGGCCAGAACAGGGGCGAGCATTTCTCCCAAAATGAAGAGTCCTACAGAACAGGTGATCAGGAGAACACCGAGTATAACGACCTGGGGGTCTGAGAGATGCCGTCTGAACCAGTTGCCGATTACGTTCATATTTTTTGACCTGTTCAAGATTTTAAAAACCACCGGTAGGCAAGCAGAAGCGTCAGGAGCGCAAAGATGATCCATTCGCTCGTATGAAGCCTTTCACCATAAACGACCACGCCGTAGAGGCTGCCTCCCAGGATGGAAATCGCTCCCATCATCAGGATTCCCCTGGAAAGGGTGATCCCCGTTGAATAGAGAGCAAAAAGGCTGCCAAAGGAGATAAGACCGATAACGAAACATCCCGTGAAGCTCCAGGACATGACAGCCCCCCGAAACCCCCCTGCCACCAGCCCGGCCGTCTTTTTGAGGCAGAGATTGAGGGCCACATTCATCACGGATACGGAAACAATGAGCATAACAGTGAGCGCCTTCATAACCCTCCTCTTTTGTTTTGAGTAACATTTTAGCCCTTTGAAAAATTCGAAAGGAAATCATGCACCCTTTCTTACGTTCCGAAGCTCCCGGACGTCGTCATCCCTGTTTCAGGCCGACGGCCCTTATTCTTTCCCGGGGGAAACCGCCCACACCATGGGGGAATCACCCAGAGAAATAAATTTGACGCCTTATGGACACAGGCCTTGGAATTGTCGCACCATATTTCCACATGATGCCCCTGACTCTGACCTTTGTCTTGGCACGAAGCCGGGGCTACGAGGTATCGCTCCATGACCTCAAAAAGCACGGAGTGATAGGGGGAACGCTATTCAGATATCCGCCCTGCACGAGGCGCGGGAAATGGCTCCTTTTGAATAATCAGAGATTCTTCTCGGGTGCTCGCGAAACCCTCATTATCGGCGTGTCTTTTCTAAATCGTTTTTGGTTACAAGACATTGACCAGAGAGTGAACGGCATCTGGGAAGTCCCTATAAAGGCAGGGTCTCTTATGAGACTCTGCCTTTCGTTTCCTCTCTGGTTTGATTGGGGTCGAAACGGCACTGCAGGATGCCTCCCGGCCCCCGGGCGGTGTCATGGCCCTTGGACCGCCATAACCAGCCTGAACCCTAATCCGGGTGCCAAGAAATCCTCCCTGAAACTGAATCGTCTTGCGCACCGGACACTCCAGGCGTCGAGATTCCAACTGCCGCCGCGGATAACCCGGTCCGGGCCTTTCCCTGTGAAGACGGGGTTTTGAGGGTGGTGTCTCCTATAGGCATCCGACTGAAAATTGTCCTGGCACCATTCCCAAACATTGCCGCTCATATCGTGGAGGCCAAGGCCGTTCGGGGCCTTCAGGCCCACAGGCCGGGTGGATTCGCCGGCGTTATCCTCATACCAGGCCACGGCATCAACATCCCCACCTCCGGCGTAACGTTCCTCTCTGCCTCCGCTCCGGGCCGCATATTCCCACTGGGCCTCTGTAGGGAGTGAAAAGCGGAAGGTGCCATTGTCGGCCTTGGTCAGTTCCTCGATGAAGCGGTGGGTGTCCGCCCAGCTGACCTGCTCCACTGGATGGAGACGGGATTTGAACTTTGAGGGATTCGTTCCCATCAAGACCTCCCATTGGGCCTGGGTGACCGGGTATTTTCCCATAAAGAAGGCATCCATTTGAACCGGATGCACAGGAAGCTCGTTTTCGAATCCATCTCCAAAGGTATCGCCCATCATGAATCTTCCGGGCGGCACATAAAGAAATGTCATTTGCGTGGCAGGCTCCGTCACTTCTTTTCTTTGCAGGCAGGTTTCGGTTTCCTGCGGGGCACACACCGGACATTTCGTAGATCCCGGCGGGATGCGGCCCCCACAGGTCTTGCACACAAGGGAGGCCTCACATTCCGGACATCTCTTCCAGTGCTCCTTGACAGGAGCCATACAGACTGGGCACTGGAGCAGGGTCAGGGGCGTCTCACAGGCTGGGCAGTGTTTCCAGGTCTTTTTGACCGGCTCCCCACATTGAGGGCAGACCGTCTTGTTATGCGCTTGGATCATGGTGAATAGGCCTATTTTTAAAAAATCCCCTGAACCGTGACGGTTTGTGGTCACTAACGCGCAGATATTATCATTGGTGGCGCCGATATGCCAAAAATATTCGTAAAACCAGTTTCCGGACCGCACAACCCTTCAACTGCACCATGGGACACATTGAAATGCGTACCGCCTGCAAATACAGCAGGCTGATTTTTGGACGGAGGAGAGTCTGGGGGACTCAGTGGTCAACACCCTGACCAGGCTCGGCACAGGAGGGCACCGCGAAATTTTCCGCGCAGACAATGACCTAAATTTTGAGAGCAGGACGGTCACTGCTCAAAGGGTGTGTGAAATTCGCTGGAAAGGGGCGGGAGGACCCTCAATAGGGCCCCTGCAGGTGAGGGCGACCGGAACAGGCCATCCGGGGAAATCGAACCACGACGATTGCTCAAACTTGGCCTGTATCCAGATTCTTGTTTGGGGTTCGGCTTCACCGCTCGCCGTTCATCTTTGCCCTTAAAACAGGTGAACACCGAAAAGTCACCACCCGCCGGGCATCCAGGGTCAGATCCTCACCTGTTGCAGGATTCCTACCCCTCCGGGCGTTTTTTTCTTTTACGGCAAACTTCCCGAACCCACTGATGAGGACCTCTTCGCCGGCTTCCAGTTTGTTTTTCATGACCTCCAAAATAGTCTCAACCAACCTGATAGACGTGCTCTTGGAAAAGCCGCATTGGTGATAGATACTTTCCGTGATATGGGCCTTGGTGAGAGTCATGAGGAACTCCTTTCTTGAAGGGTTTGTCCTAGATTAGCCTTAACTCCCTATTTTGTCAATGTTTTTCAGGTAAAAGGAACCCATCGGCACAAAAACAAAAGAATCGGCCGCCGGTTTCTCGATCATGCCATTCCCAGGTCACAAAGAATCCCTGCAGGGAGGCCCTACTCTGCAATCAGGAGTGGGTTAAACCTGGTTCCATGATCAAATACGTCGACACCTTCCCTCTTTTTCAGAAAATTAACGACCGCATAGGTGAGCGGCGTAACAGCCGCCTCGTATCCCGATTTTGCCACCCACTGGGTCAGGACGGCCCCCATCAATGCCGGCCCGGGAATCGCGCCCCAGAATGCCAAGGTTATGAACACCATCGAATCCAGCCCCTGGCCTACAAGGGTCGATCCAATCGTTCGCATCCACAACCATCTTCCCTTTGTGGCGATCTTCATCTTTGCGAGGACGAATGAGTTGGCGAACTCTCCTACAAGATAGGCGAAGAATGAGGCAAACAAGAGACGGGGTGTATAGCCGAGAATCCTTTCGTATGCCCCCTGGGCGTCCCAGAAGGAGGCCGGGGGCAGCATCTGCCCTATCCAGATGGCCCCCACGGCAATCGCGTTGCAAAGAAATCCGAGCCAGATGACACGCCTTGCCTGTCGATACCCATAGACCTCCGTCAGTACGTCCCCTGCAATATAGCTCAGGGGAAAGACCAGGATGGCCGCAGGCAGGATGAACCCAAACAGGTCTATCAGCTTGACCGCAGCAATATTGGCGGCAATCAGGCAGGTGATGAATACCGCAGTAACGATCACAAACCAGTTGGAATATCTTTTCTCGTTAAAATGGCTTTCAGAGGGGCGCATAAAAACACCGTTTGGGCGAGGCAACCAGTCCCTCTTTCTTGAGGGTGTTGATCACCTTGGAAACCTCCTTGGCATCCGCTCCGATCATTTCCGCGATTTCCCCGGATTTCATTGGCTTCCCAGCCTTTTTCATGGCCTCGAGTACCTTTTTTTTCACGACTCTCTCTCCTTTGTGATACGACCTTCATGGGCTGTGGCGGGATCAAAAACTCCAGCATCTGTATATCAAGCGGGCGCCCGAATGTTAAGAGGCTTTCAACATCTTTTTTAAAAATCGGTTGGATCTGATCGGGGTACAGATTCAGAGTCTATTTTGGGGGTTTGATCGGAGCCGGGTCTGCGTTTTGGTGATCGATCCAGGTTATTTCTTTTGCATGAGCTCGCCGACCAGCCTGACATTAATCCGGTTGGAGCTGTCCAGGCGATTCACGATCTCTCCAAAGAGGTGTTTGGCCACTTCCGGATATTTTTGAATAATCTCGTCAAGCTTATCGCCTGGAAAACGTTTGATAACGGAACGTCCCTTTGAAATGATACTGGCCGATCGGGATTCTCCGGAGATGGCGGCCATCTCTCCGAAATATTCGCCGGGCTGCACAATATCCGCGATCTTCTTGCCCTGTTTTACAACCATGAGCGATCCCTGGACGAGCTTGAAAAAGTCCTTGTCCTTGTTGCCTTCCCTGATAATCACGTCCTTGTCTTCGTAGTGTTCGATGTCTGGGTTGACGAGATAGGCCGGCATGGCCTCCCTGGTGATCACCGTTCGCTTGAGGATCTCTTCTACAGACGTCGTTCCTTGCCGGATCTTTTCAAGCCCCGCTTCCCTTAAGGTTACCATGCCCTCCTGGATGGCTGTCTTCCTGAGCTGATCCTCTGTAACTCCCGCATTGATGGCCTTGGAAACATCATCGGTCACCTCCATCAGCTCATAGAGTCCTACCCGTCCCTTGTACCCGGCATTGCAGGCCGGGCATCCTCTGGGGCCGTAAAAGGTCAAGTCCGGAATCTCACTTTCATGAAACCCCATGGCCTCCAGCTCCCTGGGGTCAAAGCCGTTGAGCACGCTCTTACATCTTGGGCAGAGCTTTCTGGCCAGACGCTGGGAAAGGACCATGGTCACGGAAGAGGCCAGCATATAAGACGGTATTCCGATATCCACCAGACGACCGATCGTGGACGGACAGTCATTGGTATGGAGGGTGCTGAAAACCAGGTGACCGGTCATGGCTGCCTTGATGGCGATCTCTGCGGTCTCCATGTCCCGGATCTCACCGACCATAATGATATCGGGGTCCTGTCTGAGGAAGGCCCTGAGGGCGGCGGGAAAGGTCATGCCGACTTCCTTCTTCACATTAACCTGATTGATTCCCCTGAAGTTGAACTCAACCGGGTCTTCGGCCGTGAGGATCTTTGTTTCTTCTTTATTGAGAGCATTGAGGATGCTGTAAAGGGTTGTGGTCTTGCCGCTGCCGGTAGGCCCTGTCACGAGGAGCAGCCCATAGGGCCTGTGAATACAGCGTCTGATCCCTTCGAAGGTCTCCGCCTCAAAACCCAGTTTCGTGAGGTCGACATTCAGGGCACCTGGATCAAGGATACGCATAACAACGCCCTCCCCAAAGAGAGTGGGGAGGGTTGAAACACGAAAGTCAATCGCCCGTGCCTTTCCCAGACGCAGCTTTATCCGGCCGTCCTGAGGGACACGCCTTTCTGATATGTCCAGACCGGCCAGAATTTTTATCCGCGAGATCAAGGCATTCTTGATGGTGAGGGGCAGATTCATGGATTTGTATAGGGCACCGTCCAAACGGTACCTGACCTGCAATGCTTTCTCGAAGGGTTCGATATGGATATCGCTCACCTCGTCGTTGACCGCCTTGATCATGATGCCGTTTACGAGTTTGATGATCGGCGCGTCACCTGCCGAGAATTCGTCCTTGATCAGTTCTTCGGAACCGGTATCCAATTCCATGTCACCCGCGGCCTCGGAGACCAAGGAGCCGATGTCATCGATCGGGGTGACCGGAAGGTCTTCTTCTATCTTTTCATCATCGGTTTTGGCAAAGAAGCTGTCGTATTCTTCGTCACTGATCTTGTAATATTTCTTGTAGGCCTCAATAATATCCTTTTCACTTGAAACAAAGACACTCAATCCCTTCTGGACGGCCGTCTGTAGCTCTTCGACGGCAGCGGTGTCCGTGGGCTCCGCCATGGTGATCTCGAGGGTCTTTTCCTTGACAGCCAGGGGGAAGGCCAAATATTGTTTCGCCGTCTCATATGGAACGGCCTTGATGGCCTCCGGGTCCGGGGACATCTTTTTGATGAGGGCGGCTGGATAGTTGTGGATTCGGCTCAGGACGTTAACAATGGTCTCTTCTTCTATATAACCGCACCTCAGGAGTATGGTCCCGAGCCTTCCTCCGCTCCTGTTCTGAATGTTCAGCGCCTCTTGAAGCTGCAGGCTGGTAATGTGTCCTTCCTTACATAAGATCTCCCCAATCCGGGTCTTTCCTGCACCGGACTGATCCTTGACCGTGGCCTTGAGGCTTGACTTTTTGAGAGGGATAGGTTTGAGATATCTTGATGAACCGTTGAAAGCAGGTTTTGACATAATATTGATCCAGTCGTTTTTACTTTATGATTGACCCACGTGACGGGGTCTTTCCTCTCGCAAGAAAACGGTTGTCTGTTCTGTGCCGGGGGAACAAAAATTCCCCTGTCAGGAACTGAAAAAACCGGGACCCGCATCCCTGCGATCAAGTCCCGTGTCAAGTTCCAGTTCGATAACGAAATTCCCTTGATAAATCCCATCTTCAACAATTTTTTTACTGGTCAGGGCTCCATTCACCACCGTCAGTGCATGTTCCGCAAAGAGCGTAATTTCCGAAATCCTGTCCCCGGGTTCGAGGTCCTCGAAAAGGCGACGTTTTTCCTTTGGAAGGAAAAGGGCCAATCCCTGTGCGGAGTGGTCGAGAATGCCTAATTCATGGCCGCCTTCCCCATGGGGGTCCTTTGGCCATTTAAAGGTCGCACAGAAAAATTGGGGAGATTCGAAAGAGGCCCAGTCTTCTTTTCTTTGGTCCTCCAAAATAATGAACGCCGTAAATGCCATCATGAATGGACCTCAAAGGATTTTATACCAAGTATCCGGCAAGTTCTTTCCCAAGATGTGTTGTAAAAGCAAGCGGAGGGACAACCGGTCGTCACATTGGGAAAGCGAAATCTTTGCGCCGCATTCGTCGATCCTGACCCCGGGCACGTCTGTTCCGTTTTGCTGCATTGCTGCAGGCCCCCAAAAACATCCCTCTCTATTGTGATTAGGACGAATGAACCTGCATTAACTGCCTGAAATTATTTCCTGAGGTGTTCAAATGTTATTATCGGCAAAACCTTGAATTTCTTGACTGGTATTTTGGGGAACACCGTGTTCACCTCGGTTTGGCCTGATAAGACGGGATGCCCTTCTTGGCCACAGGGCCCTTTGTTCATTGACTTTGAGAGGAAAAGTGCACATTATTGTGACGTCATAGGGCTGATGGGTTTGTCGGTTCAAAAGGATCGGCCTTGTCAGCGGGTCAGACAAGAGGATCAGGATATGGTTCCCTCCATCGAAGACTGTCATGCACTCATGGACAAGTATGAAATGTTGGATAACATCAAGGCCCACTCCGTCATGGTCGAAAAGGTCGCCGCGATCATCGGCAAAGGGTTGAAGGAGGCCGGTGAATCGATTTCCCTTGATGTTGTAAGAGCCGGTGCCCTTATGCATGACATCGCCAAAACGACCTGTCTCAAGACGGGGGAAGATCACGCGGCTATGGGACGGAGACTATGTATCGAGAACCAATTTGATGAAATCGCGGAGATTGTGGGGCAGCACGTCCTCCTGAAGGCCTATAATCCCGGGGACGGCATTTCGGAGAGCCAGATTGTTTATTACGCCGACAAGAGGGTCAATCACGACACCATCGTGAGTCTTGAGGAACGCCTCAGGGATCTTCTTATCCGATACGGGAAGAACAAGAGCCTTGTCCGGTCCCGGATCAGGCAAAATTTTCGATTGGCCGGTGAGGTCGAGAAACAGATCTTCAGCCACTTGAAATTCAGACCCGGGGATGTACGAAGGCTGGTCCTTTCAGATGAAAAGGTTGGCAAGGGATGTGAAAAACAGATATCAGAAGGAAATGCTGCCGTTCATCAATCGGGAATGCTCATTTCCGGTTGGGCACAGGAAAGGTGAACAGCCGGTATGACCGCACCTATTCGCATGGTTGCTCAGGATCTTTACCGTCTCCAAAAGGAGGTGGAAAGGCTCGAAAATCTCCTGAAAAGGGCACATCCCGACCAAAGGGCCGCCTTGGAGGATGAACTCCGCAAGGCCGTTACTGAAAGAGATCGCATGCACAAGGTCCTCGAAGGCAGTAAGGATCCCTCGCCCTATCGAAAACCCCTTTGAGTCAGGTGAAGAGAGCGGACCTTCCTTTGCCGGACCTCGGAGCTCGCCTCGCACCGTCAACTATCTTGCCTATGGAAAAAATACTATCCCTCTGCGCCGCGCTTCTCATCTTCATCCTTTTCCCCAGCGTCTCATTTTCCCGTGCCTCCACCGTAAGGATGGAAGTCATTCATTCTCAAGACTGTTACGCACCCGGGGGGCGGTATCCCATTCTCCTGCGCCTGGAGGTATCCAGACCCTGGGCAATCCACACCCCCGAAAAAAAGAGCAGGGATATTGTCCCCACGGTGCTTTCCTTCTCCCACCATGACGAACTTGCAGTCCAAGATTTCCTCTTCCCGGCGCCCAGGATAGAGACCTTTGCTTACTCCTCTGAACCACTCGAAGTGTTTTCAGGACAGATCCTGATCGGGGCTGCACTCATCGTTGGAGAGCGTGTACAACCGGGGGGGCAATCCCTTGAAGGGCGTCTCTCCTATCAGGCATGTTCTCCCTCGGCGTGCCTGCCGCCCGAGCAAATCTCTATCCCCCTTTCATTTCCGGTCTGTCCCGAAGGCGTCATCGCCAAGGCATTGAACCAATCGGTTTTTCTCACCAAGACGACGGAAAACGAAAAAAAGGGCGGACCCTTCGGTCTGAGGCCTGATACCGGGCTCTTATTGTCCCTTGCAGCCATCTTCTTTGGAGGGTTGGCCCTGAACCTGACTCCCTGTATCTATCCTCTCATCCCCATAACGGTTTCCTATTTCAGTGGAAAGAGTCAGGACTCACGGCGTCGCATGCTCATCCACTGCTCCCTCTATATGGTCGGGCTGGCACTCACCAATTCCCTGCTTGGTTTGACCGCCGCTCTCTCCGGGAAACTGCTGGGATCTGCCCTCCAGAACCCCTATCTCTTGACGGCTATGGGGGCGGTGCTGCTCTTCTTGGGATTCAGCTCCATGGGTTTCTGGGAAATACGCCTGCCCACGGGGCTGAGCAGACTGGCGTCCCGCAACTACGGTGGTCACTTCGGCACCTTTTTCATGGGACTTACACTGGGCATCCTGGCCGCTCCTTGCCTGGGGCCCTTTTTGCTGGGACTCCTCACCTACGTGGGGCATACAGGGAAACCGGTTCTGGGTTTTCTGTACTTTTTTGTCCTCAGTATCGGACTCGGACTTCCCCTTTCCGTGCTTGCCTTCTTCTCAGGACTCTCCACCCGATTACCCATGTCAGGGGAGTGGATGGTCTGGATCAGGAAAGTCATGGGTTGGGTCTTGGTCGGAATGGCGGCCTATATATGCAGTCCACTGCTCTCATCCTATTTGGATAGGGCCCATCTGCTGGGAGGTCTCGGGGTTCTCGCCGGCATCCATCTTGGCTGGGTCGACCGGACGGGCGGGGCCATGCGGAGATTCAGCCTTTTCAGGCAGGGATTCGGGCTGCTGCTGCTCGTTGCGGCTATGAGCTACATGACCTTCGGTACCGCCAAAAAAGAAGGGGTCCACTGGGTCCCTTACGATGAATCTATTCTCAGGAGGGCGAAGGAGGAAAATTTTCCTGTGATCCTTGACTTTTATGCGGATTGGTGTGGGCCATGCCGGGCCATGGACAGAACGGTTTTCACCTCTCCGGAGGTCTTGGACCTGAGCCGAAAGGTAATCATGATGCGTCTTGATCTGACCACGCACCATGCTTCTCAGGATGAAATTCTGGGCCGCTACGGGATAAGAGGTGTTCCGACCCTGATCTTTATCAACCGATACGGGGGTGAAGAAGAGGCGTTGAGAACCGAGACCTACCTGGACAAATCTCGGTTCGTTGAGAGGGCGAGAAGGCTGCTGGAAAGACCCGCCCTGTCCGACACCCGTTCCGGCCCCTGACCGCCCCGGGGTTCAGGGATGGGACAAAGGGTAGGGGCCGGGTCAGACATCGATTCCAGGGAAAAGACCCTCAGGACTTCAGTTCCAGGTTCATCATGGAACCCCTCTGGAATCCGTTGGCGTCAAAAAACTTCAGCAGGTCCCAATCGCGCCAGTTGACAAAGGTGTATATGGTATCGACCCCTGACTTTTTCAGGTCGTTAACCATCTCCGTCATGAGCATCTTGGCGATACCCCTTCGTTGATAATCGGGATCCACGCCGATCGTATCGATCCAGCCAATATTGTCGGGCGCCCCGTATTTCCAACCGCTCGCATCGCCGATGATAAACCCGACGATCTTTCCATCCAGTTCGGCTACCAGGGATACCACGGGTGATCGCCGCTCGACCATCATCAGTTTTAATTCCCAGTATTCAGGTCGTGATTTTCCGAGCACCTTTTTGTCGATCTCTAAAATGCGTTCGAGATCTTTGTGTGTCATTGTTCTAATAAGGGGGGCCGATGATTTATCAGCCATCATTCATCCTCCTCTATTAGACAAAAGGTATGAATTCAGCCCTTTCCAATAACTGTGTGAAAATCATGCTCCCTTTCTGAAGTGATCAGCGGGAGCTTCGGAACGTAAGAAAGGGTGCATGATTTCCTTTCGAATTTTTCAAAGGGCTAAAGTGTTACGACAAAAGATTAAAAGACTATGGTCAAAAACAGGAGGCCTGACGGGCAAGCAAACTTGTGGGAAAAGACCGAGGGGCGCACGACCCCGAGCATGAAACCGCTTTGGTTCCAGTCATGACGGGGCGCTTTTTTCTCTTCTCAAGCCCTTCTACCACCTGATCAGGGCGCTACCCCATGACAATCCCCCGCCGAAAACGGGCATGCAGATCACGTCCCCCTCGTGGATGCTTCCGTCCCGAACGGCCTCGTCGAGCGCAATGGCACATGATGCAGAGGAGATATTTCCGTATTTGTGGAGCGTGACATAAAAGCGTTCTATGGGGACATTGAGATTCTTGGCCATGGAGATGAACATGCGAAAATTGGCCTGGTGCGGGATAAACCAGTCGATGTCCTCAATAGCGACATGATTAAACTCGGCCGCTTCTCTGATGGATTCAACGAAGTGACGCACCGCCACCCTGAAGCTGGCATTGGCCTCGATCATATTGAGCGTGTGAAGACCCTTGTCCACGCTTTCATGGCTGATGGGCGTGGTCTTCGACCCACCACCCGGTAAAAGCAGGTCTCGACCGTTGAATCCGTCCGTGTGTATGTGGGAGGACAGGATCTCGTGGCCCTGCCCGCCTCCTGTCAGGACAGCGGCGCCGGCCCCGTCACCCCACAGGATACAGGTCTTTCTGTCCTTCCAGTCAAGGGTGCGGGTCATCACCTCGGACCCCACGACCAGCACATGTTTGCAGGCCCCTGTGAGGAGATACTGGGTTGCGACGTTGATCGCAAAGATAAAACCGGAACAGGCGGCCGTTACATCAAAGGTAGCGGCCCGGGTGGCCTCCAGCTTTGCCTGGAGCCAGTTTGCGGCCGACGGACAGCAGGTGTCGGGCGTGATCGTTCCAACAATGACCAGATCCAGATCCTTGGCAGTCAAACCCGCCATATCAAGGGCCCTCAGAGAGGCCTCCAGGGCCAGGTCCGATGTCGTTACATCCGGATCGGCCATCCTCCTTTCCCGGACCCCCGTCCGTTGGGTGATCCATTCATCCGTGGTATCAAGCCCCATCTCCTGAAGATCAAAGTTGCTGAGGACTTTAGGGGGGACATAGGAACCAGTTCCGAGTATTCCTATCGCGCTCATCTATCCGAGTTTCTCCACATCTTGATTCATTCTTCAACCGGTATTCCATAGTGCTGTGCTTTTCAGACAGCTAACAATCTTCCGGCCGGGGAAGGCTGTAGGCATCGACTCAGGCCGGAAAAACTATGTCGTCATTCAAACGGGAGGAATCCCTAGGGCCTTTTCCTTTGCCGCAATAGCAAGCTTGGTCTTTATGACCGTATCCGGTATGAGGCTTATGGAATCAATACCGCATTCCACAAGGAACTCCGCGAATTCAGGGAAATCACTGGGGGCCTGCCCGCATATTCCAATCTTTCGTCCCTTGGACTTGGCGACCTTGATCACATCCGCCACCAGCCTCTTGACCGCTTCGCTCCTTTCATCATAAATGTGCGCCACCAGAAAGGAATCCCTGTCAAGGCCGAGAGCCAGCTGGGTCAGGTCGTTGGAACCGATGGAGAATCCGTCAAAGATATCAGCGAACTGATCGGCAAGGATGACATTGCTCGGGATTTCACACATAACATAAATCTCAAGATCTTCCTCGCCCTGCACGAGCCCGAACTCCTTCATCAGGGCGATGACCTTTTTCCCCTCCTCAGGGGTCCTGCAGAAGGGGACCATCAGCTTGATGTTGGTCAATCCCATCTCGCTGCGGGCCTTGCGAAGGGCCCGGCATTCCAGCTCAAAGGCCGCCTTGAATCTCTCATCGTAGTATCGGGAGGCCCCTCTCCAACCGATCATGGGATTGCTCTCCTCCGGTTCATAGAGGTATCCTCCGGTCAGGTTGGCATATTCATTGGTCTTGAAATCCGAGAGTCGAACGATCACATCGTTGGGATAGAAGCCTGCCGCGATGCGTCCTACGCCCTCGGAAAGCTTGTCCACAAAGAATTGGGTCTTGCTGTCATAGACCGAGGTCACCTCGTCAATGCGATAGACAACGCCGGCAATCTTCTGGTCGTTCTTCGCCTTCTTTCTCAGATCATCATAGTCGATCAGGGCCAAGGGATGGATCCCGATATGGGAATTGATAATAAATTCCTCCCGGGCCAGCCCGACCCCGTCATTGGGAATCATTCCCTGTGAAAAGGCCTTCTCGGGTGTCCCGACATTCATCATGATCTTGGTCCGGGTCGTTGGGATTTCTTCCAGATCCAGGGTCTCGACCTCGTATTTCAGGAGACCGTCATAGACATAACCTGTCTCACCCTCGCAGCAGTTCACGGTGATTTCCTGCCCGGTCTTTATGATCTCATCGGCGTTGCCGGTCCCTATGACACAGGGAATCCCCAATTCCCGTGACACGATGGCCGCGTGACAGGTACGCCCGCCTTTGTTGGTGACGATCGCCGAGGCGATCTTCATGATGGGTTCCCAGTCGGGGTCCGTCATGCTGGTGACGAGCACCTCGCCCTTCTTGAATTTTTCGATCTCGGCCGATGTTTCAATGAGTTTGGCTATACCTTTTCCGACCTTGGTCCCCACTGCCGTTCCCACTGCCAGGATTTCGCCTTTTTCCAGAAGTCTGTAATTCTCGTAGGAATTCGATGTGTTCTGGGAATGGATGGTCTCCGGTCGGGCCTGAACGATGAACAGCGCGCCCGTGCCCACATGCTCTCCGTCTCCATCCTTGGCCCACTCGATGTCCATGGGCTTGAAATACCCCGCCTCTTTACTGTAATGGTCTTCGATGATGCAGGCCCATTCGGCAAGCTTCAGGATTTCATCGTCATCCAGGACGTATCGGTGCCTTTCACTGAGCGTGGTGGCCACATTCTTTACCGTGGCTTCATCTTCCATGGAGTAGACCATCTTGATATCCCGATCCCCAACCTTGCGGCTGATGATGGCACGCTTTCCCATCTTGAGGGTCGGTTTAAAGACATAGAATTCATCGGGATTCACGGTCCCCTGGACCACGTTTTCCCCCAGGCCGTAGGCTGCGGTGATAAATACGGTATCCTTGAATCCGGTCTCGGTATCAATAGAAAATATGACGCCGGAATAGGCGGAATCGCTCCTCACCATCTTCTGTACGGCAATGGAAAGGGAGACATCAAACTGCCCGTATCCCTTGTCATGCCGGTAGGATATGGCCCGGTTCGTGAAGAGACTGGCAAAGCATTTTCTGCAGGCATCCAGAACACGCCTTTTACCCCTGATGTTCAGGTAGGTGTCCTGTTGTCCTGCAAAAGAGGCGTCTGGAAGGTCCTCCGCTGTGGCCGAGGACCTTATGGCGACGTCCAGGTCATCCAATCCTTTTTGTCCGAATTCCTCCGCCAACTTGTCGTAGGCCACATAGATGGCCTGAATCAAATCCGGGGGGAACTCTGCATGATGGATGATATCCCGAACCTCTCTGCCCTTTCTCATGAGGTTGTACATGTCGCTCGTATCGAGATCTTTCAGAACCTTTTTGATTTCCTCCTCGATCCCGGCATATTTTATAAAATAGCGGTAGGCATAGGCAGTGATGGCAAAACCGTTAGGGACATTGATGCCCTTATCGTGGAGTTTCCGATACATCTCTCCCAGAGAGGCGTTCTTTCCTCCAACCATGGGAACATCCTGAATACCGATTTCATTGAACCACAGAATAAAATTTTTGCTCTTATCAGATGCCATCGGACATCTCCCTTTCTTGAGAATTTTTTCGGGGTGGGACGCACAAAGAATTCTAAAAAGTGCTTGATTGAAAAAGAAAAAAATTTAACATCAAAAAGCTGTATTGTCAATTGACAAAACCCGTTGCATGGCCCGAAAATGTCCCGGAGCCTTGCCATTCGCCCATCTCCGCACACGCCGGTCCTTGGCCTCCTGTCCGGTGGCCTTCTGAGATTGCCAATAGGATTGCTCATGGAGAATCAGCCGGAACCCCCTTGTCTTCCTCGATCCGGCGTATTAAACTGCCTGACTTACTTGATACCCGTTCCGAGGGAGGAAGAGGATGAGCGGACCTATCTATCTGGATCACAATGCCACCACGCCCCTTGATCCGACTGCGGCTGAGGCCATGATGCCTTTCATGTCGCAGGAATTCGGCAACCCTTCCAGCCCCTATGACCTGGGTGTGCGGGCAAAGGATGCCGTTGAAAGGGCACGAAAAGAGGTCGCCCTTCTCATCGGGTGCCGCCCCCGGGAGGTGGTTTTCACCTCGGGAGGGACCGAATCCAATAATGCCGTCTTGAAGGGGGTCATCGACTTCAAACGTCCCGGGGATTTTCACGTGATCACCTCGTCTGTCGAACACCCCGCCGTTCTGAACCCCGCCCTTTACCTCCTGGAACAGGGCGTAAAAGTGGACATCCTCCCGGTGGACCGTTTCGGGCGGGTGGATCCCGAGGATGTCCGAAGGGCCATTCGTCCTCAGACCAGACTGATTTCCATCATGCTGGCCAACAACGAGACCGGCACCCTGCAGCCTGTAAGAGAGATCGCCGGGACGGCAAAGGAATTCGGGGTCCTCCTTCATACGGACGCCGCCCAGGCGGTCGGCAAAATGTCCGTTCATGTCGATGAACTGGGCGTTGACTTCCTGAGCATTGCCGGGCACAAACTTTACGGACCCAAGGGGATCGGTGCCCTGTTCATCCGGGAAGGCACGGCTCTGACCCCCCTTCTGCACGGTGCGGGACAGGAAGGGGGCCTGAGGCCGGGCACTGAAAACACCATCCTTGCCGTAGGGCTCGGTGCCGCCTGCCGCAGGGCGGAGGCACATCTTGAAGACGACATCGCGCATATGATGGTGCTGCGGGATCGTTTAGAGGACCTGCTCCGGGAGAACCTGGCGGATCTGGTCTTTAACGGACATCCCGATCACAGGCTGCCCAACACCCTGAATGTGTCGGCCCCGAACATTGAGGGTTCCGGAATCCTCGAAGGATTACCCTCCCTTCTTGCCTCGACAGGCGCCGCTTGTCACGATAGAACGGTCAGGCTTTCTCACGTCTTGGCCGCCATGGGGGTACCGCCGGAGGTGGGAATGGGGACCCTGAGATTGACCACGGGCAGGACCAATACCCCGGATCAGATCGAAACAGCCGCCACAATGATCATTGCACGCATAAAGGAAATGAGAAATGGATCATGATAACAAAGAGATCCCAGCTGTCCTGGTCATCGATATGGTCAAGGACAATTTGGATGAGACAAATCGTTTTCCGATCACTCCCCTGGCAAAGAGACTCCTGGCACCGATCAACCGCTTGACGCAGGCCTTCAGGGAAAGGGGTTGGCCCGTCGTCTTTCCCACGGATGCCTTTGAACGGGATGATTTTATTTTCAAAGGAAAAATGAAGCCCCATTCCCTGACAGGGACTGTGGGTGCCCAGGTCTCCGATGACCTGATCCGAACCGAGGCCGATCTCTGGGTGCCGAAGCCCAGGTTCTCGGCCTTTTGGAGGACCGATCTTGAGCAGTGGCTGAAGGAAAGGGGCGTGACCCTGTGCGCCGTGGCCGGGATTACCACCAATTTCTGCGTCCTCACTACGGCCATGGATG
This sequence comes from Desulfatiglandales bacterium, assembly GCA_049366815.1. Classification (GTDB taxonomy): domain Bacteria; phylum Desulfobacterota; class DSM-4660; order Desulfatiglandales; family HGW-15; genus CAYNYM01. Next base: position 19,459 of record JBMNCO010000087.1, on the reverse strand, counting down.
CCCTGTGCGCCGACTTCAAGACGGTCATCCTTGAGGACTGCACCACCGCCGCAACCCAGGAGATTCATGAAAACACCCTGGATATGTATCGACGTAACGCCCTCTTTCCCCTTTTCAGGATCATGACTTCGCAGAAATTGCTCGATGAACTGGACGGGGGGTAGGAGGAAACGGTTTTATCACGCAGCGGGAAACCAGGAACCGAATTTTCTCGGGAGCGTGATCGACGGCTGGAAGCCCACCCTCTAGGGCCTGGGCTTGCGCTCCCAGAGCCGCCTTCTTATCTCCTTTTCAAACCCCCTGCCCGTAGGACGGTAAAAGATGCGGGCCTCCAGTTCCTTAGGGAGGTATGCCTGTTGGACCCATGCACCCGGATAGTTGTGGGGGTAGCGGTATCCCCGGGCGTAACCCAGTTTTTTCATCAAACGGGTCGGGGCATTCCGGATATGGAGGGGAACGGGCTGCGGGCCGGACTTGCGGATTTCCGCTTTGACCTCCCTTTCAGCCACATAGAGGGCATTGCTTTTGGGGGCCGAGGCCAGATAGACCGCCGCTTCAGCAAGGGCCAGTTCCGCCTCGGGAGGGCCCACCTTCTGCCAGGCATCAAAAGCGGCCAGGGCGACCGGAAGGGCCTGGGGATCCGCCAGTCCGATATCTTCGGAGGCCATGCGGATCATCCTTCTACCGATAAAAAGGGGGTCTTCCCCGGCCTCAAGCATCCTGTAGAGCCAGTAAAGGGAGGCATCGGGATCCCCGCCTCGCAGGCTCTTGTGGAAGGCTGAGATCAGATTATAGTGTTCTTCACCGTCCTTGTCATAGGGAAGGGCCTTCCGGTCAAGCACCCTTTCCACGCCCTCCAGGTCCAGGACGGCCTCTCCCTTTTGTCCTTGGAGGACATAGGATACCGCTGTTTCCAGATTGTTTAGGGCGACCCGGGCATCGCCGCAGGACAGGTCAATCAAATGGTCAAGGGCGGCGGGCAGGACCCTGATGCCGGTGTCCCCCAAGCCCCGCCCACGATCCCTGAGGGCACGGTCCAGGAGAGTCTTGACGGCCTCCCTCTCCAGGGGACGAAGGGTCATGACCCGTGCCCTGGAAAGCAGGGGCGGAATGACTTCGAAGGAGGGGTTTTGAGTCGTGGCCCCGACAAGGATGATCAGGCCTTGTTCAACATAGGGCAAAAAGGCATCCTGCTGGGCCTTGTTGAACCGGTGGATTTCGTCCACAAAGAGGACGGTGGGATTGCCTGAGACCCTGAGCGCATCCCGGGCCTCGGCGATGACCTGACGAAGGTCCTTTATTCCCGATGTAACGGCGGAAAAGGCACGAAAGGGGTTCCGGGCGTATCCCGACATGAGTCTGGCGAGGGTGGTCTTGCCGGAACCGGGCGGCCCCCAGAAAATGACGGGGAAAAGACGCCCTGATTCCAATGCGTTTCGAAGGGGTGTCCCTTCGCCGACAAGGTGTTCTTGCCCTACGAAGTCTTCAAGCCGTTGCGGCCTCATCCTCTCGGCAAGCGGCCTTTTGGATTGATCCGTGACCAGGTTCATGGATGTCTTTGATTTCTGTTCAAGATATCGGATATCCGGCCGGCGAAATGCTCCATCTCCAAAGGCCTTTTGATCACCAGATCGGCATCCGTCCCTCTGATCTCCACCGCCTTTTCGCTCCCATCCCCTGATACAATGAGGACTACAGGCAGAGAGCCGTCCATCTTCTTGGCCCTTTTGACAAAGGATTTCATCTTCGCTTCCGCCACCGCCGTCCCTGCGATCAACAGATCGAAACGCCTCCTCTTGAGTCGATTCAGGCCTTCCAGAGGGCTCACCGCCGTTTCCGCCCTACATCCCTTACTCCGAAGAACCTGGCGGAGAAGTTCCCCCAAAATATGATGCGCTTCAATGATCAGGATCCTGGCGTTTCTCATTCTTACTCTTCGCGTGCCGCCCCGCGCCTCCGGTTTTTGTCTTTCGACGGGCAGTCGTATGGTGACGATAGCCCCCTTGCCTTTTCCGCGCTTGACCTCCATGCCACCGCGATGCCTCTGAACAATCCCATGGGCACGACTCCGGCCGAGCCCGCTTCCTCCCTCACCATCGGGGGAGAGAGAAGTGTCAAGAATCGGACCGTTGATCTGTTCTGCGATGCCCTCACCGCTGTCCTGCATGTAAATAAAGGCATGATCCTCGTTTTCTTCCGTGGTCAGGTAGACGTGTCCCCCTTCGGGCATGGCCCCAACGGCCTCCACAATCATGTCGGTGATGACAGCCCTTATCTCCTCCGGGTTCCCCCTGACCGGGGATCCAGACCTCAAAAAGGTCTTTAGATTGTAGTTCACCCCCAGCAGTCTGCCCCTGTCCTCCAGTTTCGGGCCGATCAGCGCGACGAGATCCCGCACCACGTCGTTCAAATCAAATAGAGTGACATGGGATCGATCACCCTCATGCCCCGAAGGCCCGTCCTTATCCTTTGCCTCCGGACAATCCTGTTCGTTCCTGTGCAGGACATTTATACTCCTCGGTCTTTTCTGTTCTTTATCCCGATATTCCTTGTCTTTGATGATCATTGCGTCCTTACGGTTGTGATGGTGTCTTAGAGAGATAAGAGATCGACGGCGAATGCTCGAAAGTCGGTGAGGAAGGGGAGAGGGCGTCCTTCCTTTTTGGCTCCACTAAAATGGACTTGATTGATGATTGGTTTATAACGTATCATAATTTCTCCTTGCCGGACAACACAGAAATCAAAATCCACCTCTTGAGACAGTCCCAGGAGGCCATATTTTTCAGGTAAAATCGTGACATCCCATTCATCCTTTGTCCACCTTCATGTACATACCGAATACAGCCTTCTTGACGGCGCCATCACAATCAAGCAGTTGCTCAAGAAATCCGCTCAGTTGGGTATGGAGGCGGTAACCATAACGGACCATGGCAATATTTTCGGTGCCGTTCAGCTCTTTACGGAGGCCGCCAAAACAGGCATCAAACCGGTCCTTGGGTGCGAAGTCTATGTGGCCCCGGGAAACCGACGTGATCGGGGAAATCCGCCGGGCGGGGGGCCTAACGCCTATCATCTGGTCCTGCTCGTGATGGACGCCGAAGGGTATAAAAACCTCAGCTATCTGGTCACCCTGGGCCACCTGGAGGGTTTTTATTACCACCCCCGGGTGGATATGGAATCGCTCAGAAAATACAATAGAGGTCTCATGGCCCTGTCGGCCTGCCTCAAGGGGCATGTGCCCTATCTCATCAACACCGGCCGGATCGATGAGGCCAGGGAAAAGGCCAGCGAACTGGCCTCCATTTTCGATAAGGACCGCTTCTACCTTGAAGTACAGGCAAACAAGCTGCCGGAGCAACACGCCGTCAACCGTACACTCAAGGAATTCTCCAGGGAACTTTCGATCCCCCTGGTCGCCACGAACGACTGCCATTATCTCAACAGGGACGATGCAGAGGCGCACGACGCCCTCCTGTGCATTCAGACGGGCAAGACGATCGATGACCCAAACCGCCTCAAGTTCTCCATGGATGAATTCTATTTCAAGTCAAGGGACGAGATGACGGCATCCCTCGGGGATGAAGATTTCTCGGAGGCCCTCGACAACACAAGGGATGCCGCCCGTCGTTGTCACTACGAGATGGAATTCGGGAACTACAAGTACCCCGTTTTTCAGGTTCCCGGAGGTGTCAGCCTTAATGAGATGCTCACACAGGAGGCCCAGAGGGGGCTTGAAAAAAGACTGGCCCAAAAGGAATCGGAAGAAGGAGACCTGCCCCCTGAATTGAGAAAGGAATACAGGGAGCGGCTGGCCTATGAACTGGATGTCATCATCAACATCGGATTTGCCGGCTACTTTCTGATCGTGGCCGACTTCATCGATTATGCACGCCGCTCCGACATCCCGGTCGGGCCCGGGCGAGGTTCCGCCGCCGGATCCCTTGTGGCCTACTGTCTGACCATCACCAATATTGATCCGCTCAAATACGGGCTCATCTTTGAGCGATTTCTGAATCCACAACGCATCAGCATGCCTGATATTGATATCGACTTCTGCATCAACGGCAGAGACGAGGTCATCCGTTATGTGGCGGACAAGTATGGCCGCGACAGTGTGGGCCAAATCATCACCTTCGGAACCATGAAGGCCCGGGGCGTCATCCGGGACGTGGGGCGAACCCTGAACATTCCCTATGGCGAAGTGGACAAGATCGCCAAGCTGGTCCCCGCCGGCCCCGGGGTGAGCCTTGAAAAGGCCATGCTGGAAGAGCCGGAACTCAAAAAACTGGAGCAGGGCGAGGCCCACCAGCAAAAACTCCTCAAGATCGCCCGTTCCCTGGAGGGGCTTTCCAGGCACGCCTCGACCCATGCCTCAGGGGTCGTTATTTCCGATCGGCCCCTCGTGGAGTATCTCCCCCTGTACAAGGGTTCAAACAACGAAATCATGACCCAGTTCACCATGGACCAGATTGAAAAGCTGGGACTGATCAAGTTCGACTTTCTCGGGCTCAAGACCCTCACGGTCATCAGACAGGCCCTTCAGCTCATTGAAAAGAATCAAAAGGTCCGTATCGATGTCGACAAACTCCCCCTTGACGACGCAGAGACCTACAGACTCTGCAGCGAGGGAAGGACAACCGGGGTCTTCCAATTGGAAAGCTCCGGCATGAAAGAACTCCTCCGGAGGCTCAAACCCGAGGTCTTCGAGGACATGGTGGCGTTGGTGGCCCTTTACCGGCCCGGCCCCCTCGGGAGTAACATGGTTGAGGATTTCATCGCCGGAAAACACGGCAAGACAAAGATCAAATACACGCTCCCACAGCTCGAACCCATCCTGAAGGAGACCTACGGCGTCATCCTCTACCAGGAACAGGTCATGAAAATCGGGCAACTCCTGGCCAATTATTCCCTGGCCGAGGCCGACGAACTCCGGAAGGCCATCGGGAAAAAGAAACCCGAGGTCATGGCGAAACACCGGGCCCGCTTTATCGAAGGGGCTGGTGCGAATGGGGTGGATACAAAAGCGTCTGAGACCCTCTTTGACTTGATCGACAAGTTTGGAGGATACGGATTCAACAAATCCCACTCCGCGGCCTACGCCCTTATCGCCTATCAAACAGCCTATCTGAAGGCCCACTACCCCGTAGAATTCATGGCCGCGCTCCTCACCCAGGATATGGGTAACCCGGACAAGACGATCAAGAACATTGCAGAGTGCAGAGAGATGGGAATTCAGATCCTCCAGCCGGACCTGAACGAAAGCCAGGCGGATTTCGCGGTGGTAGGCGATCGCATTCGTTTCGGCCTGGCGGCGGTCAAGAACGTCGGGCATAAGGCCGTGGAGTTCCTGATCCAGGAACGGGACCAGGGCGGCCCCTACAGGGATCTGATGGATTTCTGCCGACGTATCGACGGATCCAAGGTCAATCGCCGCGTCCTGGAGGGTCTGATCCAGTGCGGAGCCTTTGATTTCACCGCAGTTGAGCGGGCCAGGCTTTTCGCCTCCCTGGATGATGTGATCAAGGTCTGTGGCGCAAATCACGACACTAATCAACTCAACATATTCGCGTCGCTGGGCGGAGACAGTCTGGCGGCCTTCGGCACATTGGACCTGCCGGAGGTGGACCCCTGGGATGAAAAGGAACGGCTCCGGAGAGAAAAGGAGGCGTTGGGCTTCTATATCACCGGCCACCCCCTTGAAAGATTCTCCGGGGAGATTGAGCGACTGACCACCGGTTCCATACAGGATCTGTCTAATCTGAAGGACAAGACCACAGTGGATGTGGCGGGACTGATAGAGGCCATCAAGATCAAGAGGACAAAGAAGGGAGACAAGATGGCCATTCTCAACCTTGAGGATTCCACCGGGTCCATCGAAGTGGTCGTTTTCCCTGAGGCCTTCAACCAGTACTCTCCCCTCCTGAAGAGTGAGGAGCCACTCCTCATCCGCGGCACGGCCGAAGTTGAAGAAAGCGCGGTAAAGGTCATTGCCCAGCAGATCCTTTCCCTGGAAAAGGCGCGGCAGGGTTTGATCAGGGTCGTCGAGCTCCCTCTCCAACAGGAGGTTCTCGACAGAGAGCGGCTCGAAGAAATCAAGGAGATCCTCTTCCGGTATCCCGGTGAATCGTCGGTTTTTTTCAGGGTGGATTCCGGTCAGGGAAAGGCGGTCGTTATATCGGCCCATGCCAACTACCGGGTCTCGCCCTGTCATGAAATGATCAGCGAAATGGAGGCCGTAATCGGTCAAAAGGTGATATGCAGGTATGGAGAAAAAAATACAAACGCTCGCGACAATCAACACCCGTAGTTTTTCCGCCGCCCTTGACGAGGTCCGGCTGAGAGACGGAAGCGTCAGCAAAAGGATTAAGATCGATCATCCTGAGGCCTGTGCCGTTCTGCCCTTTGTCTCAGAGCGGGAAATCCTTATGGTTCGGCAGTACAGGTATGCACTCGGCAGGGAAACCCTGGAAATACCGGCCGGGAAAGTCGATCCGGGCGAAGGACCGGAGGCGTGTATAAAAAGGGAATTGCTTGAAGAGACAGGGTATGCGGCCGAAAGGATCAACTGGATTTACACCTACGCCCCGGCCATCGGGTACTCCAACGAATTGATTCACATCTATGCGGGTCACAACCTGAAGAGGGTCCGGGATCAAATCGACGAAAGGGAGATTGCCACCGTCGAGAGGGTGAGTATGGAACGGGCAAAGGCCCTGATCAGGGAAGGCGCCATACTGGACGGAAAAACTTTGATCGGTCTCTCCATAATGGGCTTTTTCGACCGGCCCCTCAGGACACCGACCCCATGACGCGTGCCCGGAATCCCGCTTACTGCATCGGATTCTCTTCCAGCAGTTTTTTGAGAGAATTGATGATCGTAACCGGAACCGGGCCCGATCGCGCATAGAGGTTCAAGAGGTCATGGGAGACCTTTGTTTTTTCCTCCACCTTATCCCACCCGATGCCCTTTGCCTCCACCAGTTCCATGAGTCGAACAAGCTCTTCGGATTCCATGGCATTTTTCCCTTCAAATGTTACTTGGACTCACTCAGATCCGGCGGATAGATGTACTTGGAGTCCATCTCGTAGGTCCACGCAATACCCCACCACTGCCAGCCATAGTAACGTCTGTGGCCGAATCCGTAAATGTTGTTGCTTTTGGCAAGCTGCCGATAAAATTTGTGTTGATTCGCGTCTTGAAATGTGGGGAATTCCGCACCTTCAAAACCGTCCTCCACGTCAAAGACCTTTTTGAACCCGGCTTGGAGGAGATCCTTGGCGGCCAGGGCGCTTCTCGCTCCGTCCCGGCATATGACCAACAGGTTGTCCGTCTTCTTGAATGCCTTGCTGACCTCGGCGATGAATTCCTTGTTCTTCTGCCCGACCTGATACCCGGATTTGCCGTTTTCCTTTACAAATTGGTTGGTCAAAAACATATAGGGAAAGAGATAGGCCCGGACAGGATGCCCGACAAACTGATATTCGGCGCGTGTTCTGACATCTATGAGATAGGTATCCGGGACGGTATTGAGCATGTCATAGGCCTCAATACTCAGGATTTTCTTGGGTTCCTGGGCCTCGGCGGCCCTGTTCTGACCGAGACACATCCCGATAAAAAAGAGCATAAAAATGTACAGGTACAAAGTCTTTGTGTTCGTCATCCTAACGTTTCCAATCAGAGAATTGGCCGGGAGGCAAAGCGCACTGACATGGCGGACATTTATGGCTGAAGGTTATTATAACTTGATATTTCAAAAAGTTAATAATCCATTACCCGCTGATTTGTCAACGAAAAAACCGGCATCATCCTGACCGGACATGCCTGAGCCGGGTTGACACACACGCCGGGAGGTCGGCCTCTTGCCGATCAATAGTCCACGGAAGGGAAAAGCCTCCGATCCGTATGGGGAAGGAACAGGGCGGCAATGTACTCATCCATATAAGGCTGATAATTGGAGAGTTCCACGTTGGTCATAGACCGCGATATACTGAGGCATTTCTCAAAGGCCGCCTCTGAGACCAGGGCCCACCGAGCCCCCGCGAGGGAACTGTTTCCGATGAAGCGGATCTTTTCCTGTGGTATATCCGGCAGAAGTCCGATGGCGATCGCCTTGGCAATATTCAGATAATTGCCGAAGCCCCCCGCCACATAGAAAGTCTCCAGTTGGTCAAGCGTAAGGCCGATATAATCCACCAGGGATTTGATGGCTGCAAACACAGACCCCTTGGACTTTATCAGGTTGTCGATATCCGATTCGGTGAACACGATGGGCCTGCCTGTCTCGCTCTCCTCCGGCCAGGCAATGACGTACTGGGGCACATCCCCGTCAAAGGTCAAGCGGGGGTCCTTCAGGTCCCGATTGAATTTTCCCATAGCCCCGATCAGGCCGCCCTTGACCAGTTCGTAGATACAGTCGATCAGGCCGGACCCGCAGATTCCCCTGGGCCTGGCCCCTCCAATGGTCTGATAATGCACTTTTCCATTTCTTATCTCCACCCTTTCGATGGCACCCCGGGTGGCACGCATCCCGCAGCGGGTTCCGCCCCCCTCGAAAGAGGGTCCGGCCGAGGCGGAACAGCAGACAAGCCATTCGTTGTTTCCTATGGCGATTTCTCCATTGGTTCCGATATCGATCAACCCCTGCACGCCGGATTGTTCCGCAATCCCGCAGGACATCACGCCGGCCACGATGTCCCCACCCACATAAGACGCGACGCTCGGCAGGGTCTCCAGGATGCCCATTGGATGGATGCGGATACCTATATCACCGGCCGGGATCTGCGGGTAGATGTCGGCTGTGGGAACATAGGGTTCCAGCCTGATGGAGCAGGGCGTCAGGCCCAGCAGGAAGTGGCTCATGGTGGTGTTGCCCGCAGCCACCACGGCGTCGATATCCTCCGGCAAAAGGCCGTTTCTGCGGGTGAGATTCTCTATCAACTGGTTGATGTTCCTGACAATGGCCTCCTGCAGAGGGGGAAGTCCGTCCCTCTTGCAGGCGACGATCATCCTGGATATGACGTCCTCTCCATATTGGGACTGCATGTTATGGGTGCCGTCCACGCCCCGGATCTTCCCGGTGCGCAGATCAATCAACTGGGCGACGACTGTCGTGGTCCCTACATCAACGGCGATTCCAAAGTTTTTGTTCGTGGTGTCAAGGGGCTCGATCCGCTGGATCCGATATCGGTCACTGTCTTTGACGACGGTGGCCGTCACCTTCCAGTCGTGATCTCTCAGTCTGTCTGAAAGATGCTGCAGACAATAGAGCGAAATATCGTAGGAATGCCATCCGAGCTTGCGCCTCAATTCGCGGGAAACGCGTTCGATGTCCGTGATGTTGTCGTCGAGGGTGGGCGGTGGCAGTTCGAGGTAGACCTTTCTCACCAGGGGCTTTAAGGGGAAAAACGAGATCTCAGGGCCCTTTCGGCCGGCGGGTTCACTCTCCCCGGCCTCCTCCTCGACCGCCTCGCCGATCATGATCTGCTCTTCCTCAAGCCGCGATTCCGGTGGAACCTCCACATCGAGATGGTCGTGTATCTCCGTCTGGCAGGCCAAGACAAACCCCTCGGCGATTTCCTCCTCGGAGAAAAAGGCGGAGGCCTTTTCGTCGCATTCAATCTTACCTTTTATAACCCGAACACGACACTCACCGCAAACGCCTTCACCCCCACAAAGGTTGTTGATAAAGATGTCGGCCCGCTGGGCCGCCTGTGCTATGGTGGCACCCTCATCAGTTTCAACAGACCTTTTATCAGGCAAAAAAGTAACCCGGTACGTGGTCATGCTCGTCTCCTGGTGGGCTTGCAGTCCTGAAACGGCAGTATGGGAAAGGGATCCAGCCCCTGATTTGTGAAGGGGATCCCCCGTGTCGGACGATGAACTCTTAACATGAATTATCATATACCACGAGGCAGGCAAATAGGAAATAGAAATGTGCCCACGCTGCCTCGCTTGACGGCCGGGAAGCAACGTATCCGAGGACAAACCAAGACTGGTCTCATCCATAAATGATACACCTGTGGACAAAAGATTTGACATTATAATCCAATTTGGAATATTGCAATATGAATTAGTCTCATCCAAAAAATCCGGCCCATGATCATCGATCGCCGGCAGGGTCTCAAATCCGCGTGCAAAGGAGAGAAAACAGTATGGTAGTGAATGTCGATTCCAGCATCATCAGGGCATCTGCAATCAAATTTCGTGAGATCGTAAGCGAAAAGGGGTTAATGGGCAGCGCCGTCACGGTCTCTGCCAAGCCCTTGACCACAGAAGAGGCCATCGGGAACCCCGTCAGGCGGGATTATCCGCTCATCGCGGGGCGGGAAAGGATCCTGGAGGCCCGATTCATGGGCGCCCGCGGACACGCCTTTACGGACAGTCCCCAAAATTTTGAAGGCATTCTCAGTGAGGTGCTCGATCTGAGTGCGGACACGAATCAAAATCGTGCCATTTACCTGGCCGCCTTGAATGCGGTGCTCAGGCATCTGGGCCTGGTTCGCGGGACGGTCCACTGCAGGGATGAAGAGCCGGAAACCTGTGCCCGGCATATTGCCCGGCATATCAAGGAGACCTGGGGCGATTGCCGGGTCGGACTTATCGGCCTGAATCCCGCTATCGCCGATGCCCTGTCGCGCATCTTCGGGTCTCAAAATGTCTGGATCACCGATCGCGATCGGAAAAACATCGGCGGCCAAAAATACGGCATCACGATCCGGGACGGCTACACGGAGACCGAGGATCTCATCAAAACGAGTGACCTGGTACTGGCCACGGGCACCACACTCGGGAACGGAACATTCGATGTGATCTGGGCTCTGATCCGGAAATATCACAAACCCTACCTGTTCTACGGCGTAACCGTTGCGGGGATAAGCGCCCTCATGGGGGTGGAACGCATCTGTCCATGCGGGGCGGATGCCTGAAGGCACCGATCTTGAGAGAAAAGGGCGTTAAAACAGGATGGAAACCAACCATGAAAAAGAAAAGCAGCGTGTGGGAAACAATGTTTCTCCTGGCACTGTGTGGAATACTCGGCACGGGAGCGGCCCTTGCGGGGGACGGGGAGGCAGGCGATGCAGCGCAAAGACCAGATGGGATAGTGCTGGCCGTGGAATTCAACACCCATGCCTCCTGTGCCCATGTGGCCAGGAACAAGGGATGGTATGAGGCCGAGGGCATTCATATCAGGGCCTTTGACAGCTATGTGACCGGCATGGCCCTGGCGGCCGGCCTCGCCCGGGGCGACATCGATGCCGCCTACATATGTCTGATACCGGCCCTCAATGCCTACGCCAACGGCGGCGTGCCGCTGAAGGTGGTCGCCGGCACACACAAAAACGGCTATGCGCTGGTCGGCGATCCCACGAAGACGGCCTCCCCCCATGACCTGCAAAAGGAAGGGATCCGGATCGGTTGTGCCCGCCAGGGCAGCCCCACAGATGCCATCCTGGAAAAGGTCATCGAAACCTTTCACCTCGACCGGAGCAGGGTCATGAACAACGTAAGGCGCATGAATCCCCCCGCGCAACTGCTGGCCCTCAAGATGGGTCGGTTGGACGGGGCCCTGTTGCCCGAACAGTATCCCGGGATGGCGCAGGAGGCCGGATTCCGCGTCCTCCTGCGCTCCCAGGACCTCTGGCCCCGCATGCAGGGGAGCGTCCTGGTCGTGAGCAGGAAACTCATCCAGGCGTCTCCTGAAATCGTCAAACGACTCGTTCAGGTCACCGAGGGCTCGACCCGTTGGATCAACACACATCCGCAGGAGGCATCAAGGATCGTCGCCGATGCCCTCAATGCGACGGGTAATCGCATATATCCCGCCGAGGCGGTCGCCCTGGTCGCGAAGGAGACTGTTTCAACAAAGACCGTGCTGGACTCCTTGACCCAGGGAATCGAGTGCAGCACCGCAATCGCTCCCGAGGGTGTGCAGGAGAGCATCGATTACATGGTGCAGTTGGGCTACATATCTCGCAGGGTTGAGGCGCGAGAGGTCCTGGATCTCAGGTGGCTGAATCCGTGAAACCGATAAGGAGGATCAGGGCCCAGTGGTCCATCATGCCGGTTGCGATATTTCTGGCCCTCTGGGAGATCGCAGGCCGGTATCTGATCCAGAATCCAGCGCTCTTGCCGCCCTTTTCAGCGGTCATTCGGGTCTTTGCGGAGCTTGCAGGGAACGGGGTCCTGCTGGAGAACTTTTTGCGGAGCCTTACCCGGGTGGTGCTCGGTTTTCTCCTGGGTTCGACCGCGGGACTCGCCATGGGGGTGATCCTCGGATGGAGAGAAATGCTTCACAAGGCCCTGCACCCGCTTATCAGCCTGCTCTACCCGATCCCGGCCCTGGGCTGGCTTCCGATCTTCATGCTCTGGTTCGGGATCGGAGAGCTTTTACCCATCGCGGTGATCTTTGTCTGTTCCTTTTTCCCTGTTCTCTACAATACAGTAACCGGGATTCGAGGCGTGGACCGGGACTTCATCCGGGCCGCCCGAACCTTGGGGGCATCTGACAGAAAGATCCTCACCACGGTGCTCCTGCCTCTTGCCCTGCCCAGCATATTTACCGGCTTGCGCTTGGAATCCGGCATGGCCTGGCGGACCATCATTGCGGCCGAGATGGTGGCCATACCGACCGGCATCGGGGCGCTTCTCATGAGGGCGGAAAGCCTGATCCGGATGGATATTGTTATCGTGTGCCTGATGGTGCTCTCCGTCATGTGTTTTTCCTTTGAGCGGTTCTTTCTTTTCCTGGAAAGGGAGACGAGTGGAAGGTGGCGCTGAAATGCCCAAGGTCGAATTGCAGGGGTTGAGCAATTTTGTGTTGAAGGACGTCTCCCTCACCATCGAGGACGGACAGTTCATGGTGTTGTTGGGCCGAAACGGGGCGGGTAAGAGCACCCTTCTCAATGCGGTATCCGGTCTGATTCCCTATCAGGGTTCAGTGCTCTTTGACGGGAAGAGTATGGATGGATTTCCCGCCGAAAAGAGGAATGTGGGCTACCTCTTTCAGCATCTCGCCCTGTTCCCCCACATGAATGTGGCGGCCAACATCGCCTATGGCATGAAAATGAGGCAGAGGTGCTCCGGGATTGAAATGACTGCACGGGTGGATGACCTGATGCGCATGATGAAGATCGAACCTCTCGGTGCACGCTTCCCGCGGGATTTGAGCGGAGGAGAGAAACAGCGGGTCGCACTGGCGCGGGCCCTGGCCTGTTCCCCATCCATCCTCCTCATGGATGAACCCCTGGGCAGCCTGGACCTGGGTTCGGCCAAATATCTGCGCATGGAATTCGTTCGGCTCCAGCGCAGGGTCGGGGCAACCACCCTTTACGTGACCCACAACCTTACGGAGGCCGCTGAAATCGCCGACCGCATTGCGATTCTTGAAAACGGCGAACTGCTGCAGGTCGGAACCCCGGAGCACATCCTGTTTGATCCCGCCGATGAACGGGTCCGGGATTTTGTGGGCAGGCCGAACATCTTCGAGTGCGAGTCAAGCCGTATCATCGAAAACGGTCTCGCTGTCGCAAAGTGCGGGGGCATGCGGATCGTGACCCCGCACGAGGGAAGGCCGGTGAAGAAGATCGCCATCGCGCCGGAGCACGTCTATGTCTCCAACGAAAAGCCGGCGGGCCCCTCCATCAACCGCTTTTCCGGACATGTGCAGGAAAAGTCATCCTTCTCGGCATGGGTGAGATTGACGGTTCAGGTGGCCGACAGGCTCATCCAGGCCGAAATTCCGGAGGAAATGGCCGACATGATGGCGATCGAGGTGGGGTCGAAGGTGCACATTATCCTGAAACTGCGCTGGCTCCATGTCTTGAAGGATGGGACCGCTCTGGAGGGTTATAAAGCCGCCGCTTCGATAAACTGAGGTCACCACTTACAAGCAAAGCCCTGACCGGGCGACACTGAGGTCAAATAGAATCTCCATACCGAATAATTAGCAGAAGCTCAATTGAAAAAATTCCCCTTGATATTACCCTGAAAAATATTTTAACACACCGTTTTTTCGGGGAAAAATATTTTGTTGAAACTCGCTTTTCTAGGCTCTGCAAATTGCCGATCTCCCGATCGAAACGCGCCATTCATCCAGCGGACCCCGTTATCCAGAGTCGGGGAGATAATGCCTGCATATGTAGCATTTTACCTATTAATGGAAACATTTTACCTATTTTAGTGATAAGAAATTACACACCATTAAACCCAGACCCTTTTACCGCCTTTTAACTATTTGAATTGACTGGATGTGTCACCTGCCTGCGCGTTGGAATGGATTTGGCATAATTCTAATACAAATCTCACCTAAGACTTCTTACTTACCTATTGCGCGCGAGCTGTTCATACAATTGGATGAATTCTAATTACCGATAGGATGCCTCCGTGGAGCTTCGGCCTGATGGAGACGCGGGAAATCATTAGACGACGCTGAAAGGCCAAACCCATTGAGAGACGACTGATGAACAGGCGGGGGCGGATATCTGACATGAGCCAGAGGAACTGACCTATCGGTATGATGAGTATCACAGCAACCCTTTATTTTTTCACCTTTTTTCTGTTACCAGACAGAGTATTTGAAAAATAGGCGTGAAAAGAATACGGGAAAAATCTCACGGTTAAAGTGCAACGCCGACTGTTTCGCAGAACCCTCAAAGGATTCGTGCAGCGCCATGAATGTCTTTATCCTGACTTTTTGCCGTAATCTGGAACTCTTCTATGGGTCGGCGTTGATATTTAAGACGCTTCGGGTAGGCTTCCCGAATGCAAAAGTCTGTGTAACCGACAACGCCAGCCTGCCTGATGCCCAGGCCCGAATAGCGGCTTTGAGCCGGGAAAATGACTGCGAATTCAAAACAATAAAAGGGGCCGGCGTGGAACATCATGTCTTCATCGAAGCAACCTTGCGAACCCAAGCCGCGGCTTCGTCAAGCCAATGGCCCATGGTGATACTGGATCCCGATATTTGCCTCTGGCAATCCTGGGAAGGCTTTTGTTTTGACGGCCTGATGGCTGGGAAGAGGATGAGTTTATTTGATGATCCGATTACCGATACCCTTACTATGCCGCGCATTCATTCTTCCCTTTTGTGGATAAGCAATCCAAAGGTACTTTGGCATGAAATACTAAGGATCAAGGCTAAGCGGTTTGATTTTCTGCCCTTTCAGCCGTTTTCTTTCAGAATGAACGGCAAGTGGTATCGGTATGATACGGGTGCAGGCCTCTATGCGACCCTGCCAGGCAAATGCTCATTTTTTTCCAAAGCGCACTTTGATTCCTACGACCACCTCTATGCAGGAAGCCACCTTGACTGGTTAGTGGATTCTTATGATTACGAATGCCGGGAAATGATAATAAGAACACATAATTGGGCAAAAACAGGCGATCTTGAAGCCTTGAAAGGCATTTGGCGGGAACAGGATAGACTTTTTCAAAAAAATTTCCCTCATTCTACTGACACACAAGAAAGGAGCTTTTCAGATGAAAAACAAATACGGACGAGACAACGAGAAACAAGTATACGAGGCGCCCAGGGTCATGGCATCTTATGAAAAAGAAGAACTTGAGGATGCCATTGGGATCGACCCTGAAGTCGAAGGCACAAATGGCGGCGGATGCGGATGCGGATGTGGAGGCGGGTCCATTCTCTAACAAGATAATCGTTTTTGCGGTGGAGGATGCAGGCCTTCTGGTTGGTCCTTTAGCCAGTCGTTTGCCTGACGCCTCTTCGTAAACAAAATACCCTCGTCCGCCGTTCAGTGGACGATGACAGCAGGGGTATGCCTTTTGAATGCCTTGTCGCCTTCAAGTCGCCAAGCCTTTGACTTGCCTGGCTCTCATTTGAGAACCATGACGCTTCAATGGCACATTACCGAGCGATGCAATCTTAAATGCGTCCACTGCTACCAGGAGCAGCCGACCAGTGATGAACTTTCCTACGGGGAACTGTGTCTGATTATCGAACAGTTCAAAGCACTTTTACAGAGACAGCAGGAGAAAAATAACGCATCAAAAATACGTGGTCTCATTAACGTTACGGGTGGGGAGCCTTTTCTGCATCGGGATTTTTTTGATCTACTCAGAGTATTTGCAGAAAATCGGGATTATTTCGATTTCGGCATACTCACCAACGGCACCCTGATCAATGACACCGTTGCCCATCGGCTACGCGAGCTGAAGCCGGCCTTTGTTCAGGTCAGTCTGGAAGGAAACCAAAATAAAAACGATGCCATAAGGGGTTCGGGGACCTTTGATAAAATCACGGCAGCTTTGAGATATTTGACGGCGCAAGGCATCAAAACAGTCGTATCTTTTACTGCCCACCGCAGCAATTACCAAAAGTTTTTGGATGTTGCGAGAATCGCCTGCGAACTTGGGGTCACGCGGGTGTGGGCCGATCGGCTGATACCATGCGGGGCGGGACTTTCCTTGAGCTCACAGGTCTTAACCACTGAGGAGACCCGTGAGTTTTTTGGAATTATGTATCATTCATACTGTGAAAGCCAAAAGCGCTTCTGTAACACTGAGGTTTTTATGGGACGGGCGTTGCAGTTTCTGGTCGCTGGAGGGGAACCATATTGCTGTGCGGCAGGTGATAACCTGGTTGCACTTCAGCCCAATGGGGATCTTTACCCCTGCCGTCGCATGCCTATCTGTGTCGGCAATGTGCTTGAAACCCCTTTGGTAGATCTGTACGCTCAAAGTGACCTGTTTCGCATGCTGCGACATCATGAAATCCCCAGTGCATGCGAATCCTGCGCCTTTAGTAGCAAATGCCGAGGTGGACTTAAGTGCCTGGCTTATGCCATTCATGGTGATCCTTTTCTCGCAGATCCAGGATGCTGGCGGGCCGTCGGGAAGCGAACCTCAAACTGAAAAGTCTTCGGGCGGCTCTCTGAGGTCGCTCGATATCTGGTCATGGGAGTCAAAGTATGAACAGATCAACTACGCATCTTTCCCTGGATGTATACGATTTTTGGGGCTATCGCATCGGCATCAGATCCAACTCAGATGAAATCCTAGCACATTTCAGATCCGTTTATGGTCGATTTTACTGCAATGGACAAACACCAGTCAAAGGCCTTGAAGGACAGACCCGAGAGACCGCCACATGCATCATCGATGCAATTGACAACATAGCGAGCGATCAGATACTGTCGCTCAGCGACGGAAAAGAATTTTTTTCTCTTCGATGCAAGAGCCTGCGTGAATTTGATCAGGCATACTACGGCAAAAGCTCCATTCCTGATCCGATCGCATTTATCACTTACCTTTTTCTAAAGAACAAATATAGGATGATCCAGGGATACCAGCTTTTCCATGCCGCCGCCGTTTCATACAATGGTAGGGCAGTCGTTCTACCGGCCCCCGAAGGCATGGGTAAGACCACCTTGACCGTACAAATGGTTAAAGCCGGCTTTAAGTTTTTATCCGATGAGGTGGCCTGTATGGATCCCGAGCGTCAAATGGTTAGACCTTATCCGCGCAAACTGAATATCAACGCCTCGTCATGTGCTTTGTTAAAGCTTCCTGAATATCCGGAACAGTACTTACGCCGATCAGGCACGTATGAAAAGGAATGGGCCATAGATATCGAGCAGATCGTGCCGAGAAGCCTTTCTCCAGCATGCCCCCTTGCTCATATTATTTTTTTGCGTGGCCTTGGAGAAACGCCGAGATTAGAACCTGTCTCCCCTTCGAACGCGCTGTTTAGGCTGTTCAAATATTCATTCAACCCCGAGCCTGATCCAGCGTCTCTGCTGTTCAAATTTGCACCAATGATGGAAGGGGTGACTTGTCATAATCTGGTTTCTGCAGGCCTAATGGAAACAGCACGCCTGGTTGTCGAGTTGACTGATGGCCGAGCAGCACGGTAATACAATGATACCTGAAGCCTACTTGAATACGGTGCTCTCCTTGCTTCCAGCGCTCAGGAAGCCTATCTGGTGCCGCATCACCGGCAACAGCATGGCTCCGCTATTGTGTCATGGGGATATCCTGCTGGTGCAACCGGGCAATAGGAACATTCACACCGGCGACGTGATTGTTTTCAAGTCGTCTCTCCGTCAATGCGCTCACCGGGCAGTGGGGAGCATCTTCCCCGGCAGGCAAAAAGTTTTTCTGACCAAGGGTGACAACGCCTATCATTTTGACCGACCGGTTTTTTCCACGAATGTGCTGGGCAAAGTGTTACAAGTAAGAGGCGCCAATGGCACTTTGCGCCTAGATTCAGCTAGATGGCGCTTTCTAAATTTATTCATTGCCATGTGTTCTTATGTCGAAGGCACAAGGCACAAGGCCGATACGCCCTTCTGTCGTGTTTTGGACAGGCTTTTCACCCGAATGCGCAATCTTTATTGGTTTCGGCATGTTCATCGACAAGACTTTTATAGATACTTGGTTTCCATTACACGGAGTGTGGCTCTTGAGAGGAGGCAAACCAATGGAAAATGACAGGCCCCAGAAAAAACCAAATGTCCATGCACGTAAACTTGGAGACGAATGGCTATTATATGATCCTGAGACGGAAAGACTCCATATTGTAAATCAAACAGCGGAATACGTATGGCGATTGTGTGATGGCAAAAACAGTTTAGAAAAGATCAAAGCCGAATTGCGAACAAGATATGATATTGCTGATGAGCAACAACTGCATAACGACCTGACCTCGATTCTAAATGAATTTGATCAAATCGGGGTCCTGCAAGGGTCTTGACTGTGCGCCATTCGCATGAAAAAGAGTTCATCATATCCTGCCTGGAGTCCTTGAATTGTGATCGTGCACGCACCAAATGCAATGCAATGATCTCAGGCCCTTTAGATTGGCTTGCGATTTTCCGCACCGTCAGGCATGCCAAGATTGCCTCCCTTTTCTTTTATCAACTTCAATCTTTGGGCTTAAGCGGGGGCATCCCGTCGGCTATTCGATGCCGGTTTGAAAGTTATTACTACAAGATCGCTTTTCAAAACATCCGTATTTTTGATCAACTCATCAAGGTTACTCAGCTCCTGGCCGAGGCTAAGGTGGGTGTTATCGTTTTAAAAGGGGCTGCACTGCAAGCTGAGGTGTGGCCGAATCTTTCTTTGCGGGAGATGGCGGATATTGATTTACTCGTACGCTCTGGAGACCTGAATGTGGCTGAAAGAACCCTTCAAAAAGCCGGATACCTTCCCATGGAGTACTACCGTCCTGCCGAGTACTATCGCAAGTATCATCATCACTTGGTGCCTTATTTTAACCCAAAAGCGGCATACCGGCTTCCCATCGAAATACACCACAACATAAAACAGCCAACAGTGCCTCCGATGTTGGACATGTACGATTTCTGGGAGTCCTCGCGTTCAATTACGTTCAATAATTCCACCCTCTGTGTGTTGAGCCCTGAGAATCTTCTTGTGCATTTATGCATGCACGTAGCCTTCAATAAGCTTTTCTTATCTCATATCAGATACTTGATCGAT
>JBMNCO010000086.1:2696-17235 GCA_049366815.1 Desulfatiglandales bacterium | reverse complement strand
CCTCTACTGGAGGATGGATTTCTAGGATCAGCTGCCTAGAAAAGGACAAGGCGGGCCTGAGATATCCTCTTCCGTTCCGCCTGTAATTGCGGCAACCCCGGTCTTTATCGAGAATTGAAATGCGTGCATGTATGCCTTCAGGGCCCCGTTAATTTCTTTCCTTGAGACAAGGCCGGGTTTGCTTTTATGAAAAATCCCTTAAGTCCAATTATATTTGATAGGCCCTTTTTACCTCCTCGATGATTTCGATGAGCTGACCTCTGATTCCCGGGACCTTTTCCTCAATCCTTTCCCAAGATGGCAGATTCCGGCCCGCCCTGTGTTCCAGCTTCATCCTCTTTTCCGTTTCCATGATGGCCTTGTGGAGGCCCAAGGTATTGAATTTGTCAAATTCAGGATGCATGGCCGTGTACCTCAAGAACCGCTCGGAAATATTTTGAGGCGCATCCAAGATCTCTCCCACGTTGATGATGGCATCGACGATCACCTCATTGACGAATTCCTCTTCCAGGTCACGGTCATAGTGCAGGGCATTGAGTTTGGCATTCTCGGCGTATTTTTTTATCAATTCTTCCGCAACCGATTGATAGGTAAGGGCCAGATCTCGGAAAAAATGATCCGAGATCTCCAGACCCTCTTCCATGATGAGGGTATTTAAAAGGGTGGCAATGATATCGGTGGACATCCTGTGCAACCCCTTATCGGCGTCCGATGCCGAAATCTTCTGATGCTTGTGGTCGAAATATCCTTTTGTGAATTCCACCTGCGCAATCTGATTGGACTTGAGGTAGGCCTCGATGAGGGTCAGGATCTCCACGCCCCAGTTAAGGGTATATTTCATCCTGCGCAGCAAGTCGGTGTCAATTACAACTTCACCTGAGAGCTGGTAATTAAAAAGCAAGAGGAAATCGATGATGCGGAGCATCTTTTCCTCTCCGGTATCGGTGAACTTCCTTTTGAGGGCGATGAGGAGGGGGTCTACCAAGAGTCGTTTTACCCGGCCGAAAAACTGTGTACCGTCGCTCCGGACATAAAAGGCCTTTGCAAATTGATAATTAAAGACCTCCACAGGATAAAAGAGTCGGTCCAGCTGTGAGCGTCGGAAGGTCCTTATGTCGGCATCTATCAGACCAACAGAGGTGGCACTCTGAGCGATGGCGACCCCGAAAGACATAAATACATTCCTGCCCTTGCCGCGTTCGTGGAGATCAATGCCGGCGGATTCTAATAGCTTGTATAAAGGTTTAAAGTGCGGCCCGTCGTTCCATTGGATGAACACATTACTCAGGCCGATTTCGGAGATGATCGTCCGCAGGAGTTCCACATCTTCCTGAGTCGCTGCATCAAGTCCGATAATGATGCCGTTCAAATACGTCGCGCCCTTCAGTTCTCTCAAAATATTTGTGAAAACAGGCCGGTTTTCAGGATGGGAAAATTCGGAAGACAATGCAGGGACAACAAGAACGGGTCTTTTCCATCGAGCGTGTTGAACCAGCGTCTCGAGAATATCCGGTTTGTCTGAAAGCTGATAGAAGTTTGTAATTTTAGTGCTTTTTTGTGAATAGTCAGGCATGGTCATCCCCAATAAATGAATCTTTCAAAAGCAATTTGAAGGCTCAGGAGCAGGTTGAAAGATTTTGTCACGCTTTGTTTGTTTGCATGGCCTTGGTCTCCCTATGGCGGTTAATAATTTCTCTATAAAGTCTCGGGCGCCTGTTGCCGTATAGGTTCTCCTTCTCTCTCCATTCTGTCACCTTGCCGATATCGATTTTGGTTTCGAAAATGCTCTCCCGGTACCCTGTGGTGGCGATACGTTCACCCATGGGATCGAAGACAGCACTGTGTCCGGAAAATTGGGGACCCGGCCGGTTGGCATAGATCACAAAGACCTGGTTGTTGATGGCGGCACCCGCCAAGCGGCGCCACATGTACTCAACGGGGAAACCGGCCGGTACCGCCGAGATATTGACAATCAACCTGGCCCCTTTCAGGGCCAGGACCTTCCAGACCTCCGAAAAGGCCGCATCAAAACAGATATTGATGCCGACTTTTCCCCAGGGCGTATCAAAGATCCTGAGGGTGCGGCCGGGAACGAAGTTTTCGGTCCAGTGGACGTGTGTTTTGGCGTAAGTCTGCCTGGTATGTTCATCGACATAGGTTGCCACGTTGTAGTATCTTTCTCTCCACCGTTTTAATTCTCCGATGACGACCCTGGCACCGGCTTGCGAGATATGTTCATAGAGATTCTCTGATATGGAACGGTAAATGACCTTCATCTTCCTGTACAGAAGGCCTTCGGGTTTCTCAAAGGAAGGATGACCGTGGAGTATCAGCTCAGGAAATACGATCAGATCACAGGATCTATGTGCGTCAATTATTTGCTTGATCCTCCGGACATGGCTCTGTATGTTCGTCGATTCATAGTTTATTTGGGCGATGCATATTTTTCTTGTGTGCTTCATTTTTATTGTCGCCCTAAGCTGTCAGAAAAGGGGATATGTAGTGCTGTTTTATCTCTTCTTCCAGGCTTTGAAGATAAAAGCGGGGCTCCTCTCGGCCATAATCACCTTCTCCGTAACGATAAAGACTGCCCTTGTCTCTTTTTATGTTGACATGGACCAGGTCATTATCAATTTTTCCGATTTTGGCGTCGGCGATTCTCTGGATAATGCCGTGAATCCCTGAACCGGTTTGGGCAGGGTCTTTTCTCCTAAAAGCGAGATAAGGCGGCACACCGAGCTCTACGGCCGCTTGCCTGTGAACACGCTTCCGGAGGGCATCATCTGCGCCGTCCAGTTTCAGGCGGGGAGAAATGCGCATAGCGGTCTGGATGACATCCCGGTCCAGATAGGGAGCACGTAATTCTATGGAATGGGCCATGGTGAGTTTGTCTTCACGCTCAAGCGTGTCAGTGTATAGAAAAGTGAGGTCTTCCCACAGTTTTTCATGGAGACGCAGGTAACCGAATTCCTCCAGGACATCGTTATACCAGGGGTAACCTGCAAATATCTCGTCTGCGGCCTGTCCGGTAAACATGACCTTGATATCGTCCTTGGCCGCAAGGGCAGCGGCCAGGTACATGGGGATCGCCACCTCTACCTGAAGGAGTCCGCTCTCCTCCACATCTCTGATGATATCGGGCAATATGGCGTCCACCATGATCTCATCGATGATGGTCACCTTGAGCTCGAGCCCCAAGTCTTTTGCAACGGATTGGGCCGCTGCGATATCCGCTGAATCAGCGGTCCCTGTGCAATAGCAGATAATATCCTTTCCTTCCCTCTGCAAAAGCTTGGCAATGAGTACAGAATCAATGCCACCTGAAAAGATCATTCCGATACGGGATTCCGTAAGGCCCGTAAGCCTTTTTTTTACGGCCCCGATCAGCACCTCCTTGTAGACCTCCACAGCCTCCCTGAAATCGACGATATCTATCTGCGGAAGTTGGAGATGAAAGCCTTCGTGTATCTCCGGGCCATTTTCGTCGATTTTCAGGATATCGCCCGGAAGCACCCGTGCCGGAGAGTTCCTGCCGTTCCAGAGTGCTTTCTTTTCCGAGGCGAAATAGGTGACCTTTTCATTACGAGTATAGTACAGGGGTTTTTTGCCGATGGGATCCCGGGCGGCCACGATCGACTGACCATCCGTCGCGGCGATGGTATACATGCCGTCTAGAAGACGGATCACCTTTTTCATGGCATCCAGGAGATCCCCCTGATAGGTCTCCTCAAGCAGGTGCACAATGACCTCGCTGTCACTGGAAGTCTTTATGTCGTGTGTTTTGTAAAGGAGGGATCTCAACTTCTGATAGTTATAAATCTCGCCGTTATGAATCAAGGCCAGTTGACCGTCACAGGAGGTATAGGGCTGTCCCAAAGGTTCGTTCCCAATGATTTTCAAGCGGGAATGCCCCATGGCGATGCGTGTCTTTTTTTTGAGTGCTCCGGCCAATTCTTCGATGCGGGCGACATTATGGATCTTTCCGCCCAGGTACACGCCATGGGTGTCCGGTCCACGGTGGGTCATTTTCGTCATCATGTCATAGATGTCATTTGAGGTGATTGCACCGTTCTCAGAGAAGTGTCCGCATATGGTACACATGTGTGCTATGCTCCTTTCATTGTCCCTTTCGGGGATCAAAGACCATTAAATGTTCAAGGGATAGGGTTTTTCGCAGCCTGTTTGATAGGCCTTGATTTTTCAAGTTGCGAGCCCTTTGTTGCCTGCCTTTTAAAAATCATATCGCACTTCTGCTCCAGGCATTTAAGGGCTAGAATGATCAGTCGATCCTCATCGGCCTTCGGCAGTTTCTTCTTCAATCGATCGAGTCGCATGCGGGCTTCGCCGTCAAGCCGCACGGTAAGCTCCAATGTCTTGTCTTTTCTTCTTTTGTCGATCATATTTTGGGTCCGCTCTCTGAAGCCCTTCAGCACGAAAAACTCCTCTTCCTGCAGGCCGGCCATCGCCGGGCCGAGTCAAAAAATAAAGGCAGAAATGCCTTTACGGGGTAATAATTTGATATATGTAATCGCAGATGAAATAATTTTAACTCTAAGTATAGGCGTTCGTGCCTTTGCTGTCAAGGGGGCCGGCCTCTGGAAGCTGATCTGAAGCGGGAAACAGGGTTCACAGATCGGCTAGTAAGAAAAGGAGACCGTCAAGGATCCGTATCTTTGACCTTCCCTCTGCGTGTTGTACTCCTTGCTCTGCAAGACAAAGGCATAGCTGATCTTGAAGCGGTGGATGATCATTCCCATTCCCATCATGAAATGGCCTACAAAGGGTCTTTTATCCACACTATGGCCGTCTCTGAAGGTGTTGCCGTCAAGGAGGATATTCCTTGCGACGGCCTTGGCGCCCAGCCCGGCGAAGACATGGACCCCGAAGCGATGATAGAGGGGATAAAACCGGGGATCTTCCTCATCCATCGGGGCGTTGGTATCGGAGCCGGGGCGGATGAGAAAGGTGCCGAAATCCTGGGGCAGGTTCCAACCGAATCGCACCTGGCCCCCAAAGTCGGCCCCTGTGAATGCATTGCCGAGGGAGCAGCCCAAATGGGGGATCAGGTCATAGGCCCATCCGTGACCCAAGGAGGATCTCAGGAGTCTCCACTTGCGTTCGAAGAAGATATTCAGGACGGGTTCATCCTTCAGTTGATTGTCCCATCCCTTTGGATCCGTGGAATCGATCCACCTGTGCCAGGTCTTCTGGATGTCCGCGGCGTAGGAATGGGGCCCCAAAATGCCCAGATCGATCTCAAGGGTATCCATCCGTCCGCGGTCTTTGCTGTGGAATCCCAAGGCCAGATAGGTGATGCCCGCATAGGGTCGTTCCTCCTCTATGAGATCCGTCCTCTCGAGATCCTCCGGGGCATACATGTTCTGCCCGATGGAGAGGGAAATATTTCGCTGAAAACCCGGCTTGTTTACAAAGGGGAGGTGCTCAATGATGGGGTAGCTCCATTCAGGGACCCGGGGATCCTCCCGATAGTTCCTCAGATCCTGGGAGATCCAGGTCAGTTTGGTCCCATTGGTATATTCCCTGTCTGTCCCTGTAAAGACGTCATTTTCAAGGTAAAAGGTGAAGGTCCTGTGGTCGAGGGGGTCCTTCTCCGAGCACAACGGGCCCTCTGGAGACAGAAAAGGGAACAGGAGCAGAGATAGGATCAGAGCCAAGGCGTGAGATCTCGATTTCACGGGTTTTTCGGTCCGCCATGGATGACTCTTTTGAATTTCCACATTCGGGGTCCTTGCTTTCATCACAAACCTCAATAAATTTTCTCAGAAATCCAGGTTCAGGGCGTGCCGGTAAGAAGGGCGGGCAGAATGAACGGTCATTCCTCGTAATGCAGAAAAATGAGGCGGGAAAACAATGCTGCAAATCTCATTCTTGACGATGGGGCGGTCCATCGGGCATGTTTTGCTGCAATTCATCTATCCAAGCGGTGGCCTCCGAATCGCTGGGGGCCCGCCAATCACTGCGAGGTGACAGGGACCCTCCGGAGCCGACTTTCGGCGCATTGGGCAGCGCCGAGCGTTTGAATTGACTGGTCTTAAAGAACCGGTAGAGGAACACCCCCAACCAGTGCTTGATTGTCTTGATGTCATATTCATTGCGTTTGTCCGCAGGTAAAAACTCAGGCCACAACCCGCTGGTCTTGTCCCTCCAGGCATAATATGAGAGGTATCCCACTTTACTCGGCCTGAAACCAAAGCGGGCGATATAGTACAAGTTGAAGTCCTGTAGTTCATAGGGACCGATGATTGATTCGGTTTTCTGAGCCGGCCTGTCAACCGTTCCGTTTTCGTCCGGTATGAGCTCCGGGGATATTTCAGTATCCACTATGGATTGGAGCACCCTGTTGGTGTCAGGGGCGAACAACGCCGTCTTGATAATCCAACGAATCAAATGCTGAATAAGTGTCTTTGGTACCGACGCATTGACGTTGTAATGGGACATCTGATCCCCGACCCCGTAAGTCGCCCAACCCAAGGCCAGTTCACTGAGATCACCGGTCCCCAGTACTATGGCATGGTGTAAATTAGCCAGCCTGAACAGGTGTGACGTGCGTTCACCCGCTTGCACATTTTCGAATGTGATGTCATATACGCGTTCACCACGTGCGAAGGGGTGACCGATGTCTTGAAACATCTGCCTACAGGAAGGCCTGATGTCGATTTCACGTGCCGTAACTCCTAGAGAAGTCATGAGCTGATGGGCATTGGCATTGGTGACGGCACTGGTGGCAAACCCCGGCATGGTGTAGCCGAGGATGTTTGACCGCGGTTTCCCTATGAGGTCCATAGCCCTTGCGGCGACAATTAACGCCTGTGTGGAGTCGAGTCCGCCGGATATCCCGATGACCACTTTGTCTATTCCGGAGGCGGTCAACCGCTTCATAAGGCCGTGGACCTGGATATTGTACACCTCAAAGCAGCGCTCGCTCAGCATCGAGGATGCGATGGGCACGTAGGGAAAGCGTGGAACATTGCGTATCAGATCGATTTCGCCGTCGGGTACCTGAAACTCAAAGGGGATTTGCCGCATACCGGTACACCGGTTGTGGAAATCTCCGACTGCGTCGTTGAAACTCGTGACCCGCATGCGGTCTTGTATCAATCTGTCAAGATCGATGTCCGCTACGATGAGTTGTTCTTCTCCGGAAAATCTTTGAGACTCAGACAGCAGATCATTGTTCTCGTAGACGACGGCATATCCATCCCATGCAAGATCGGTGGTCGATTCGCCCGGTCCGGCGGCTGAATACAGGTATGCTGCAATACATTTCGCGGATTGCGAAGCACAGATGAGGCGACGATAGTCCGTTTTTCCGACGATGATATTGCTGGCCGACAGATTGGCGAGTATGGTCGCACCGGCCAGGGCGCCGAAGGTACTGGGAGGAATCGGTGACCAGATATCCTCGCAGATCTCCACATGGACGGTGAACCCCGGCAGGTTAAACGCTTCAAAAATCAGGTCGTTTCCGAAAGGGACCTTTTCCCCAAAAAGAGAAATCTCCCGCCGGACGGCATCACGAGCCGAAGTGAATTGTCTTTTCTCGTAGAACTCCCTGTAGTTTGGGATATATGTCTTGGGCACAATCCCAAGCATTCTGCCACGATAAATGACGACGGCGCAATCGAACAGCTTTTCCTCGAATCGGAGCGGGGCCCCGACCAGCAGGACAGGCGAGAGATCACGGCTTGCATCGACTACAGAAGCCAGTGCCGATCGCGTTGCATCGAGCAGTGCATCCTGATGGAACAGGTCTTCGTTGGAGTAAGCGGACAGCCCGAGTTCAGGAAAGAGAGCGATAGCCGCATGCATTTCCGACGATCGTCGAGCCAACTGCAGTGTCCGTTCGACATTATAGGCAGGGTCTGCCACCCTCACGAGGGGTATAGCAACCGTCGCCCGAACGAAACCATGTGAGTAAATAGAGTGAAACGGATTGTGCCTATTCACCATTATCCCTTTGAGAGTTTGCTGCAGGATAAAGTTCACATGTCCGAAAGTCAAGCGGTTAGAAAAGGAGACAGAGTCGGGGGGATTCTCCTCGCCAGGCTCCCCCCACCGTCTATGGCTCCGGGTCGCTGCGGGATTTTGGCCTTCGTCTGTTTTGATTATAGACTGGTTTTGGACACCAATGATGCAACGCTGGGGTTAAGTCAGCGGTTTTACAGATCTCGGCATCTGAAGCGGCCGGGCAAAAAGGCCGGCACGCCGCCTTTATGAAACCCTTCATGGCTGATTGGTCCCGTCTGGAGGTCTGCATTGGGAAAGATCGTATTCCTGGAATGGTGAGGCAGGTCCGAGCAGAGAGAGGCGTTGTGCAGGAGTGAAATCCCTTTTGTTCAGGCCTTCTCACTCCTGCGTGCGTGCTTCGAGCTAGTAGAGATACCAGATTTCGCTTGATCCGCCGCTTTCCATCACCTCGTCGAAATTTTTGAGTTTGGCTGAACGCTTTTTGCTGCCCGTCCATTCAGCCGAGAATTTGGCGTATTCCTCCAGATTTTCAAATTCGCCCTCCCAGACGACCTGATCGTTCGCGCTGACGAAACTCTGGTAGATGCGAACGACTTCCGGTTTGGCGAAACCCTCCGTGATCGTTTGGAGCAATTTGACAACTTTGTCTGAGCACCCCTTTTTGGCGACGAAGGTCCTGCGGTTTACAATCATAATTCTCCTCCTTTCTGTGATAAGAGTAACCGGCTGATCCCCGAATTCATTCGGGCTGTTGTTGTCCAGCTCTGGACATTTCGCTTTTTTTGCCTTCTGGAGCCTGAACGGTGAGGTGATAAAGTGAAGTGGAAAGAAATATCTTTTCAGTATAAAACTCTAGGTGATTTAATTTTCCGTGTCAAGCAAAAGTGAGAAAACGGACGCCCTAACCTTTTTAAATTTCTGGCCTTATTGAATCTCTCAGTCCAAATTTTTCCTTGACCCGAAGCAGGAAACAAGGCAAAAAATAACAAGTACAGAGCGCTTGGTCCAATTTCCCATGATCGAGGTCATTCGCCGGCGCGGTCCAGAAAGAGTGATATCCTGCGATTTTCACGCCCCTCACAAAGCCGGGCCGCTCTATAGAGAGCTGTGATGGAATCATGCCGTAAAAGACTGCAGGCCAACCTGTGTACGGGCGGATCTGGTCCATGATAAAACGCATTTTTCCGTTTCTCGGATGGTTCAAAAATTACGGCCTTGCGACACTGCGCGTTGATGCCCTCTCAGGGCTGACAGTGGCCCTTGTGCTCATCCCGCAATCCATGGCCTATGCCCAATTGGCAGGACTTCCTCCTTACTACGGCCTCTATGCATCATTCCTGCCGCCCGTGGTAGCGGCCCTCTTCGGTTCGATCCCTCAACTGGCCACGGGCCCGGTAGCTGTCGTCTCCCTCATGACCGCCGCCTCACTCGCTCCTCTGGCCACCCAGGGGAGTGAGGGCTATATCGCCTACGCGATTCTTTTGGCCCTTATGGTCGGCCTGGTGCAGTTTCTTCTGGGTCTTTTCAGGCTCGGCCTGGTGGTTAACTTTTTATCTCATCCGGTCCTCAACGGCTTTACGAACGCAGCAGCCCTGATCATCGCCTCCAGCCAACTACCCAAATTATTCGGGGTTCACGTGGACAGCGCCTCCTATCATTACCTCACTGTAGTGCAGGTTTTCAGGGAAGCCGCCCACTACACCCATTGGCCCTCTCTTATAATGGGGGCCTCAGCCTTTGCCGTCATGTACGGGCTCAAACACATATCCATTAAAATTCCAAACGTGCTTGTGGCCGTAGCACTGACTACGGTGATTTCCTGGGCAATGGGGTTTGAGCATAATACTTCAGCGCAGATTTCTTGGATAGAATCACCCAGGGCCAGAGAAGTCATCGAGAAATTCAACAGGTCCCAGGAGACGGTTGCGGCCCTTTCAAGGGAGCGCGGCGAAGTGACCGAGGCCCTGGACAAGGCATCGAGGGCCCGGGACATGATGGGGATACTTGCTGCGGAGCACGACGTCAGCGTGCTTGCCTTCAATATACAGCGGCTGAATATTGAGCTTCGCTCTCAGAGGGAGGAACTGAGAAAGATGTTGTTCCGTGCCGTGGCACAACCGGACGGATCGATGAGATTTTACCTCAGAGGCGCCCCTGTTTCCGAGTCCCGAAGTGACGGGCGCTTGTGGCGTCTCGGCGTGGGGAATAATGCCTTTGACCTGCAAAAATTGCCCATGGTCGGTGGAGGCGAGGTCGTGGGTTCGATACCCAGAGGCCTTCCTTCCCTGTCGCCCCCCGGGATAGACTCCAGGGTCCTTATTCACCTCCTGCCCTATGCCGCCATTATCTCCCTCCTGGGCTTCATGGAGGCCATATCCATTGCCAAGGCAATGGCCGCCAAGACCGGACAGAGGCTTGACCCCAACCAGGAACTCATTGGTCAGGGCCTGGCTAATATCCTGGGTTCCGTCTCCAAGAGTTATCCCACGTCCGGATCCTTTTCCAGGTCGGCGGTCAACCTTCAATCCGGCGCCGTGACGGGCCTTTCGAGCGTGTTCTCAAGCCTTGCAGTCATTGTCGTTCTTTTCTTTTTTACCCCTTTGCTCTATCATCTGCCTCAGGCGGTACTGGCCTCGGTTATCATGATAGCGGTCATCGGACTCGTAAACGTCTCCGGTTTTATTCATGCCTGGCAGGTAAAATGGTATGATGGTGCCATTTGCGTCATTTCATTTTTTTCAACCCTTGCTTTTGCCCCGCACCTGGACCGGGGGATCATGGTCGGCGTTGTCCTATCCCTGCTCGTTTTTCTTTACAAAAGCATGAGGCCCACGGTCGTCACGCTCGCCAGGTATGAAGATCAGTCTTTTAAGGACTGCGCGACCTTTGGGCTGAAGGAATGTGAATACATCTCCCTGGTCCGTTTCGAAGGGTCGCTCTTTTTTGCCAATGCCACCTACCTGGAGGATAAGATCACAGAATTGAGGCGGAAAAAACAGCATCTCAGGCATATTATCCTTGTCTCAAACGGGATCAACGATATTGACGCCTCCGGGCACGATGCCCTCTCTTTGCTGGTTGACAGGGTCAGGAGCGCAGGCATTGATATCTCTATGAGCGGGCTCAACGAGACCGTCATGAGGGTCCTTAAAAGGACCCGTGTTTTTGAAAAAATCGGTGAGGATCACATTTATCCTACCGTAGAAAAGGCCATCAATAGCATCTATGCCGAGACCCACGAGGGAAGCCGAGAGGAATTCTGCCCATTGATGAATGTCAGAAGGATTGGGTAGTGCTTTGAGCCGTAGGCATATCGTGACGCATTTCGGCCGGCTGTCACCATTGAATTTGTGAATCAAAGGCCCTGACCATCTCATGTAAAGGGGGGATGCAAATGCCGAATCTAGCCCTGTTCAGCGGCACCTTTTGCGAGGAAGAAGCCGTCGTGACACTACTCCTTACCGGCTTGGGCTACAGGCTGATCATGGATCGGAATATTGTGGCCGAGGCGAGTAAGGCTTCCGGTATGGACGAAGCCAAAGTGGGCCGTGCCTTTTCTTCGAAGACCTCGGTCTTCAACAAGTTTACCCATGAAAAAGAGCGCTCCATTGCACATCTCAGATCCGCCATGTCCGAGGTCATGATGGAGGATCATCTCCTGATCGTCGGGTTCACGGGACATCTCATACCAAGGGAAGTGAGCCATGTCCTCCGGGTATGCCTTATTGCGGACATCAAATTCAGGATCATGGTTGCCGCACGAGATCAGGGCCTCTCCGAGAAGGAGGCCTTGAAACAAATACGACGACAGGACGAAGAGCGGGCTGTCTGGATCAAAACCCTTTTCGATAAGACAGACCCTTGGGACGCCTCTCTCTACGACATGGTCATTCCCATGCATAAAACCACGGTGAAGGATGCCGCGGCCCTGATCAAGGAGCACGCCACAGCCGAGGTGCTCAAGTCCACAGAAAGTTTCGACACTGCGTTGGAGGATTTCCGTGTGGCCGCCGCGGTGGAAGTCGCCCTGGCCGAGGCAGGACATCATGTCCGCGTCGAGGTCAAGAATGGTTCAGTGACGCTTACGATTAACAAGCATGTCCTGATGTTGAGCCGGCTGGAGGAGGAACTCAAGGAGATTGCGAGCAAGGTCCCCGGTGTCAGGTCTACAACGACCAAGGTAGGCAAGGGATATTACCGGACGGATGTCTACCGCAAATGCAGTTTTGAATTGCCTTCCAAGGTCCTCCTTGTAGACGACGAGCGGGAATTCGTCCAGACCCTGTCCGAGCGCTTGCTCATGCGCGACATGGGTTCCGCGGTAGCCTATGATGCTGAATCCGCGCTCAATATGGTCAAAGAAGATGAACCGGAGGTTATGATTCTCGATCTCAAGATGCCTGGAATTGACGGCATCGAGGTGTTGCGTCGCGTAAAGGAGACAAATCCTGAAATCGAGGTCATCATCCTCACGGGTCACGGCTCCGAGGCCGACAGGTCGATCTGCATGGAACTTGGGGCATTCGCATACCTCCAAAAACCTGTCAATATCGATGTGCTCAGCGAGATGCTCAAGAAGGCCAACGAGAAGATCCGTCTCAAAAAAGAGGCAGGGGAAAAAGAGCCCTAGCCGATTTCAGTCACCCGCCATTCAAATGCCTGAGCCATGGGAGAGAAGTGCAGCATGGCAAGCCTGAAACCCAAATTCTGGGATCACGAAGATGTCGCGGCAGGTCCACACACGCAACTCTTCAACTTTCGCCGGATCTGGAAACTGACCGCCCTCCTTACGACCGTCGTCGCCCTCATTCCCCTGGCATTCTTGGCGATCCTGGATTACAGGGTCACAAAGATCGCGTCGGCGTCCGAGACCGTCCTGCGCACCTCTCAATTCGTCTCCAATGCCGGCAGGAACATTTCCTCCTTCCTGGGAGAAAGAAGGTCTGTCCTGAATTTTATCGTGAAGGACAACGCCTTCCCGGACCTGCAGGACCCTGCAAGGCTCACTGTAATTCTTGATCACCTGAGAAAGGCCTATGGCGGTGGATTCACCGACCTGGGGGTAATCGATCCCCTCGGCCTCCTGAAGACCTATGCGGGTCCCCATGACCTCGGGGGGAAGGATTACAGCCGGGAGGAATGGTTTCGTGAAGTCCTGGAGCAAGGCGTCTCTATCAGCGATATTTTTCAGGGAGCCGCGGAAGTTCCCTACCTGGTTATTGCCGTAAAATCTGAAGCAGGAAACGGGTCGGATTACGTCCTTCGGGCAACCCTTGAAGCGGAAAGACTCAGCGAATTCATCTCCCATGAGGAGAGCGGAATGGACGACGCCTTTATTATCGACCGCCGGGGCATTCTCCAGATACCCTCCCATTCGGAGGGAAAGGATTTCGTGGTCGTCTCCAAGGCGGTCCCTGAGGATTCAATCAAGACCGGGGTCTTCGAAGACCGCTCACAGAAAGGCAGGCCCCTGATCATCGGCTATGCCTATATTGACGAGACCCCCTTCATCGTTGTGGCCGTCAAGGAAAAGTCGACGTTCATCCCGTCCTGGCAACGAATACGTACGGAACTGCCGGGATTCCTGATAGGAGGCACGGCGGTCATTATCTTTGTGATCCTGGGCGCCGCAACCTTCCTCTTGAATATGATCTACCTGGCCGACAGAAGAAGAGTGGCGGCCCTCCACGAGGTAGAGTACGCCAACAAGATGGCGACCATCGGAAAGTTGGCCGCAGGCATAGCACACGAGATCAATAACCCCCTCGCCATCATCAATGAGAAGGCCGGTTTGATCAGGGATATCTTTACACTCGAAAAAAAAGGCGCAGCCGATGAAAAACTCCTGGGGCTTGTGGACTCCGTTATCGCCTCGGTGGAGCGCTGTGCCACGATCACAAGGCGGCTTCTGAACTTTATGCGACATGAGGGTGTGGCCGTCAGTTCTCTAAAACTTGAAGAGGTCGTCCAGGAAGTCCTTGGCTTTTTAAGAAAGGAGGCTCAATACCGAAACATCGCCGTTTCCGTGCGGGTTGAAGACGACGTCCCAGACATCAAAAGCGACAGGGGAAGGCTGCAGGAGATCTTCCTCAACGTGATCAATAATGCCTTCGGTGCCATGAGTGATGGGGGTCATCTGGACATCGTGATCAAGCGGGAGGGAGGACAATCGGTTTCGGTGAGTTTTGCGGACGACGGCTGCGGCATCCCGGCCGCTGATCTAAGGCGCATCTTTGAGCCCTTTTACTCCACTGAGACGAAGAAGTATGGAACAGGCCTTGGCCTGTCCATCACCTTTGGTCTTGTTCAGGAAATCGGGGGCATGATCAGTGTCGGGAGTCGGGAACCAAGGGGAACATGTTTTACGATCCAATTGCCCCTTCATTGGGGAAAAAAATGAAAAAATAGGTATGAGTTTAGCCGTTTGAAAGAGCCCGGCAATTTGGACCATGGTCCCTCCGTAATGGGGTAATTTTCGAAAGCCTAAGGTTTTACAAAAATAGAGGTTTGAATTGAAATGGAGGAGGATGCCCTGGACTTGGACCGGGAC
>JBMNCO010000086.1:0-2596 GCA_049366815.1 Desulfatiglandales bacterium | reverse complement strand
AAAAATAGAGGTTTGAATTGAAATGGAGGAGGATGCCCTGGACTTGGACCGGGACATTATCCGTGAGGCAGGAACGAAATGTTTCGAGAAAATGTCTGGTCCCGGCCCTCACGAAATCAAAAATGCCCCGGCGGTCATCAGGGAGGGTGCCGGGCTTCCTAGAGACCTGTGCGCCATGACTGAAAAGGGATCGGCCCGTGATGTTTTGTCCTGATTCCGGGCCGACAGGCGCCGGCTCCGGGAAAATCCCGGCCTCCGCTCTTCAAATCTCCTCTGCTTTCCCCATCAATTTGTCGAATTCTTCCACATTTACAACCGGGGAAGTTGTGAAGGTGATGCCCGTCAGTTTTCTCAATTCCACAGAGGTCGCAAAGGCTTGATCCGCGTCTGGAAATTCCATTGTAAAAACGAGGTCATGTTCCCCCATCACGGCATACATGGATATGACCTTCCCGCCGTGAGCCTCGACCAGGGCCACGGCCTTTTTCGTTCTTGCGGCACTGATTTCCTTCATCGCTTGGGTTGTGTACTTGCCAAACATCAGAAAAATAGGCATATGAATCCCTCCTTTCTCCTGTTGCTTGAGGTTTCACTTTCTCACAATAAATCAAAAAAGACGGCTTCAAAAATCGGCACCGTGAAAGGCCTTGCAAGAGCCTGTCTTGTGCTCATTCGGAAATGGGCATTCCCGGATTCGTGCGAACAGCCGTCAGCGACCGGATATCAGGAAAACGACAGGTCAAAACAACGCATGAGGCTGAGCGCGGAATGCGGACAGCAGACCGCTCCACCCGGAAATCATGATTTTCTGGACGCGACATTCATATTTTATCAGGTTTTGGGTTCGAGATCAGCAGGAAAAGCTCGTCCCCCGCCTGGAAGTGAACCCTGATCAGAAACCATCCGTTTTGACGGGGCAATTGTGTGATTGAACGGCAAAGAGAGGATGCAATTCCTCTCTTTCAGCCCAGAGTAATTGTGCCTTTTCTGAGCAACCACATGTTACAGACCGTAAGCATACCGGATGCGGGTTTTGCGGGGAGCGGCGAGCCAGATGAAGACAGATGAGATGAGCAAAACAACGATGACAAGGACAAAGGCCCAAAAGTAGCTCTGTGTCCGGTCAAAAATGAATCCGGCGATCCAGGCGCCGATGGCGCCGGCCAGTCCGATTCCGGCCTCCACCATACCATATATCAGACCGAAGATCTTCCCCTTGAAGAGGTCGGCGGAAACGGCCATATACATGGGCGCGGTTACTCCCCATCCCATGCCGAACAAGAGGGAGAAGCCGTAAGCAAATCCGATCCTGCCGGTCACCTCGATGAGGAGCAGACAGAGGACGCCGATGCAACCGCAGGATATCCCTATGGTGAAGGTGATCTCACGGCCTATCCGGTCGGAGAGCCAGCCCCAAAAGACGCGGAAGATCGAGGAAATCACGCCGACCATGGCAAAGAAAAATGCAGCCGTCATCTTGGGGATGCCTTGATCGACCATGAACTTGACATTGTGGACGAGGACAAGATAGATCCCGACGATGGAGAAGAAAGAAAAGGTGAACAGCGCCCAGAATCGCCCGGAACGTAAGGCCTCCTGAATGGTCCATTCGTTTCTCGTTCCCGGTTCTCTCAAGGGATGTGGGTGAGTATGCCGCTCTGTGGTCAGCCCGGTCCGACCGTCGGGAGACAGACCCAGTTCCTCCGGCTTGTGCCTCAGGAATAAGGCGTTGAGGGGCAGCAGGATGATGATAACCAGGGCACCCGTGATGACGAAAGTCATACGCCATCCCCACATGGAGATGAAGTGCTGTGATAAGGGGACCAGGACGAAAGTCCCAAGGCCCATCCCGGACACGGCGATCCCGCTCGCCAAGCCCCGTTTTCTCTCGAACCAGTGGGCCAGGATAGCGGAGTAGGAAACGATGCCGATGGCCGTGATACCGGCCCCCATAAAGATACCGTAGAGGAGATAGAATTTGAGGAGGCTGTCTATGGTTGCGCAACAGACCAGTCCCAAGGCGAGTATCAGGACTCCAGGGACGATGATGCGGCGCGGGCCGAACCGGTCTATAAGCCCTCCGGCCAGAGGTGCAAGGATTGTATAGGTGATTAGGGCCATGGACTGAACCCCTGCCGACTCCGCCCGGCCCCAGGGGAATTCTTCCAAGAGCGCCACATAGAACACGGAAAAGCTTGATCGTATCCCCAGCCAGAAGGCCATGGAAATCAGGCCCACGCCAACGATGACCCAACCATAGTACACACGCCTGGGTTGAACGGCGTTGGTATCCATCTTCTCCCCGGAGCTTTTAAAAAGTGCCGTGATGAGTCCTGTTCACCCTTGAGGACTTGTCATGAACGGCACAGGATGAGGACAATCCCCTGGAATCCCGTTTGGCCCTAATAGCTGACCATGCTGGGTAAAAAGGTGGCGATCTGAGGGAAGAACATGATCAGGATCGTCATGATGATCAGCGCCCCCAGAAAAGGGAAGATGCCCTTGAAGATGATGTGAAGGGGGACGTCGGGCGCGATCCCCTTGATGACGAAGACGTTGACGCCCACCGGGGGCGTGATGACGCCCATTTCGGCGA
>JBMNCO010000085.1:0-19675 GCA_049366815.1 Desulfatiglandales bacterium | reverse complement strand
TATCCGTCCTCCGCTTCGTTCCCTCAGCTCTCTGGAACGCTTGTTTTTTCGTCAGGCGCTTGAAAATTACCCTATCAAGGAGGGGCCATGGGAATCTCTTTTCAAAAACGAAAGAATCGGTGCCGGGGTGTCCGCATGGTCACCGGGCTTCGGGCGGACGGAGCACCACACGGGAGACACCATGAAAATCGAGGCCTGACTGCTCACGGCATGGAACAGCCGTCCGCCTAGGCTGCCCCGGCCATCTTAGTCTTTTCCATGGCCCTTCGTTTTTGAAAAGAGACTCCCATGGCCCAAATTGCCGGGCTCTTTCAAACAGCTAAACTCATACCCCTTTCTTAAAGTGGGAAGCCACGGTCTTGTTGCGCTATGGGGCTATGACCCGAGTTTCCATCCAGAAATACATGATTACTGGATGGAGTGGTCTGCTATCAGCATTCAGCGCTCAGCCTAATGCCTTGTCTTTGCATATCTTTTGCTGATACCTGATCGCTGACGGCTGTTAGCGCGAATCCGGGAATGATCATTTCCGGATGGGCACGACTTGCAGAAAGAGACTTTTTCAAATGTGATGCGTATGATATTTTGAAAACTATGTATTCCAGAAAACAGGCTCCATCCTCATTGTCGCAATTTTGCTCCTCATCTCTGGGCCCGGGGATCCAAATTTCCCCATGTTTCCATTGTACAAGGATGTGATGATGCCCCCAAAATTCGACATAGACGCGCCTCATGGTCATGACAGCTTTTAGGCCGGTCAGCGAGGAGGAAGTTCAGAGGGTCAACAGGCTTCAGCGAAATCTATTCGACAAGCTCTATCACCGCTTTGACCCGCCGTTGCCTGAGGGCGTACCTGAGCGTCTTGAGAAAATCGTGGCGCATGGCCGGGTCAACAAGGGGGAGACGGTGCTCGATGTGGGATCGGGCACAGGAATTCTGATTCCTATTATCGAGAGATACGAGCCCGGATGCATTTATGCCTGCGACCTTTCAGAGGTCATGCTCAGGCACCTTGACAGCAAAAAGAACCCTGACGTGAAGACGATTGTCGCCGATGTCCGCGACCTGAGGTTGCCCGGCTCCAGCATCGATGTGGTCTTCATCAATGCCTGCTATGGAAACATTATCGATAAGATAGGGGCCTTCAGTAATCTGAGCAGGATGATGAGACCGGAAGGGCGAATGGTGATCAGCCATCCCCTGGGCAGATCCTTCATCCATTCTCTCAGGGCAAACTCTCCATTCCCTCTTGATCACTTTCCGGAAGAGCCGGAGGCCGTGAGCCTTTTCAAGCCCTTTGGGTTTGAAATAGAAACCTTTATTGACGAGCCCGGGCTCTACATCCTCGTTTTGTTCAGATCCGGTTCCAAAGACGCGAATTTTGAGTAGCCCGCCTTCGCTTCCCTGACCTCGGATCCGGTGCGCTTTCTGTAAATAAAATAACGGATATCAACGGCGGGCCGACCCTACGGGTTATCAATCGACTCCGCAACCGAGGCTTCAACACCCCTCAACAGTGAAGAAAAGAGACATCCTGCCAGCACGTAACAGACCATTGCCGCCACGATCAGTCTTGAAAAGCCGATGGACATGGCCAGCAACGGGGCCGAAACGGTCGCCAGGACGGAGGCGAATCCATTGACCGCCCAGGACCAGGGCACCAGGGTGGGAACCGCCTCGCTCACCCGGCGCAACCCCATGGGAAAGAGATGGCCCATGGCCAGGGCCAGAGGCGCGATCGTCAAAGCCGTGATCAGGAAACGCAGGGAAAGATTCCAACTTTGGGTCAACGACAGCCACGAATCGAGCAGAAACAGGTAGAGCAGGCCCACGATCACCACGACGCAGGCGGCGCCGCGGGCAGGGGATGCGATGTTCCGTTTCCACCGGCCGCTCACCCGGCTTCCAACGCCCGCAAAGACGAGAAAAGATGCGATCACGGCCGCCGCGGAATAAATGGGGTGGGAAAGGTAGAGGATCATCTTCTGGAGAAAGCCCATTTCGAGAAGCATGAATCCGAGACCGAGTGAAAAGAAATAGACCAGAATTCTGCCCTTGTTCGGCGCGCTTCGAAGGCCCGGCATCCTGGAGAAAAGGGGCAACAGGACCAACACACCCGCAAGGAACAGGACCTGTGCCAGTGCCGTAAGCAGCATGAGCGAACCCAGCTCCAGGAAGGCCGGTATCCTCCCCTTCAACTGCCTCCTCAGCTCCGGCAGGTGCCGCCACCGGATGAAGTGGTTGAAGTAGGGACGATCATCCGTGGGAGCGTCGAGGGCGAACAGGTAGTTTTGGATGTATCGATTCCTTTCCGGGCTCAGGAGTTGCCTGGCTCCGTCATAATAGTAAGGGGCCGGGAGCAGATGATATTGGTTGATCTCTCCGGTTTCCAGGCCCGGGAGATAACAGAGGTCGAACCCGCGGCTGTTGCAGAATTCGCGCACTTTATGAAGCAGTCCCGGGGGCCAGGCGGACTTCCCGGCGAGCAGGGACACCGTTTCCCAGCTTCGGATGAGAACCAGCCGGTCCGCAGGTGAAAGGCCTTCCCTGGAAAGCGCTTCGACCGCCGTATTGAAGAGCCTCAGACCGTCTCTCGGCGGGGTTTTTGCGTGAACGGTCACGCAGAGTGTACCGTCTTTTTTCAGATGCTGGAGAAGAGTCCGAAAGGACTCCACCGTATATAGATAGTTTTCCTGTGCCGCCTGAAGACCTCCACCGGGGCCTGCAGGATCCAGCAAAGGGATGAGAATCAGGTCATAATGGGCCTCGGTGCGGCGCAGATAGCCCCTCGGTGCCTCGAAGTGCACACGACCCTCAGAAATCTGATAGATCCTGCCCCCCTCTTCTGCGAACCTTTCCCTGATCAGGTCCACCATCTGACGGTTGTCCGCAAGGGCAACGATCGCACTGCTCCCATGCATGGCCGCCAGGGCCGGAGCCGCACCCCCGCCCGGGCCGATGACCAGGGTCTGGGGCGCCTTGACCAGGAAGAAGGGAAGCGCGGTGGTCGTGTAATCCAGAAACCTGAGATCTTCCAGGTCCTCATACGCATAGAGGATGTGAGTCTGCTCCCCATCCACGATCACCAGGGTCCTTTTCGGTATGGGGCAGGGATTTCGGAGGCTCATCCCGGGAGGTGCATCGTGTATGGCCGGGCCCTCGACCACGTCGATGCGTCCCAGGGGGCTTTCCGCGGTAAGGACCACTTCGCTCTGCGGTTTCAACCTTTCCTGGGCAAGCCTTTTGTAGGGAGAGATCCGAATCTCGGAAGGAACGAGCCATGCCGCCGGCAACAAGATCAGGCCGAAAATGAGGCTTACCCCGACGGCTTTTCGATTTTTCCATTGAGTCAGAAGCAGCCCTGCGCCGTAACAGAAGAACGCCAGCAGGATGAGGAGCGCGGTTGTTGACAAATAGAACATCATGGCCACGGACAGCACGGCCCCTGCACCCGACCCGACCAGATTCACACCATAATGGCCATGGATACGCTCGGAACGATCCATCAGCACGAGTCCCAGAAATCCCCCGACCAGGGTAAAGGGCAGCATCATCAGGAGTTCGATTTCAAGGATGTGGAACCATTCGGCAGGCAGGTTCCAGGCGAGGTAATAGACATCCAGAGGGACCGCCTGCACCGCCCAGGCGGAGAGGAGAACGCTCAGTGAGGCCGCAAAGGCCAGAATCGTCAACCAAAGGCGTCGATGGGGCCGAAACCGGTTTTGGGCCAGGGTCACCAGGGTGCCGCTGAATCCGAAACCCAGGAGTCCCACGCTGATGACCATAGAGGCGAAGTGAGACCAGAACCGGAGCGAGAGGATGCGCATGAGGACGAGTTCGAGCCCGATCACCGCGAACGAGATCAACAGGATCGCGAGACGCGTTCGAAGTACCATGGTTTCAGCGCTTGTTCTCGTCCGCCCTCGTCAGCGGGACGAAGCGAACCGCCATGAGCGCCTTGGTGCGCACCCGGCCGTTTTCATCTTTTTCTACGAGCATCAGGGACTGGACGCCGAAAACGGGTCCGACCGGGATCACCATTCGGCCTCCGGGCCTCATCTGTTTCAGGAGAGGAGGCGGAATTTCCCCGGGGGCGGCGGTGACCAGGATCCCGTCAAAGGGTGCGGCCTCCGGCCAACCATAATATCCGTCGCCTTGGCGCACTTTTGCAATTGTGTAGCCCAGACGGTGGAGCCGCTTTTCGGCGGCCTCTGCAAGGGGCTCGATGATTTCCACCGAGTAGACATGGGGCGTAAACTCCGCCAGGACCGCGGCCTGATAACCCGATCCCGTCCCGATTTCCAGCACTCTGGATGCCGGCTCCAGTTTCAAAAGGCGCGTCATTTCAGCGACAATATAGGGTTGTGAAATGGTTTGCCCGTAGCCTATGGGCAGAGGGGAATCGTCGTAGGCCCTGTGGCTCAGGCTGTCGGGAACGAACGCATGCCGGGGGACCCGGCACATGGCCTCGATCACCTTCCGGTCTTTCATCCCGTATGAACGGATCACGGCCACCATTTCCCGCCGATCCTGTTGACGCTCCTCGAAGGCGGGAGGGGACCAGGCGTGATCTGAGAACACGTCGCGGGAGCCCTGCTCAGAGTCCCGGGAAGGCGATTGCGCCCTGGCGGACCAGGCCCCGGCGAGGAAAATCAGGGCGAAGAGCGCCGTACAAACCCGGATCTTCACCTGGGTGTGGTTCATACCCTCCCTCCTTTTTCACAGGTGCCCTCACGCCTGCCCCTGTCTCATTTCCTGGTTTTGGCGTTACTCTGTCATCGGCCCGGTGACCATCGGACGCGCTCCTCGGATGCTTCCCTGTTTCAATATCAACCCCCACTCTTGTCCAAAATAAAATGTTCCGCTCCAAGCAGGGGCCGGCATGTTCTCTCCGCTACGCTCCCTCCGCCATCCGTTTCAGTATATCACACTGAGAATTCCTTTTCCCGATTCTCGTGCTTCATCCTGAAAAGATGTTTTCCTGTATAAATCGCTTCCTGTATAATACGGCGTAGCGTAGTGATAAAAAAGCTCCCGGAACGCCTTCGGCGCATTTTTCCCCCGGATCATCCGGGGTAAAAGTCTGAATCGGTGGGTCTAATATGTCGCGCGGTCTTCCTCTGATGCGGGATGTATGAAAAATGAGTAAAAAGAGATGATTACGGCACAGGAAGAGCGGTTCATACTGCGCCGGGCCTATGTACCGGAACACAGCATCGGACTCATGACGCGGGTATCGGGTGGGGAACCCTTTCTTCATGAGGACTATTTCTGCTGCCGCAAGGGTGACTGGCTCATTGTTGTGGGCTATCCCCTGGAAAGACATTTCGCCCTC
This sequence comes from Desulfatiglandales bacterium, assembly GCA_049366815.1. Classification (GTDB taxonomy): domain Bacteria; phylum Desulfobacterota; class DSM-4660; order Desulfatiglandales; family HGW-15; genus CAYNYM01. Next base: position 14,340 of record JBMNCO010000085.1, on the reverse strand, counting down.
AGGGAATTCGAAGCGTCCCTGGAACTGATCCGTGAAAGGTTTCGGCCGGCATCCCTTTCCCTTATCGCACCGGTCATACCGCCGTCCCTGGCCCGTCTCTGCAGCGAGTGGCAGAGCGACAGATACTACACCCTGAACCTTGGTGACTGGAGGATGAAGAGCGGACTGAAAAGGTCGATAAACAGGGCACAAAGGGATCTCTTCATCGAGAGAGGAAACAGAATGGAGACCTCCCATGTAAGACTGGCGGAGGAGTTCCTTGAAAGAGTTCGGCCGGCTCCCCGGGTCCGGGAGCTTCTGCTGAGGATGCCTCAATATGTCGGTCATGCACGCGGGGCGGTCATGCTGAACGCCCTGGACAGGAGTAGAAAACTGGCGGCCTTTTTCGTCGTCGATCTGGCTGCCGAAGACTACGCCACTTACGTCATTGGATGTCATTCGAAGAGGATCTATGTCCCGGGCGCATCCGATGCCTTAACCCATGCCCTGATTCGCATGAGCAGGGAGGAAAAGAAGCGCTACATACATCTGGGACTGGGTGTGAATGAAGGGATCCGCCGTTTCAAGAAAAAATGGGGGGGGACCCCTTCACGTCCCTATGAAATGGCCGAGTTCGTGTTTCGGAGGCCGTCGACACTTCATACCGTCCTGGCATTTATGCGTAAAAGTTAGGACTTTTTGGGAGGCGGGGCTGGGGTCTTGTTCGGAGGACGCACGGGAAAAACCATGAAGATGATCTGGGAGGTCGAAAAGGCCCACCGGAGATCCGTTCTCATCGGGACCGCCCATTTCTTTCCATACAGCTTTAGACGTTCGCTGAGCGGCCTCATCCGGGATGCCGATACGGTCCTCTTTGAAGGCCCCTTGGACCCTGAAAGCTTGGCTGCGGTCCTGGAGGTTGGTCGGGGAGGCGCGGATGGGCCGCACCTCTTTCAATCTCTGGATCCCAGGACCGTTAAAAAGATCTGCGGTGTGCTCAATCCTGCCCGGCAGGAACGCCTTTCTTTCCTGTCCCTTTCCTATCCCGGGCCGAGGGAGGAGGCGCCGGCCTACGGCCTGATCAGGGGGATGAAACCCTGGCTGGCCTTTTTTACAATCTGGTCCAGGTACCTTGAAAAAAAAGGATGGAAGCATTCGGTCGACATGGAAGGTTATCAAATCGCCATGGAAATGGGGAAGCGGATCATTCCCCTTGAGAGCATCGAAGAGCAGATCAGGGTCCTGGAAAACCTCCCCTGTGAAAGGCTCCTCAAATTTCTCGAACGAATTGATGAGTGGGACGGCTATGCACGTGAGTACGTGAGGCGCTATCTCGACGGCGATCTTGAAGGCATACGTTCCGCCACGGGTTTGTTCCCGAGCCGGACCTCCTCTGTCATTGATCGGCGCGACGGGATCCTTTTTAGCAGGATGTTACACCACCTGGAAAAAGGCGCCACCGTGGTCTTCGTGGGGGCACCCCATATTCCGGGGATCTGTAGCCTGCTTGAGGAGCAGGGCTATCAAGTGAAGCGCCATGTCCGTGAAATCTGAGCTGAAAAGTCCGGTGTCGCCGCATGAGGAAAAACTTCTATCTATCTAATTGATGGTTGATTTTTTCTCTGATTTCCCGTAATATTTGTTCAATTCTCACCAATCCTATAGGATTCATTTCTTGCTCTTTGAAAATGTTTCGATCGGGCTTTTGTCTACACAACAAACAGGCGCCATGGTATCGCTCTTGCGTTCAGGTCGTCGGTCCACTGTACACTTCAAGGTGTGTCGCTTTTTCATATTGCGCTGATATGTTCTTAAATATTCTATGATGTGTTTTAAAATTCTCTGCACGACTCTATTACGAATGCACGAGTTATCTGTGAGGCCCACAAAATATCTCAATAAACGATTTGCACTGTCCCTGTGAAAACGGTGCTGCGTTATTCCAGGATTTCCACAGAAATACGAATCGAGAGAAAGGAGGTGAGCGCCGAAACGGTCCCCTTTGAAAGTGAGCGGATTAAACTGGGGAGAAAGGACTTGTTGGATGACGACACGGTGTCCGCGGCACCATTGGACCATCTACTTATCAAACGACGTCTTTCATGGAGGTAGATCCTATGAACAGCAAAAATGACAAGATCGACTGGTCGTCCCTGTGGCGGTCTGAAGACTGGTGGTCGTGCTGGATCGGGTGGTTTTTACTTTTACTGGCCATTTGGGGGGTGCTTCCAAGTCCGCCCAAGATCGGTGCGTGGACAACACTGGCGGCCGTCTTCCCAAAGGGGTGGAGCACGTTGGGGACCGCTATTGTCTTTTTCATAACCTGTTGTGTGCTGACGATGATAGGCGCCGCTTTTATCAAGCGCGACATTAAACTCTATATCCCGGGATTTTTAATCATTTTTATCCTGAGCGTGCTTGCAATGGTCATTTCACAGCAAAAGTCCATCAAGGCATGGGGATTTGAGTACGTCATATGGGCTCTGTTCTTCGGCCTGGTCATCAGCAACGTCTTCAGTGTGCCTAAGGTCCTCAAGGCTGCGGGACTCACGGAGTTCTTTGTAAAGATCGGCCTTGTTTGCATGGGGGCCACGATCATGTTTTCCGTCGTTATAAAGGCCGGGGCCATCGGTGTGATTCAGGCCGTGCTGGTGGCGGGAACCGTGTGGTTCATGACCTACTGGATCTGCCGTAAGTTCAAGGTCTCGGAGCGTTTCAGCGCCATTATCGCCACGGCCAATTCCATCTGCGGGGTTTCCGCCACCATCGCGGCGGGCGGCGCGATCCAGGGCGACCCCAAGGAAGTGAGCTACATGATTGCCTGGGTTATGGTCTGCGCGGTCGTCTTGATCCTGATCATGCCTCCCATCGCGATCTGGTTGAATCTGCCTAACAACATGGCGGGCGCCTGGATCGGAGGTGTCATAGACAATACGGGGGCGGTCGTTGCCGCAGGCGAGGTCATCAAGGGCAAGGCCGCTGTGCAGGCCGCCGCCATGGTCAAGATGGCCCAAAACGTCCTTATCGGCATCGTGGCCTTCCTCATGGCCATCTGGGCAACTATGTCCCTGGAGAGAAGAGAAAAAGGCGAGAAACCTCCTCTCATGGAGATTTGGTACCGCTTTCCCAAGTTTGTCGTGGGTTTTATGGTTGCCTCGCTTATCGTTTCCTTTATCGTTGAGCCCGCGATGGGAGAGAAGGCGGCAAATGCCGTAGCGAAGGCCTGCAAAGATTATCGAAGTTGGTTCTTCACCTTTTGTTTTGTCTCCATCGGTTTGGAGACCAATTTCAAGGAACTGGTCTCTGTTGGCGGAGGAAGACCGGCAATCGCCTACTGGCTTTCCCAGGCGGCCAACGCCGTATGGACCTTGTTCATCGTGTGGATCTTGTGGTCAGGGGTATTCTTTACTCCGGCCATCCTTCCGGATTAACCATCCGTGAGAAAAGGGAGGGGTGATCTGAAGATCACCCCTCCCTTTTCAGACATTCAAGCCAGGACTGGAAAGGAGAGTCCAATGAGCCGGGATGTGAGTGAGCCCGATATCCGATGGGCCGGTGGATCGGGAAAAGAGTACGGATATTGGATTCACCCGATCGATATGAAGTTTAGAAAGATTGCAGGCAATGTGATATTCGCCCGACGCATGGAAGACGGTGAATGGCTTCCCCTATACATCGGTGAGACCAGGGATTTCGACGAGGGATTCGCACCCCCTGATCGGGAGGCCTGTGCAAGACGGCGGGAGGCTACCCACGTGCATGTTCACTTCAGCTCGCCCAGTTGGCAAATCAGAAAGGCCGAGCAGGAGGATCTCATTGCACGGTGGAAGCCTCCCTGCAACGAGACAGAGCGCTGATGCGGGTCACACCGATTTCGGGTCGTCCCGGATTGCACCCTTTCCAGGAGGTATAAGAGCCGGGCCACTGCGACACACTATGGAAGACTTCCGTTTTATTTGGCGGCATGAGGTTGGGCAGGCTGACTCCATTTCCCGCGAACTCATCCACAAGCGTAAGGTAAGGGTCGGCTGGGGAGTTGATTATCTGCCCAAAGTCCTGCTTGAGCTGATCCGTTCGAAGAGACAACTCTCCAGTACCTGCAAAAACCTGCTGTTCACCAAAAAGAAAGCCTTCAGGGCGGCCATGGAAATCGTCCGGGGTGCGGACCGCTCCATTCAGGTGGGACACATCGAAATCGAAACCAAAGAGCTCTTGGACAGAGAGAAGAAAGGATTCTACACGGAAAAGGTGCGTCGCAGACAGCTCCAGGAAATTGAACTCCTTTTGGATCATTATCTGGGCCTCATGAGGTCACAGGGGAGGAGCTATGAAGAGACCCTGAGAGAGGCCTATCCGACAAAGAGAAAATATTTGGTTTTCCTTCAAGAACTGGAAAAGGCCGAGGCAAGTGTCATTCATGCGGCAATAGCCGGCGTTCGGAAGGGCAACAAAAAGGACAGGACAACCTGGTTCCAGAAGCTTCAGGATGCGACCCGGAGTATCCGGAGGGAAGAAGCGAAACGATTGTTTCCGACTGAGGAATTTTACCAATAGCCTGCGCCAGGTCTATCGTTCAGCCCACCGAGGTCCATTTTCCGTCTTCGCGTCCGTCTAGATGTCGTAGAGGTAATGGCAAACCCTGCACCCTTCAGGGGCCTGCGGCATGGCCTCCCTGGCGTTGTCACGAGCCATGGACGGACTGGCCGAACCCTCCATAAGGCCCTTGATAATCGCCTTGTCATGGGCCTCCACCCTTTCCCTGAACCGGTCCCGGTATGTCCTGCAGGTGTCGGTTTCCCACAGATCAAGGAGATCCTGACCCGGCAGGCGGCCATAATGCACCGTGGGCATGATGACATCCTTTCCTAGAAACGTAGTGGGCCCCCCGATGGCCAGGTTGATACACGGGCCGACTGCGCCATCATGGCGAACAAACAGAGAATCCCTGGGGTCCTGTTCACAGACGGGCCGCTCTTCCGGGGTGAAGGCAAAAGCCGTGGTTTGCACGCCGAGTTTTTTGGCGAGTCGACGAGCCCTTGCAAGCTCTTTCTGGAGACGGTGCACCTCCTTTGTCTCGCTGTTGGCGAACAGGCCATACCCCTTGCCTTCGTGGCCACGGATCACGTCGCACTGCTTGAAGTTGACCTGATCCACCCCCAGCCGGGCACCCAGCCTGACAATCTCTCCCATCTGATGGGAATTCATGGACATGAGGACAAAGTTGATCATTAACTTAGGGACTTTTCCGACGCGTAATTCGGCGAGCCTGGCAAGGTTTTCACAGACCCTGTCAAAGTCGGAACCCAGGCGGATCTCGTTGTAAACGTCCGCCGTGGCTCCGTCAATGGATACGCAGACCCAGTCGATGTCCGCCTCCATTACTTCCTGGGCCGTTTCGCCTTTGAGAAGGAGCCCATTGGTCAGAAAACCGGCTTCGCAGCCTGCAGCCTTGGCCTCCCGCATCCATTCCAGCAGCCGAGGCTGGAGAAGGGGTTCTCCGCCTCCGGTAAAATCAACGGATGCAATGTCCTGCAAATAAGGACTGACGGCGTCCCAGACCTCTCCGGACATGATGCCCCGGTTCTCTGCCCTCTCGGCGATACCCCTCCAGGGACACATGACACATCTGAGATTGCAAGCGATGGAGGATTCCACCTGGAGAAGCCTGAACCTCCTTTTTTTGAGGGATATGTTCTGGATGACCCTGTCCCGGATGGGCACCAGTTGTCTTTCCACGTACCCGGGCCAGAATATGGCGGCTGTGGCAAGCCACTTGCCCTGCCATTCCAACCAGACCTCCCCGGGGGGGCCGACTGCGGCCTCCAGGATCCTGTCGGCCATCTCGAACCTGGGAAGACCGCAGGTGTCGGTGGGACAGAGGCCGGGACGGTCCCTCTCCCTGAGGGCGTTTTCCTCGAAGGAGGTGCCGATCGTTCCGGGGTAGACATTGATGATGTCGATCCCGGCCGGGGCCAGTTCGATCCTCATGGTGTTGGTCATGACGGCGAGGGCCGATTTGCTTCCGCCGTACACGCCCACCGTCGGGATGGGGACCCGGCCTGCGCAGGATACGATGTTGAGGATCCGGCCTGTGCCCCTGGCCTTCATATGGGGCAGGAGGGTCTTGATCAGCATGAGAGGGGCAAAGGTATTGACCTCGAAGAGGCGGCGAATATTTTCCTCTTTCGCCTCTTCCATGAGTGCAAAGTAGCCCACCCCTGCGTTGTTGAACAGGACATCGATGTAGCCGAGGGCTTCGATGGCGCTCTTTGCCAGGCTTTCCGCCTCCCCCGGGCTTGACAGGTCAGCCGTGACCGGAAACGCCCTGGCAGGTTCCGGCAGGGAGGAGATGAGTTCATTGAGTGCCTTCATGGACCTGGAGGTGACAACCATCTGGGCGCCAGTCTCGGCCAGTCTCCTTGTGATAGCGGAGCCCAGTCCTCCGCTTGCCCCGGTCACGAGAACACGCTTTCCTGAAAAGGAGTAGGGTTTCACGTCCGAACCTCCAAGAAAAAGTGAAAGTCGCCGCCGCACCTGTTTTGCCGACTTGTCTCCCGATCGGAATCCGATCCTTGCAAAGCGGGTTGGAAGGTTGACCGCACAAAAAAACAGATTGGACAGGATGAAAATGACGGGGCAACAGCCTACTCGGGCGTCTTCATGGGGTTATGCGGAAACCGTTTAAAGTGCAGCCCCGTTCATGGTGGAAAATCAACCTGTTTTTTACCCTCCGAAAAATCTGGGGAACTCCCCATACCATCCCGGAAGTCCTTCATCAAATTTTCTCATCAACAACGTGGGCAAGGGATTCAAGTCTCTCCCCGGCCACTGGCATGAAGCCGGATGTCTGCAGGCCGAGCTTGGGAATTTCCGCTCGGAGTCTGGACGCCCAGGAGAGGCGACAGCGGCGCACCCGGATTACGCCGCAGTGAGGGGCCGGCAGAGATAGTCCCATGCCTTGCGGAGCAGATAAAACCCTGATTGAGAATCAGGTACCCTTTTTCCTTCTTGCGGCATCAGGGCTCCATACAGTATGTTTACTTATCTGGTAGTAAAAGGCAAGCCCGAGGCGGGGAGCCGGGCCGAAAAAATGCAAACGGACCCTATCCCCGGAAAAAGAAAGGGACGGTGACAGGAGATGTGGAATCGTTTTCGGCGGCCCCATGTGGGGAAGAGCCCTTTCAATGCCTTCCAGGTGGAGGTATCTACCCGCTGCTCTCTGCACTGCAGGATGTGTCCGAGAGGATTTTTTGCGGAGGAATGGCTAGCCCATGACATGTCAATGGATTTATTCGAAAAAATCGCCCGCTGTTTTCATCTGACCGAGTGGGTGCACCTCCAGGGATGGGGGGAGCCCCTCGAAAACAGGCATCTCATGGACATGCTGACCATGGTCAAGGAACGCGGTTGCCTGGCAGGGTTCACCACGAACGGCGTTCGGCTTTCCGAGGAGGTCTCAGGTGAACTCTTGGACAGGGATATCGACAACCTGGTGATATCCATTGGGGGTGCAACGCGTGCGGATCACGAAAAGCTGCGAACGGGGTCCAGCTTCGATGTCATTCTGGAAAACGTAGGTCGGTTCGTTGTCCGGAAAAGACAACGCGGCATGGAAAGGCCCACCGTAAGACTCTCCTTCCTCATGACACGCGAGAACATCCATGGTCTTCCCGATACGGTTCCCTTAGCTGCGGAACTGGGAGTGGATGAGATCATGGTGATCAACCTGGACTACCTGGCTGGAGAGAGATGCGACACCCTCCGAATCTTTGATTCATCTCCACCGCCCCCCGACATTCAGAAGAGCGTCGATCTGCTTCACCGGATCGGGAAGGAAAAAGGGGTGACCGTCAGGACCTATCCCCTGGTGGAAAAAGAGGCGTTGATGTGCGAGGCGAATCCGTTGCGAAACGTGTTCTTTTCCGCGGACGGTTCCGTTTCGCCTTGCGTATACCTGAGGATTCCAAAGAGGGGAGACATCCCGAGGGTCTTCAGGGGGAGATCCCTCAGCGTGCCTCAGGGGATTTTCGGGAACGTGGGAGAGGAGGATTTTCTGGATATCTGGAACAGGGAATCCTACAGGGAATTCCGGAATGTCTACAAGGACAGGCTGAAGATGCGCTTCAACGTTCGGCAGGCGTTTGAAGTCTTTGTATGGGGCGGGACCGGAGGCAAACGGAAGCTCCGTTCCCTTCCGGATCCCTGCCGCACGTGCTACAAGGCCTACGGCCTATGACAGAGGGCGATGCAAGGAGCATGGGAGATTCCTCCATGGAGAGCGCCTGTCTCTCCCCAGAGATATCCTGTTACAGTTTGTCCGCCAACCTTCCCAGCACTGAACTCCTCCTTCGAACAAGCGCGGAGGCATAGGAAATAAAGGGCTGCCCTCCCCATTTCTCCTTGAACCGGCACACACCCGGATGGATTCCCAGTCCCAGATTGATGGCCTTTTTCCCCTCAGATTCGGCCAGACGGATCATCTCCCGGAAGAGCAGATCGGAGGCGCCGGGAACGCGCGTTCGCAGAGAACGGAAATTGAACAGGTAAAAGGCATATACGGCCGAACCGATGTCGAGTACGGAAAAGGCCGCCAGGCTCTTTCCCTTCCTGGCCTCCAGTAGGCGGGCCGTTTCCGAGCGCTTAAGGTAATCGGGAAGCCGCTTGTAAAAAGCTTTTTGCGCCCGGGTCAGGCGGTGGGTGGAAACAAATTCCTTAACCAGCCTGCCATGTTCCCTGCCATAGGCACCCATTTTAACGGCACATTCCCGTTCAGCCCTTCGGACCATGTAGGCGACCTCGGCTGAGGGCGGATCTGCAGGAAGCTGTAATCTGTAGTAACGATCCAGACCCAAGCTTTCGTAGCTGTCAACGGGAAGCCATATCTTCGGCGCGATGACGGCCACGGTCTCCGGGGCAAAGCGTCCGCAAGCGGATTCGTAGGCCTTTGACGTGCCCTGTGCACCGGGGGTCAGAGGGTAGCCGACAAAGGTCAGGAAGTCTTGTCGAGGAAGACAAAGGTGATCATCATGGAGATGGACCCGGGAATCCGAGAACGCCTCGAGGTAATCGGGAAGGTGCTCGGGGATGTATGCATTCTTGTAAATGCGGGCGTACTGTTCCCTATCCAGCATAGTCACACCGGCCTCAGGGTCCGAAAATATTCACCACCACCCTCATCCGCAGTCTATCCGAGGCCTCTTCCATCCGAGAGACCATCTCCCGCCCGCCCTCCTTCCCCACGCTTCCGAGGGCTGCCAGATTGACCTCTCTTTCCGCTGCCTTCAGTAATTGCAGAAAGGCCTCGTATGCTGATCGATCTGCGTAGACATCCAACACAAGGGCGGAATAGTCGTTCCCCCTTGCAGCGAGCAGTCTGCCGTAATGATCAAGGAGAAGATCCATCTCCGCCAATTGCTTTTGTCGAACCTCTTCGCAATAGAGTCCTTCCGCGACTGTCCCCAGAAGGGTTTGTGTCTCCTGATCCAGGCGTTTCAGGATCTCTTCCTTGGAATATCCCTTCTTGAGACTGTCCCGGGCCGCCTTCAGGGCCATGATCTTGGTAAAGAGGAAATTCTGGGTATAAATCTCCCTCTCCCTTCTCTGCTTTGCGTAATTGAAGGCAAGCAACACGGGGACCATCACCTCCCAGACATTGAAAGGCCGGGGTTTGATCAGCGCAAAGGAAAGGCCTTTTGCCCATTTTTCTTCCCAGGATTGAATTTTTTCGAAATTTGCGTCGAGGTTACGGCTTACTCCATCCATTAAAAGATCCTGTTCGTCTGTTTTCTTCTCTGTTCTTTCAACTGGCTTTTTTCAGCTTCCAGACGGTCTCTCACTTTTTCGTTGTCTCTGAACCGCTCCTTCAGGGCATTGTCCACGGCTTCCTCTGCAGCAACCAGTCTCGAAAGAAATGCCTCGTAAGTCTCACGAATTCCGTAGGCATCCACCATCAGATCCTCGAAGGTTTCCCCTTTCGCAGCGAGGAGGCGGTGATAGTGTTCGACAAGCAGTTCGACTGCAGCCGTTTGCGACCGCACAATGGACTCGGAAACAAGATGAAGAGATTCCAGCCATGACCGAATCTCTCTTTCGGCCCGGGAGAGCGCATCTTCTCGGGGCTCCCCACGGAGGATCCCTCTTGCTGTGGTCAGGGCGGATTTTCTGGGAAAGAGAAAATGAAAGGAGTACTTTCTGATCTCGGCGTTCCTTTTCAGGAAATCGAAGATGAAGATCCCGGGTATAAGATAGTGCCACACGGAGGAAGGCCTGGTGACTTGTACGCCGAGAGCTACAACCCTGGCAAAAGACTCCTCGGCTCCGAGTATGATCTGATACTTGCTTTCCATAGATGACGTGTATACTCAAAAAATACATGTTAGGACAAAGAGTTACGTCGTGTCAAGAAAATCTTCACAGTGCATCCCTTCCAATCGGTCAAGGCCTTCGCTGATTTTGGCAAAGATTCCAGGTATTGCTATTATTCCGAGGCCAGGTCAGGAAAAAACATTTCGAAATCTGCATTGATCCCGTAGACAAAGAAGCCGGCTCTTGAGATAATAAAAGGAGTGGAAATGGGGAGGATGAACGGAAGCGCCTGCGCTGCGGTTTCCGAGCATCAGAACCAACAACAGTGAAAAAGACAATGGACAGTTTTCAGTAAAGGGAGAAATATCAATGAGAAATCGCACGTGTTTGTTTGTGGTGTTGATCGTGGTTTTTCTGGCGTTTGTGGTGCAGGGCTGCGCGCCCAGCGCTTCGGGTCGGGTCTATTCTCGCGATCAGGCGCGCCAGAGCCAGCAGACCTCTTATGGGACCGTGATCCAGGTCGATCAGGTGACCATCGAGGGCACCCAGTCCGGTCTCGGAACCATTGCCGGAGGAGCCCTGGGCGCAGGCGTGGGTCAGGCCATCGGAAGCGGCACAGGACGCGCCCTGGCGGCGATTGCCGGAGGGGTGGCCGGCGCGGTGGCCGGCTCCGCAGCGGAAAAAGGAGCGACCACCAAGGCCGGTCTCGAAATCATGGTCGAGTTGGACAACGGCCAGATGGTTACCGTGGTGCAGGAGGCCGACGAAATTTACCGTCCCGGCGACCGGGTCCGGCTGCTTCAGGCGGCGGACGGCACGGCCCGGGTCCGCCATTGACAGGGGCCGGGGCGATCCTTCCTCTTTCCGGGATCCGCTGCCGCTTGCGGCGGCGGGTTTCCTCCGGCTTCAGGACATCTTCTCCCTGGGCCGAAGATTACGGACCATCGAGGTTTTCGGTGCGCAATGGCCACAGCTTTACTGCAGGAATCAAACAGAACTTCCTCCCGCCCGTGCCACAAGTGCTCAAAAAATTACCTTCAAGCTTTTGTGGATACGCCGTCCTCCGGGCTTGCCGCATGAGTGGCCATCCCTCTTCAGGAACATGTGAAATCTTTTTCGGCGAGGATGATCCGAATCTGTCTCGTTGTGATTCTCTTGTTGGCGGTGACCCAGCCTCTCAAAAGGTAAACACCTTGTATTCCGGATTGGTCATCAGATCAACCAGCACCGTGGCCCCTGATATGACCGATCCTTCGATACACTCATCGGGTGACACGAGTCGTTTGTCAGCACAGGCCTTGCATACGTGGATAGATGTCTTCCGCTCGATGAGTTTATCCAGCAGGTCCTTCATATGCTCGCCTGTGGAGGCACGAATACCCTCGGCCATCCCGAGCTGGGCCCAATGGATTGCGTCATCGATGAGGAAAACCTCCACATGCAAGCCCTTCTCTGCCGCAATACTGGCCAGTTGCATGGCCCGTGTCGCGCCCCCCGCCTTTTCAAAACCTTTTGAAATGACAAACAAGTATTTTTCCATAGATACTCCTCCTCAATTTTCTGTCTGATCGTTTATTTCATCAAATCCGGGAACGACCGGAATGATATTTTGGGCCGATATCGTCAGGGCCTCATCCCTGAGAGTCAGTTCCGCGGGCGTCGTGTCATTCACTCTCAAGGGGTCAGCGGAGTGTCACTGAGAATCGGGTTGTACATGGTGTCGAAGGTGCCCCCGGTCGAGATGTGACCTGCAGCCTTTTCCGGGCAGGCTTCGATATCTATTTCCTTGCCGGCAGCGTCAACCGGCCTGCCATACGCATTGACCCCGACAATTCCGGTGGGATTGATCCCTTCTCCCTTTTCATTATAGGGACGGCTGGCAATAATCCCGCCCACCGGAATCAACTTGCCCGTCGCATCTTTGCTGGAGCCATCGGAGCGGAACGTAAAAGGCACATTGCCCGGCTCATCGCCGAAGACATCTTTACCGAGATTGTAGCTCTGATCGAGGACGATCCTTCGATAGAGTTCAATATTGCTCTTCATCGTCTCTTCTGTCGGGTAGAGCAGGCTGCCCTTGACAAACAGCTCATTGCTCTGCCTGTCCAACTGGAGGTATTGCCTGCCGGCCACAAAAGCGCGCATGATTTTCTGGCGTTCAAGCAGGTGCGCTTTGCGTTCGTGCATCGCCATCTTTTGCAGCGCCCCGTCAGAGAAAACAGCATGGATATCGAGTTTGAGGTCGAGGGCCGCTTTTTGCCCCCGGGCGAAAAATTTGAGTTCATCGGCGATCTCCCCGGGCATCACGCCGTATAGATCGGCTCCGACCACGACATGATAAAAGAAGCCCAGTTCGCCCAGTCCTCCATCCTCATACATGTAGTCCTGCAGTCGGCTCAATTGAGGCCGTTTCGAGTCGTAGGCGCCGTAATCCATTTCGCGCCAGCCGGCAGCACCGGGCAATTTACGTTGAAACGACCATACCGAATCAACGGTATTGCCGACCTTGCCGTGGCACCCGATGCACTGCATCAGTTCTTCGGTGGTCTGCGGCCGCAACCGGCCGCGGCGATCCTCGATGAAGGCGGAAAGCAGCCAGCCTGCGTTGTTGTCGACCCATCCCTGCCCTTCGTGCCCAATCACAAATTCTTCGTAATGCGCGTCTTCATCGATGTCCTCCAGGGCGACGTCTTTCCACTTGTACATGTACCGTATCTCCTTGACACGTTTTGATCGCGTGCCAGGAAACTCGTAGTCATGGACAAGGGCACCGGCAACACCGTCCAGTTTTCCGCCGATTTCTCCGTCGGCCTTGAGGTCTACATAATGCAGGGGATGGGCAAACTCGGAGCCGACCGGGAAAAATCCCCGATCTACCTTGACCTGGGCCGCGTCGCCGAAGTAGTGCGTCTCTTCAGGTTTGCGGTTTTTTATATTCTTTTCAAGCAGGTCGAGATTCCTTCGGTAGGTTTCGAGACAGAGTTCACCCCCGGAGGTCATGAACCGACGCGGTAGACGCAAATAGATCCCGCTGACACTGCCACTCATCGGCGTAAAAATCCCATAGGGGAAAAAATTGACGGCCCGCCAACCCGTCGGCTGAGATCTTTCGTCTCTGACAAAGCCTTCCTGGTCGATGAATCCATGTTTTCCGCCGGAGGTGGGATCATCGCCCACGGCGGGGTAAAGGTGTGCCGGGTTCAGGGCCGGAAAGAGTATATACGCCCCGGCGCCGGTATTGATCCAACTGCCGCTGCCCCCGCTGCGGGCCTCATTGTACGCAGGCCTCCAGTTGTCTTGGCGAACATAGCCGACATCTTCCCTGTCGGGAGGTGCAATGCCTTCTTTCTTCAGCCGTTCGCCGATTTCGTTCGGGAAAATCGTGTTGCGCCAGAGGACCTTGTTGAGATCAGGGCTCGGAAAGCTGTAAAGGATCTGATCCTCGCCCAACGGAAAGGCATTGCCGTGCTTGATCGATGCCAGATAGTCGGTATGGCAAAAAAGACAGGCATTCTGGGTTCCGTACCCGGTCTCGATCCAGCACTGGGCCGGGATCGAAGGTTCTTCGTTCCAGGAAGCCTTGTACGCCGCTCCGGTGCGCTTCCGATAGTCTTTTGGTTCGACACCTTCATGAAAATCTGCGAGTCGGATCGCCCTTGGTGTAAGGCCCTTTTCGGTCAGCGCCTCCCGTGCCGGTATGGTCGCATCCGTCGACTGCTGTTCGGCCGAAAGCGGCGTGGCGCCAATTAACGTCACCAGGAGCAGGGCTTGAACAGTTTTTACACTCAGCATATTTGTAATCCTCCCTTTTGTATATAATGAATCTGGTCACCGTTTCTACAATAAAAAAGTATAGCAGTTTGATCGTATGCTGGGAAGAAGGACGAGGGGGACGTCTATGTTATTAAGCTTTACAGAGGGCAAGGGATGTGATAGGCAATGGACATGCCAAGAAAAGCGAGAATAGACGCGCCTGGGGCGCTGCATCATGTGATCATCAGGGGGATCGAGCGGCGGAAGATATTTCGATCCGATTATGACCGAGAAAGTTTTGTC
>JBMNCO010000084.1:0-1699 GCA_049366815.1 Desulfatiglandales bacterium | reverse complement strand
GCTGACCGCTGACCGCTGACCGCTGACCGCTGTAAACGCGAATCCGGGAATGCTCATTTCCGGATGTGCATCAGCCGATTCAACCGCCTGAGTTTTCTATGATCACGCATGTTCCCTTCCTGCAACACCTCACAGCCTAAATGCCTACAGCCTAATTAGCTGAGTAGTTACGAAACTCAACCCTCGACCTTCAGCGTCAGGTAGATGGTTCCGCCCTTTCGCTTGGTCAACAGGAGGACGGTATCCCCCTGCTTGTAGGAATCCATGATACGCCTGAATGCATCGAGACCGGTGACCTGGGTCTGATCGATCTCCAGGATGACGTCTCCGGGCCGAAGCCCGGCCTCCCCTGCGGGCGAGTCGGCTTTCACCTCGACCACGACGACGCCGCCGGTCTCGCTCAACCCGAATCGTTCCGCCAGTTCAGGGGAAATCTCCTTCACGACCATACCCATTCTCGGGCCGGCCTCGCTGACCACGGTCTCTTCACCCTCCTCCTGGAGTTCTCCGATCTTCACCTTGATACGCTTTGATTCGCCTTTACGGATGACATCGATCGCTACGGTTTTTCCCACCGGGGTCGAGGCGATGAGGTAGGGGAGGTCCTTCATCTCTTTGATCTCTTGGCCGTCAACGGCCACGATGACATCCCCTCTTTCGATACCCGCCTTTTCCGCCGGTCCCCCGGCAGTGACATCGCTCACCAGGGCGCCCTTTTCCTCCTTGAGCCCGAACTTTTCCTTTATCTCAGGGGTCACGTGCTGGATCATGACACCGAGCCAACCCCTGACCACGCGTCCGCTCTTCAGTTGGGGAAGCAGGTCTCTGGCCATGTTGACGGGAATGGCGAATCCGATACCCACGCTCCCGCCGCTCTGCGAGAAGATGGCCGCATTGATCCCGACCACCTCCCCGGCCGTGTTGAGCAGCGGCCCGCCGCTGTTGCCGGGATTGATGGAGGCATCGGTCTGGATGAAATTGTCATAGGCCCCGGTGCCTATCTGACGGTATTTGGCGCTCACGATACCCGCCGTCACGGTATGGCCCAAACCAAAGGGATTTCCGATGGCCACCACCCAGTCTCCGACCTCGAGGGCATCGGAATCCCCAAGGGGCAGGGGAACGAGGTCGCGGGCGCCGTCAATACGCACAAGGGCCAGATCGGTCTTGGGATCCCTCCCGATAATCTTGGCGCTGAACTCCCGGTCATCGGCCAGTTTGACTTTGATCTCATCGGCCTTTTCGACAACATGGTTGTTTGTGAGGATATAACCCTCTTTATCGATGATAAAACCGGTGCCGAGACTGCGCTGCTTGAAGTCCCTGGGCATCCTTTCCTTGAAGAACCGTTCAAAGAACTCCCTGAAGGGGTCGTTCGGGTCAATGGGCAAGGTAGGGCGCCCCCCTCCCCCTCTGAACACCTTGACCGTGCTTATATTGACAACCGACGGGCTTGCCTCCTTGGATAACCCCGAAAAGGACGTCGGGGCCCCCGGAAGGGCCGAACCCGTCTGTGCCTGGGGCGCCTGCACAGGATACATGAAGCCGCCCAGAAGCATACCGACGAGGAGGAAGGAAAAGGCCCCTGCGATGAGGGTGATCTTGTTAAACCAGCGCTTCGTTTCTTTCATGGTCTACTCCTTTGTGTCATTTACTCGGAGAAATAAAGCCGCGGTAACATTTTAGCCCAAGGAAATCA
>JBMNCO010000083.1:3637-40056 GCA_049366815.1 Desulfatiglandales bacterium | reverse complement strand
TCCTCGACATAATGAGCGTCCCGTCGATGTAGACTTCAATAAGGCTGATGCCGTCCTCATCCGAGGCGCTGACTTGGATCACCTCTTTATTGGAGATCAAGGCGCCGTCCCTGGGGGAACTGATCACGACCATGGGCAATGTGGGGGTCTCGGCGGTCCTTTTCACCTCGACCGTCACGGCGGGTGATGTGCCGATGTTCCCTGATGTGTCGTAGGCCTGGGCCGACAGGATGTAATTGCCCTCTGGAGATGTCGTGGTATCCCAGGAAAAATAGAGGGTCCCGGAGGATTCTGAATGTACGAGAGTCCCGTTCATATAGAGTTCGACACAGGCGACACCCACATCGTCTGAGGCCGAG
Source organism: Desulfatiglandales bacterium (assembly GCA_049366815.1). Taxonomy (GTDB): domain Bacteria; phylum Desulfobacterota; class DSM-4660; order Desulfatiglandales; family HGW-15; genus CAYNYM01. Next base: position 39,697 of record JBMNCO010000083.1, on the reverse strand, counting down.
ACCCCTATCACGACCGTTCCGTCCAGTACAGATCCGGCCGGGGATAAGCCGATGGCGACTTCAGGCGAAACCGTGTCTTCCGAAGTGCTGCCCAGGACAGTGACGAAGACGGCTGGAGATTCCGCCGTATTTCCCGAAGTGTCCGCAGCGACGGCCGAAATGACATGATCCCCTTCGGAGAGATCGGCTGTATCCACGAGAAAATCGTAGGGAGCGATCCCGTCGGTTCCCGAGAATTTTCCATCAACATAAAGGTCCACTTGGTCGACTGCCGTATTGTCCTCAGCAGAGACGCTCACCGTGAAGGTTCCGGTCACCTCTGAACCGTTTGCGGGAGAAAGGATGGAAACAACAGGCGGTTCCGTGTCCAAAGGACTCGCCAGATAAATCGTAGCCGTGGACAGACCCGCATTACCCGCCGCGTCAAAGGCGGTGGCGGTCAGTTCGTAGAAGCCTTCCGGATCATTTTTCGTATCCCAATAGAATTCATAGGGGAATTCAGAGTCTGAGGCCGCAGGCGTCCCGTTGATGCTCAAATCCACCCTCTCCACGCTGACATTGTCATTAGCGGATACGGCTATTGTAATGGGTCCGGTGAGTGTCTTTCCATCCGTTGGTGAGGTGATGTAAACCTCGGGTTGGGTCGTGTCGGGCATCGGCAGAGAATTTGAGGCTGCCGCGAGGCTGGTTGCCACATTTATCCGGCCGTAGCCGAAGTAGATATCAAAACCGGGATCGCCGAGGTCATCGGCATTTCTGGTCATGATATCCAGCACTTCTGCATTGGTAAGGGATGGGTCGACCGACCAGATGAGGGCTGCGAGCCCCGCTGCGATGGGGGAGGAGAAGGAGGTTCCGCTCCAGCTCCCATATCCCCCGCCACGATTGGTGGTAAGGATCGAGGAGCCCGGGGCTGCGATGTCGATCCAGTCCCCGTAATTGGAGAAACTGGCCTTTGTGTCTGTCGAGGTGGTGGCCGAAACGGCGACGGCATAGGTGCACGCCGCCGGGTAATGGGGTGTGCTCGTGTTGGAGTTGGCCGCGGATGCGAAGACCAGCGCCCCATGATTCCATGCATAGGTGACGGCGTTTTGCATGGTATAAGAAATACTGGGCCCACCGAGGCTGATATTAATGACCCGGACACCCCGGTCAACCGCGTAGATAACGGCCGCTGCAACATCATAGTAAGAAGCCAAATTATCCGCACCAAGCACAGCCAGGGGCATAATCGGGTTATTCCAGGCGACTCCTGCAACCCCTGTGGTGTTGTTGGTGATGGCCGCCGAGGATCCGGCTACGGCGGTCCCGTGGCCAAGCACATCGTGGGTATCCGTATTATCTCCAACAAAGTTGTACCCGGTCAACAACTTGGCGGCAAGGTCCGGGTGGGTGGGATCAACGCCGGAATCGATGATGGCGATGGGTTCGCCCTCTGACCCCACGTTCAGGTCCCAGCCGGCCGGCGCGGATATCTTTGGCAGATGCCACTGCGAGGGGAACTTTTCATCATTTGGATTGACTGCGCCCATGGCCAGATAGTTGTTTTCCACGAAGCTGAAGTGGGGGTTTTTGGAAAGAGCGGCCTTGACCTTTTCGAGCGCCTGGGCCGGGACCTTGATGCGTTTAACCCTGATCCGTTCAATCTCGCCCAGGGTCGTGGCGCCGCACTGCTTGAGGGCCCCTTTGACCTCCGACTTGGATGCGCCGACCTTCATCTGGATCAGGAGCTCTCCGGCCACATATTTGGCTTTACCGTTCCCGGCAAATGCCGGAGATGCGCCCAAGACAAAAAGGCCCAGCAAAAGGGCGAATACTATCGTGAATCTTTCATTGAATGGATTGCGTTTTTTCATGACCAACCTCCTTTAAGATCGAAACGTATACTTTTTTGAAACAAGCCACCATTTCGAGGAGGTGGTCATTGTTTCTTCGGCAACCCGGCTGTCCTGGTTTTGGTCAGGACCCGCGGCTTTGTGTCTCCTGGTTACCCAGGATTTACCTTTATCGGAAACAGGCTGCACCAAAACTGAATTTGTGTATTTGCAATAATCGAACCACTTCTGATCTGAGCGCCTGTCCATCTGCTCATATCATCGGCAGGGTGGTGGAAAAACATGACGGATAAACGATGCGCTGGATGATAAAAGGCATTTTCCCCGGCGGAAGGCACAAAAAGGCGGGTATTCCGGCGTCATATACCCGCTTGGAGAGAGGCTTACTTTAAAGAATGGTATGTTTTTTGGGTGCCGGGGCTGTAATATCCCACCATTGGTTGCACGAAAAGATAATTGGGATGTGTTCTTTTGCGGGAGATGGGAGAGAGGAGATGGAAGATGGAGGAGAGAAGACGGAAGACAGGAGACAGGAGACGGAAGACAGAAAAACAGTGGAAAAGGGACAGGCAAATAATATTACCATGAAGGGCTTGAAGAGTAAGAAGGCAGGAAATGGGGTGGAGAAAAAGATCAAAAAACAGGTATCTCACACAGAGATCGCAGGGACCGCGGAGAAAAACATAAATAAAATTAGAAGGGTAAAAAAGGGGACGGGCAAACAATAACAGGAGACAGGAGACAGGAGACAGAAGACACGAGACAGGAGACAGGAGACAGTAGGTAGCTGTCAGCGGTCGGCGGTCAGCTCTCAGCTATTGGCTCTCAGCGGTCGGCGGTCAGCTCTCAGCTATCGGCTATCAGCGGTCAGCGATTGGGCGACAGGGGGCAGGAGACGGAAGACAGAAGACGGAAGGCAGAAGACGGAAGACAGTAGACAGTAGACAGAAGACAGGAGACAGGAGACGGGAGGCGGGCGAGGTATCACCGTTGGTTGGGGGATAGAGGTGAGATCCGGGCGCCCCCGGAAGTCCTGCTGCGGCGGTTTCTTCTCCACCACCAGCTCCGGACACGGAAAAATCCCGACCGTCCATCGGTCCTGATTCCAAGCCGAATCTCGCCTGAGATGTCCGGGGCCGGGTTTTTATCGATTGTTCTTGACTCACAGGCCTTTCCTGGTGTGTGTTATCCGGTAGTATTTTTACGATCCGATAGCCTTTGCTGCGGAAAAACCAACGGAGACACACCCCAAAATGCACAAGGGTAGATCTCGATTGAACGCGTTCTGTCCCATCATGATGCGCGCTGTGCTTGAACTTTGGATTTCTTTGGCGCCGGCCTTTCCGCCCCATTCTCATCCACCCTTTCGGGAGGAGATTTTTTTATGGGAGTCGTAAAACAGGGTCTTGAGTCGGCTGTCTCCGGCGCGGAATTTGCATGTTTTTCTGGGATATCTTGTTACAATCCGGTGGCCCGGGAGCTCTTTCCGATCCAAAGGCCTTGACGCAAAATTTCAACCGGTCCGTGCTGGTTTTGCTGCAGGATTCCAAGGTTTTTATTCCAGAAAGCATCGTCACATCATTCACAGAAAAAGTAGGAGGATGACATGAAGTCCAACCGTTTACTGTTTGTATGTCTTTTATGTGTGATGACCATCCTTATCGGCAAGGCTTATGCCGTCGACTGGGTGCCTCTGAACGGCACCGTGAAGAATCTCAAGGGGGACCGTCTCTGTACCATGGTGCTGGCCAATGGGCAGTACATGTTTTCCTGTGACCCGATCGGCGATTACAGCCTGTATCTGCCTCTGGACCAGGACGGGCGGATCACCCTGTTTTGCTTCTGTGATTCGATGATGCCTTTTAAGACGGTACTGGAGGGTGAACAGACCAGTTATGATATCGTCATGAAGGCAGTGGAAGAAGAGCCGTACCCCTGGATATTGTATGATGATTTCGAATCAGGTGAGATTGATGAGACAAAGTGGTCGACTGATGCCAGCTCGGCGGATATTACGATCGAAAACGGTCAAGCCAAATTCGCATACAAGGGACCTTCCGACGACTCCAGTTGGTTGGTGGTGAGCCAGTGTCCGGACGACGTCATTGGAATCAGAACAAAGGTGACCATCACCTCATGGCATACTCAGGAGGACTTCAGGGCCCGCATCGGCATGAGGCCGGGATACATCGGCGACAATTATTACTGGCTTGCCCTGGATCTCCGGCCGATTTTCAGGAACATAGCCGGGGGGCTGGGCATTGCGAGGACGAGTGACAATGCCTATGTCAGTGACATGTCTTGGTGTCAATTTGAAACACCGACAGATGTTATAGGGCAAACCTATACGATAAGTATCTATTATTTTGACGGCAAAATAACGTTGGAAGTCGCGGGACAGGGAAAGCAGGTGTTCGATATGCCTGAGGAATTTGCCAGCCTTTCGGACAGTTTCAAGGCCATAGGTATCCGAGGTTCAAATATTGAATATGGACCGGCACACTTTACGGCCTACTTTGACGATGTTTATATCATGAGAACGGGTGAATGCGAATGAATGATCGAGCATGAGCACTTCCCCGCTTGCCCGTTATATGGTGTCGGCCATCTTCTTTTTACGTAACACTTTGCCGTTTGAAAAATTCGAAAGGAAATCATGCACCCTTTCTTCTGTTCCGAAGCTCCCGCTGGTCACTTCAGAAAGGGAGCATGATCTCCACACAGTTATTGGAAAGGGCTGAATTCATACGTTTTGACTTGTTGCGAAACCATCAATTGGCTGAGATCATAAAAAAACATCCAAACGCCCGGGGGAGTGTGCGTCATTCCCCTGCATTTTTCTCGGAAAATGTCCAAAGAGCAATCCTCCCGGAAACCCTTTCAGGGGCCTTTAAAAAGGCAGGGAGAAGAGGGCCTTCTGTCTTTTTCCTGATCTGCGTTTTTGTCATCACCTGCGGTGTATGGAGGGTGCAGGAGGGATACGCGGATGGAGAAGAGGGCCGACGGCCTCGGGTATTTTCCATAGAATTCAGGGATGAACCCCTGACCGCCTGCGTGGCACGCCTGTCCGTTATTTCCGGTTGGCATATCCATGTTTCAGGGTATTACGAGGACTTCAATGTCACGACGACGTTAAAGGATATCACCCTTGAAAAGGCCTTGGCACGAATTCTCAAGGGCGTTGATCACGCATTGAAATGGAATGAGGAAACACGAAGGGTGGACCTGTTTCTTTACGCCGGGTCGGAGACGGATCGTCAAGGGGCGGGCATCCGCGCTCCTTCTCCCTCTTTTTCCGTGAGGCCTCGGCACGTGGGAAAACCGGGGGAAATGTCGAGGGATGCAGAATACAACACCTCAAATGACGGGGTCGTGAAAGAGCCTGACAGAGGCGATCGTATCCATCGGCCTGCAAAAGGGCTGGGGGACGGCGCAGGGAGAGGGACGGATATCCCCCTGTCCGGCTCGGATACGGATTTCATCCAGGGCACCCAAACCGGGCGATACGATTGATGAAAACACGAGGGGGCCGTTTCGATTTGTGGATGCTGATCATCGGCGGGATCTTTGTCCTCCCCTTTGCGCATCACCCTCTGACCATTGACCCGGTCTTGCCGATTCGCTTCCTTTTATGGTCCGCCCTGACTTTTTGCCTGGTCCTGACCGTTACCTTAAAAAACTTCAGGGGAACCGGGCACCATGATTTTACCATTGTTTCGAGGCGGATCTTTTTTTTTGCAGCCTGCTTTGCCGCATCTGCAGCCGTCTCTTTCCCCAGGGCCGTGAATCTTCCTGAGGCCCTTTTCGACCTCCAGAAAAATCTCCTGTTTTTCCTGTTCCTCTACACAGCCTCAATAATCATCGCTTTCAATGAGGAGAATGCCATTCATGCCCTGACAAAAGGGATGGTTGTTTCAGGGACCCTGCTGGCCCTTGTCGGGATAGGCAGCCTGCTTTGGCCGCATCTTTTCACCTTTCACGGAAAGAGCGGCATTCAGGCCGTCATGGCAAACAAGAATCTCTACAGCTCCGCCCTGTTTCTCACGACGCCCTTTGCCCTGTTCGGGGCGTTCCGATTGTCGGGGGCCTGGCGGATCTACAGCCTTCTCTCTCTGCTTTTTGTCCATTTTGCCATCCTTTTGACAGAAACAAGGGCCGTCTGGCTGGCGGTATTTCTCTCCGCCGGCATTATTTTTGCGGCTTTCCTGTGTTTCAACAGGCATCATGAAAAGCGAAGGGCCGTGCCAGGACCGTCCAGGACCATCCCCCTTTTGGTCCTTTTGTCCCTCGCAACCATGGGCCCCTGCCTGGTCACGGGCAAGACGGATGTCTCCTCGGTCCTTTCGACGGAGTCACTGAAGATACGATTCGCCCTCTGGGACGTCACAATGGCGATGATCCGTGACAGGCCGTTTTCAGGGGCCGGACCGGGTCAATGGAAAATCGTCTCACCCCGCTATGGGAATACCCCGACGGAACACGGCCAGGCAGGACGAAAAACCGTGATCTGCTATCAGAGGCCCCATAATGATTATCTGGGGATTCTTTCCGAGTATGGCTCCCTGGGATTCGGCTTTTACATGCTCTTTCTGGGCAGTGCGGTCTTCTATGGCATCAGGATCCTCTCCGGCGCCTTTCATGACGAGACGAAAATATTCTGCCTCTGTATGCTGTATGGCGTGATGGGATACCTGGTTATCTCTTTTTTCAGTTTTCCAAGGGAAAGGATCTGCCACAACGTGTTCCTCGCACTCATTCTGGCGTCCCTGGTTTCGGTCTATCACAGGGCATGCCCGAATCGGAGCAGGCACCGGAAGATCCCCATTACATGGATTCACGGCGCGATGCTCCTGGTCCTTGTCTTGTTCATGGGGACCGGGATTATGAGGATGCGCTCTGAAGTTCACGCAAAAAAGGCCGTGGCGGCGATCAAAGCCGGGAGCTGGGATCAGGCCGTCGCAGAGTGCAACCTGGCCTGCTCAATGGTTTATAATATGGACCCTGTGTCGAATCCCATTCCCTGGTACCGGGGAATGGCCTATTTTTCATTGGGCCGGATAAACGAGGCGTCCGTAGACTTTGAAAAGGCGTGCTCCATTCATCCCTGGCACGCATACTCCCACAACAATCTGGGCGTCTGCTATGCCCGTATGGGGATGCTGAAGAAGGCTGAGGCCTGTTTCAAGACAGCCGGTTCTCTGTCGGCCGGGTCTAAAAAAGATGCCTGTTCGAATCGTGAAGCCGTCCGGGAATAAAAACGTACCGAGGAGGGACAAAAGCCCATTTTTTTGAAGAAAAAGGCCTTATGACGGGCATGGCGTCTCCTATGAAATGGTCGGACAGGCGGAGGTTCGTGACGAGTGGGCATGGGAGGGTCCTGTTAAGCGTGATGGCTGTTCAGAGGGCGTAATTTTATATCAATAAATGTAACTTTTTTTCACTTTGATGCGTATTTTTTTGCAACTTTCGGCCTTTCAGCTTATTCCTTTTTTATAAGATGCTGAAATTGCATCGTTTATTTTTTTATCTGTTTTGGCCTCCTTCTTGCTTCTATAATAAGACAATTCACATTCACCGGTTGTAACATCTTGATCGCTGACTAGCGTTGCCCGGTTGCAGAAAAAGAGGAGGGATGAGGATGAAGAAGTCTTTAATGTTTCTATTGCTGGTATTTTTGAGCTTAGGGTTGACCCAGAGAGTTGGAGCCAAACCAATATTCGAGATCGGGGATGTGGACCGATTTGCTACAACCACCGCTGTCGAATCCGGTCACGGTTACGCATTAGACGAAAACGACGACATAATTGTTGTTACGAAGACGAAACCAAAGATTACCCTGGGTGCAGGGGGTGGAGGAGGCTCATCCTCCGGTGGAGGGCCGGGGCTGGGAAGTCCCTCTTCCTATGGAGGTTTTGGGGATACGACCACCATCAGCACCAGTTCGTATGTAGACGATTTTTCGTATGACCAACAAGTTTCTCACCCCACTCCGGAGCCCGCCACCATGCTGCTGGTTGGTTGTGGACTGGTGGGGATTGCAGCGTTGAGGAGAAAATTCAAACGGTCATAATCCCCCCGGTTTTCAGACATCAAAAGGCAGGGTCATGAGGCCCTGTCTTTTTTTTCACAGTATTCCAGTGTGACAGAATCCGGGATGTCCTCTTTGCTGCGCTCCCTCCGATGTTTTTGGCGCTCCGATCACGCCCGGATTTTGCCCCCTCATCCGTCCTGATTCAGGCTCGAAGTATCCCGCCCCGGGCGAAGTCCGAAAAAATCCCGCCTCCTGCTTGCCGGTTTAGTAACACTTCAGGCTCTTGAAAATTACACCATCACGGAGGGGGCCATGGGAATCTCTTTTCAAAAACGAAAAATCGGTGCCCGGATGTCCGCATAGAAACCGGGCTTCAGGCGGACGGAGCACCGCCCGGGGAAACCCATGAAAATCAAGGCTTAATAGCGACTGACATAGGTCCGCCGTCCGCCTAGGCTGCCCCTGACGTATTAGTCTTTTCCATGACCCTTTGTTTTTGAAAAGAGACTCCCATGGCCCAAATTGCTGGGCTCTTTCAAACAGCTAAACGCATACCTGGTTTATCCATTACAGCCCAACGTTGTAAAAAAACCGGTTTAGACAGGATGAAAATGAGTAACACTTTAGCCCTTTGAAAAATTCGAAAGGAAATCATGATTTCCACCCCTTTATTGGAAAGGGCAACATTCATATGAAAATGAAAGAACAGCCGCATTACGGTTCACCGATCACCCGGGCCGGTACGGCCGCCCAGCCGCCGGCTCCGGTCTCCAGGGCAAAAAAGGCGGCGCCGTACACCGGACCGGTGGCATCCAGGAACAGTGAACCCTGGATCGGGTCTTCAAATCCGCCGGGAGAAATGTCCGCCATGGAAAAACAATAAAGGCCCTGTCCGGGAATGGTTACTGTTCCGACTTTGGATGGATGGAGGCCGGTCGCCGGATAAAAACGATACCCGGCAACGACCGGCCCGGTCTGCGGATTATAAAAGGCGCAGACCGTGTCCCAGTCCTCCCGGCCGACCAGATAGGGAATGACCAGGGACCGCCCGGCGGCCAGGCCGGGAAGTAAGGCCGTTTTGCCGGCCGAAAAATCCACTTGTTGCCAGGCGGCCAGGGAGAAGCCGTCCTCTTCCCGGGGCGCGCTCGGGATGTCCTGCCGGGTGATCCGGATTTTTCCCTCCCCCGTTTCCGAAACCGAATGGATCGAGGCATATTGGATATCATCTATTTGGTGACTTAACCCGTCCGGTGCAGGCATTCCATAGAGCGGCATCCCCGAAGGCGGCCCGGAGAGGGCTGAAACCGAAACGGCATCCTCCGCCGTGACGACCAGGCCGGCGACCGGCAACCGGCTTTGAGCCGTGACCGCGGCCGCCCCCTCGACTGGAGAGGAAAAGAGGTCCGACAGTTTCCCCAGGAGCTTGCCATTCGCAGGCACCATCACCTCCCGTTCGGCCAGGGTCCCGCCCTCGTCCCCGATGAGTGCCAGGGTCACGGCCGTCGATTCCTCATTGGGATTGAGCAAGGCCAGGCCTGTCCACTTCAAGTCATCCCCCCCGGACTCACAGGGAAGGTAAAGGCCTTTGTCAGGCTGATCCACGGCGCAGGCCGTGCCGATGTCATCACCATTGCCGTACATGGCTATTCCCGCCAACGGCCTGGTGGAGGTTATTTTCAAAGAACCGGTCCGAATGGCAGCACCACTGACCTGTTCCGCGGTCCCTGCCAGGAGACCGCGGGCGCGGAGGGTTTCAGACCGGAAGGCCAAAAGCCGGCCGTCATCGTCGTACGCGAAAATGTTGATGTCGGCCGGCTGATCGGTCGTGTTCGTCAGGACCACCCCGGTCCACCACTCCCCCACGTCCGCAACATGGGGAAAAAGCAACTCGGTTCCACCCAGCACAAGGTCGGTCAGACTGACCCTTCCCGATCCATAAAGGGGGTCTTTCCCCGTTTCGCCGAGGTCAAGGGATGAGCAGGCCAGAAAGGTTTCCAGGTCGGCTGCCCGCCAGGAGGGGTGTAGGGTTTTGAGCAAGGCGGCCAGGCCGCCTGCATACGCCGCGGCGGGCGAGGTGCCCAAGAAATTGCCGAAAGTGACAGGGACGGCCCCGGGGCCCATGATGTCGGGTTTGATGCGGCCGTCCGGGGTGGGGCCGCGGGAGCTGTATGGGGCCGGCGGTCCGCCGGTTTTCCAATCGCCGGGGTTTATTGCCCCGACCGCCACCACTCCTGCCGTTTCGGCCGGCGACAAGAGGCTGTTTTCAGGGGTAAAATAAGTCAGGCCGGAATCGGGATAATCAACGAAGAGATTCAGGACTTGTCCCTGATCCCCGCGTCGCCGCATGATTTTCACATCATAGGGGCCTGATGCCGCAGCAAAATAGGAGAGGATCGATTCAGAGGAAGTCGACGGACCGTCCTGACGGTTTGTCGATGACGCAACCACCTTGTCGTTGTGCATCAGGAACAGATCGTAATCCTCCTCACCGCCCGGGCGGCCGTTCCAGTTCAGATACACGGAAACCTCTTCCCCGGCGGACAGGTAAAATTCATTGGACTCGTCAAAGACACCCTCCTGGACATTGAATTCATGGTAACCGTTACGGTTGTCGTCCGAAAATTCCGCCTGGTAGTGATGAAAGGCATGGTTGCCGGCGGAATTGACCCACAGTATGCCGTATCCCACGGCACGTTCGGCGATCGCGGCCACACCACTGCGGTCCTGATCGCCGGAACGGAACCACCCGACAGGGTGGACGATGATATCCACCTGGTGGGCGATGCAGAAATCCACCGCCCGGTCCAAGGTCTCCTCGTCCATGATCTTCAGGAGGTAGAGCGTGGCTTCGGGCGCCAGTCCGTGCACCACTTCAGCCGCGGCCGTTCCATGATAGCTGTCGGCCTGCAGACCCCTGCCGGTAAAATCATGAGGGGAAATATGGTAGGGCGAGCGCGCGTCTTTCAGCACCGTATCCAGGTGTTGAAATCCGATATCGACAATGGCGACGGAGGTCCCCTGCCCGAAGATGCCATGGGCGTGCAGGCGGTCGGCCCCGGCAAGGGCTGCGGAACCGGAGGTCCATGGGCGGGGGATGATATTGAGGGAGACCGGCAGCTCCGCCACAGGAAGGCCTTCACCGGACAGGATACGGATCATCCCGGCGAAGAATCCGGCCGGCATATCCGCCGTGGAGAAGACCAGGGCGATACGATCCGATTCGTCGAGGCGGATCTTGTCCGGTACACAGGAGATCCAGGGCTCCTCGGCCGCCAGCATGAGGTCCAGCACCCCGTTCGTCCGGTTGGTCAGCGTGAGGCCCCATGTATTCAAGGGGTCATGCCCTTCATAGGCAGAGACCCTGACGACCGACGGTGAGAGGGTGACCTCCTCTGCGTGTGAAGGCGCCGCCTCAAAAGGCCCAAGCGTTCCGAGAAGAAGGAGATGGGCGACGAGGAGCAGCCGGAAAGACCATGGTCCGTAATTTCCGGATCTAAAAACCGGCATCATGAATCCCCCAGCGAATCCTTGACATCACCGCTGCCGGGTGCAGGAAAGGCGTGGTTCTTGTCCTTATTATAAAGACCGTTCCAAAGAAAGGATCCAGACCCGGCCCGGTCGGCCTGCCCCGATCGCTTTACCCGGCCACCGGACAACAAAATGGGGGAGTGTTTGTCTCCCCCATCTGTCAAGCATTATTTGAGCATGGCTTCAAGTCGCAAGGTCCGGTGCGGGACCCCTGCCCTGTCGGCCGTGAGGATCTTAAAAGACATAGCTGAAGGTGACGGTCTGCCCGGTCTCCATCAGGGTGAATCTGACCGTATCCACCACCCCTTCGCCCCCACCGGGAATCCAAAAGGAGGCCGTCCCCTGGCTGTTGGTCAGCAAGGTTCCCGCGTTGCCGTAGCCGTCTGTGCCGGAGATGGAAAAGGAGATCTGGAGTCCGGCCTGGGCCGGCAGGACGACCGCCGTCGCCGTAACCCCGACTCCGGGGGGCGGGTCGGCGGGAGAGGCCGAGGCCGAGAGTGCGTAGTTGGTCACGGCCGGGGGATTGTCCCCCACGGCAATGACCACGCCGCCGTCTTCGGGCACCTTGACATTTGGGACCTGATTGACGTTCTGTTCTCCAACCACCTGGACATTATACCCGCCGGGGTTGACAGGGATTTTTTGTTCATCCTCCATCTCATCCAGGATGGCCAAAATTGTTAAGAAAATGAGTTCATCTTCGGTCAGGGGATCGCCCTCCGGGTCGGTGTTGGGAACGATAACCGTGCCTTCGACTTTGGACTTGTCATCTTCTTCGCTGTAAGCAGGAGCGACATAGCCCATGTTCAGGTCCTTGATGGCCTGATCCTTTTCATCCCCGGTCTTGTCCTTGACCAGGGCATGCTTGACGAGGTTCTGAACCTGTTGGCTGGCCTGTTGAGCCGACACGTCGGCAAGGTCCTTGGAGATGCCGGTCTTGTCCTGGAGCCACTGACTGGCCTTGCCCTCCAGTTCTCCCTTGACCTTGTCGGCGGCATAGCCCAGGGGATCATCAGCCAGCTTGTTGATATTTTCAACGGCGTCCTTTCCCTTGTCAAAGCCGTCGGAAAAACCGGGGAATTTGGCGTTCAGGATGGTCGTGTTGGCATCGACGACCACATCAACCCCCTTGGTCACGCCGTCGGCCCCTTCCTGATGCGCCACACTGGTTGTATCCATCTTGTTGTCTTTGGCGTACAGGGCATAGTCCAGGGTCTCGGGGCTGCTGGTGAAATTGGAATGGAGCTGAGCGGCCTGATTGTTCAATTCTCCGTTTTGGAGCTTCTGGATGAATTCAGCCTGGTTGGTGCCCACCGTATCGCCGAACTTGTCATGGGCCACGTTAAACATCTCCTGCCGGGTCTGGGGATCCATCTGGGAGTGGATCTGCAAAATGCGGTCTTTGGATCTCTCACCGTTGCCCTTGGCCCAGCCCCAGAAGAAGTCCTTGACGCTGCTCAGGATGCCGCATGGACGGACAAATGAAAAACCGGCGACGGAGGTGGGGGTGAGGGCGTTTTGCTGATCAAAGTAATTGATGGCCTGCTGGTAGGCGTCACCGGCGGCGACCACTTTGGCAATGGCGGCCTGGAGCAGATCGTAATCAGCGGCGTCGGCTGCAACCGTGGGATCAAAGAGGGGCACGGTAAAGTCATTGGAAAAGATGGCCAGCAGATCGGCATAGGCCTCTTGCTGGGCCGCCGCCATCGCGACCATTGCCCTCAAGGCCTCATGATTGCTGGAGATGGAACCGGTTCCGCCGGTCAGGCCGAAGAGGGACTGGACGGTCTGTGGTGAGCCCTGGGCCAGACCCGGCACATTCCAGTTCACCGATTGCCCCATCTGTTTTCCGTCTTTGTCCCGGGCCACGAGTGAAATCGCGGCCGTGGCCGTTTGGGGATTGGCCACCCCGATCCCGCTCCACCATTGAGAATTGTTGACGAAATAGGGGAAATGCAGGGTCGTGGCCTTTTCGCCGCTCAATGCCAGGCCTGCCAGGCTGTTGTCGGATTTGCGGCCGAACAGTTCCAGGCCCGCAATGTCCCGGTCGGAGGTCACTTTGATCCAGCCCGTACCGCTCACGGTGCCGGCAAAGAGCTGGGCCACGGTCTGTGGCTGCATTTGGGCCTGGGCCTTGACGGACACCTGCTGGGACGTGCCGATCTGCTGCCCGCTGGTGTTATATGCGGACAGGGTCACCTTTGCCGCCTGGTTTCCCGGGTTGGCAAAGGCCACGCCGGTCCACCATTGTGCGTCGGAGGCAAAATGGGGGATGTAGAGTTCTCTGGCAAGCTCCCCGGAGACGGTGAACCCGGCAATCCCGTTCACCCCTCCCTTCTGACCGAAGATCTCGAGGCCCACCGCCCGCTGCGATGATTCCATACTGATCCAGCCGGTTCCGGAGACGGTCCCTTCAAAAAGGTCGCTGACCAGTTTAGGGGGCATCTGGGCGTATGGGGGAATGGTCACCCTTATGGTCTTGCCGATCTGTGTACCGGACTCGTCCCAGGCCTTGAATTCGACGACATTCGACAATCCCGAGGCGTTGGCCACCGCAATCCCGGTCCACCACTCATGGGTGGAGGCGAAGTGGGGAAAGTAAAGGTTCCAGCCAGGGGTCAGGGCCGGGGTCAGGGCGGTGATCCCCTGGGATGACCCAAACATTTCTACGGCGGTCACCTCCGTGGTCGATGAGGTCAGCATGATCCAACCGGTCCCCTCGGCATTGGCCCCGAAAATCTCCTGGATGGTCATGAAAGGGGTCTGCCCCCCGGCCTCGATCCTGAGCCCGCTTTTCTGAAACAGCACCTTTCCCGCGGTATCATAGGCCTTGATCGTCAGGACCGTGGCGTTGGCGGCTGAAAGGTTGGCCACCGCAATCCCGGTCCACCACTCCTTATTCGCCGCAAAATGGGGAAAATAGAGGGTCTTTCCTCCCTTTGCGGAGGCCAGGACCGCGGCTATCCCATTGGTTTTGTTCCTGCCGAAAACCTCCAGGGCCGCCACGGGCGCATTGGCACTTATCGTGATGTTACCGGTTTCCGTGCCCAGGGTCGCCGCCACCGCTGATGAGGAGAGGAGAAAGGACATGAACATGAGACACGCCATCAACAAATTCTTTTTATTCCACATGATGTTACACTCCTAAAAAAGATTTTCGAAAGCTGTGAATAGGCGGTAAAAGCCAGAGACAGGGAAAACCATCCTGCCACATTACACATTGACACTGGATGGCAAATTTTCTATATTCCCGTTATTTAAAAGAGTTATCCGACGACCCATTGTATGCATTATCCGTGTCAGGATAATGTCTGCTGTTCAATGGTGTCAATAAGATTTTGTCGGGCCGTGTCTCCCTCAGAGCGATCGGTCCTGCGTCCCCCAAAGGTGACCTTTTGAGGCCCTCTGCCGGGACCGGTGAATCAGAGGCCCGGTACGTTCCTGAACAAGCAGCCGTGATGGTAGCCCATGACCGATCCCAGAACAATGCAAGTCAAAGCGCAGGATTATCCCAGAGAACCGGTGGAACTGGACAACCTCTCTGTCCGGTTTATGAAGCATGCGAAATTCGTGCCGCTGGAGATCAGGGATTCCACACTTCGCATCGCCATGGCCGAACCGGAGGACGCGCAGACCGTCGAGTCCCTCAGATTCGCCTTTGGTCGTAATCTGGAGATCTGTCTGGGTCGGGCCGAGGACATCCTTGACAGCATCGAGCGGCTCTATGGCGCGGGTCGCCAGTCCATGGAGACGATCATCGAGGAGGCCGACAAAAATATCGCCGAGATCTCGAGCAACGGGGATGCAGATATCGATCACCTCATCGATATGGCCTCAGAGGCCCCGATCATCCGCCTGGTGAATCGACTCATTCTCAACGCCGTGGAGCTGAAGGCCAGTGATATCCACTTCGAACCCTTTGAAAACGAATTCAGCGTGAGGTACCGGATCGACGGCGTGCTGCACGAAATCGAATCGCCCCCCAAGCGTTTCCAGGCCGCCGTGATATCCCGGCTCAAGATCATGGCAAAGCTCGACATCTCCGAAAGGCGCCTGCCCCAGGACGGGAGGATCAAGCTGCGGATTACGGACCGGGAAATCGACTTTCGCGTATCCACCATCCCGACCCTTTTCGGGGAGAGCCTGGTCATGCGGATACTCGACCGGGAGAATCTCATCCTCGATCTGGAAAGGCTGGGCTTTCCCGAGGAGCTGCGGGAGGGATATCAGCGCCTGATTTATCAACCCTACGGGATGATTCTGGTCACCGGTCCGACGGGGAGCGGAAAGACGTCGACCCTCTACACGACCCTGGCCAAGATTGTTTCTCCGGAAAACAAGATCATTACCCTCGAGGATCCGGTGGAGTATCAGCTCAGGGGTGTGAACCAGATACAGGTCAGTCCCAAGATCGGCCTGACCTTCGCACAGGGGCTGCGGTCGATCGTGCGGCAGGACCCGGACATCATCCTCGTCGGGGAGATCCGTGACCATGAGACGGCCGAGATCGCCATCCAGTCGGCCCTCACCGGGCACCTGCTCTTCAGTACGCTCCATACCAACGATTCGGTGGGCGCCATTACCAGGCTCCTGGACATGGGCGTGGAGAATTTTCTCCTGGCATCCACCCTGCTGGGGGTCCTGGCCCAGCGCCTCGTCCGGGTGATCTGCCCAAGCTGCAGGCACAAGGCCGACCCCGAGGACAAACTGATCCGGGCCATGGACATGAGTCCTGAAGAGGGGGCTGACATGCAGTTTTTCGAAGGAAAGGGGTGCCTGGAGTGCCGCAACACGGGGTTCAGAGGTCGAACCGGGATCTTCGAATACCTGCCGGTGGATGATGATATCCGGAGGGAGATCATGGCCAATTCCGATGCGGAGCGGATCCGGCGGCTCGCTATTGAAAAGGGGCTCGTAACCCTGCGGCAGGACGGGTGGCGAAAGGTGAAAAGGGGTGTGACCACAATACGGGATGTCCTGCGGGTCACGGTTGAAGGTTGATTTGACGCGTCTTGTCAAAAAAATGACTTTTTGACAGGATATTTGCTTCTGTTCAGGGCGCCGCGCCCACACCCTGGTGCGAATGCGGAAACGGGCATTCCCGGATCCGCGATGAGAGCGATCAGCGGTCAGCGATCAGCGATCAGCTATCAGCTGTCAGCAAAAGCTCTGCAAAGAAAAGGTATTAGTATTATGCTGAACGCTGAATGCTGACAGCTGATAGCTCCATCCAGAAATCATGTGTCTCCGGATGGAAACAAGGAAACACGATGAGGTTTGATCACAACAGACATGCCGGCCTATTCATATAAGGTTGCCGACGCCTCAGGAAAGATCACAAAGGGGACCCTCAGTGCCGAAGACGAAAGGAGTGCCGTCCGAAGGCTTCAGAATCAGGGCTATATCCCCATCCGGATTCATGCGGCGGAAGGCGGTTCCGAGGCGGCCCGCTCAAGACTGACAAAAAGGTTCAGTTCCTTTTTTTTTCGCATTTCGTCCAAGGATGTCATGGTCTTTACCACGGACCTGGCGGTGTTGCTCGAGGCCGGAATGCCGGTGGACCGTGCGCTGTCCGTCCTGATCGATCTGATTGAAAAAGAGAGGTTCAGGGCCGTCATCGGGGAGATCCTCAAGTCGGTTCAGGGGGGCGCGTATCTTTCCGATGCCATGGCGCGGTACCCGGAGGCCTTTTCGACCTTCTATGTCAACATGGTCAAGGCGGGTGAAATCGGCGGGGTTTTGGAGGACACCCTGAAGCGACTCGGTCTCTTTCTGGAGGCCTCTCAAGAACTCAAGGGATATATCCTTTCCTCCATGATATACCCGGCATTCCTCGTCCTGGTTGGAGGCGTGTCGCTCATTGTTCTTTTGACCTTTGTCATTCCCAAGTTCGCCGTGATCTTTTCCGATCTCGGAACCGCGATGCCCCTGTCCACGAAGGTACTCCTCAACCTCAGCACGGTGTTGAAGAACTGGTGGTGGTCATTCCCCCTGGTTGTGGCGGCCTGCTGGATCATGTGGGACCGGTACAGACGGACCCCGGGAGGGCGCATGCGCATCGACCGGACGAAACTGCGCGTGCCTGTCCTGGGGGCGCTCATCTCGAAGATTGAGACGGCCCGTTTTGCGAGGACTCTCGGCGTGCTCCTCAGGAGCGGCGTTCAGATCCTGCAGGCCCTTGATCTGGTCCGGGACATTATCGGTAATTCGGTGATTGCGGGGGCCATGAAGTCCGTGCATGCCAGGGTCAAAGAGGGCGACCGGTTGTCCAAATCCCTCGAGGATGCGAAAATTCTGCCTTCCCTGGGCATCCAGATGATCATGGTGGGGGAAGAGTCCGGAAGACTGGATGAGATGCTGCTCCAGGTCGCCAAGAATTATGAAAGGGCGACAAGAGAAACCATCAGACAGCTCATCGGCCTTCTCGAACCGGTCATGATCCTCTTCATGGGGTTGGTGGTCGGCTTTATCGTCATCGCCATGCTGATGGGGGTCTTCAGTATGAACGAGATACCCTTTTAATATTTAACTACTCAGGTGGATAGGCTGTAGGCATTGAGGCTGTGAGGTGTCGCAGGAAGGGGACAGGCGTGATCATAGGAGACTCGGAGCGTTTGAATTAGCTGGTGCACATCCGGAAATGGGCATCCCCGGATTCGCGGTAAGAGCGATCAGTTATCAGCGATCAGCTTTCAGTTATCAGCTATCAGCTTTCAGCTATCAGCAAAAGCTATGCAAAGACAAGGCATGAGGCTGAATGCCGACAGCAGAGCGCACCATCCAGAAATCATGTACTTCTGGATGGAATCTCATAGCCTTCAGCCTACAGCCTAACCGACCTGAACAGCTACTTTAACATTTCACCGGGGTGAAAGGACTGTTATGTTGCGAAAAAAGAGAAAAGAACGTGGATTTACGCTCATCGAACTCCTGATCGTGATGGTGATCCTTGGGCTTTTGGCGGCGCTCGTTGCGCCGAAGATGTTCGGCAAGACCGAGAAGGCCAAGCAGAATGCGGCCAAGGCCCAGATATCGCTTCTGGAGACGGCCCTGGATACATACCGCCTTGACGTGGGCAAGTTCCCCTCGGTGGAACAGGGCCTCAACGCCCTGAGGGTTCAGCCCGAGGATGCCAAGAATTGGGAGGGCCCTTATTTGCCGAAGGCCGTTCCTCAGGATCCCTGGGGGAACCCTTATGTGTACAAATACCCGGGAGATCACGGCTATTATGACATCATTTCCTACGGAGCCGACGGGGTGCCCGGGGGCGAGGGCCAAAACGAAGACATCGTCAACTGGAAAAATATCGGTGATGAAGAAGAGGGATAGGGCGGCATCCTCGACTTTTGCAATGTCAGGGTTTACCCTCCTCGAATTGATCGTCGTCCTTCTTCTGATCAGTCTGATAACCGCCTTCGTTGTTCCCAATCTGGCAAAATCCCTCGGTCGAATGCATGCAGAGGCGGGCGTGAGGGAAATTTCCGCCCTGTTGCGGTACGCCCGGAGTCAGGCGATCACCAGGAATGCCCCATACGCGGCGGTCTTTGACCTTCATGCCGACAGATTGACGGTCGGGCCGCTTGAAACGCCGGAAGAGGGCGGGGATTCGGGCGCCGCCCCCGCGGGGAGGGATGAAAAGGTCTATCTCCCCCCGGAGGGAATGCGTTTCGAGGAGGCGACGGCCTTTGACGGAGGAACCCCCCAGGCGGGCGTCTTCAAGGTCCTGTTTTTCCCCGGCGGGGGAACCAGCGGAGGACAAGTCACCATGATGGATAAGGAAGAGAGGCGTTTCAGCCTTTCCATCGATATGATCACGGGGTCGGTCGAAATCAAGCAAAATGACACGTCCGAGAGTTGAGACAAAGCGCGGCGCGGGATTTACACTCATCGAGGTCCTGACCGCCATCATGATCCTGGCCGTTTCTCTGGTGGTCATCTTTCAACTGTTTTCCCAGGGGTTGAAATCGGCCGACGTGTCGGACGGATACACCCGGGCCATCTTCCATGCCCGGGCCAAGATGGAGGAAGTGCTCCTGGCCGAGAGACTGAGGGAGGGAGAGACCGAAGGGGACATTGAAGAGGGTTACCGCTGGAGGCTGACCGTTGCCTTGGCAGCCCCGCAGGAGGATCCGGGGGAGAGCCCGAAAACCCTTGAAAAGATGTTTTACCTGACCCTGGACGTCACCTGGGACGGCGGTGAACACGAAAGGACCTTCACCATCGAAACGCTGCACACGGCCGAGAGGATGGAGACCGAATGAGGATGCGTGGCCTCAACGCCGGGTTCACCCTGCTGGAACTGATCATCTCCCTCACGATCATCGCCGTCATTGTGACCGTTATCCAGAACGGGTTTCAATTGGGCGTACGTGCCTGGGAAAAGGGGGAATCCGCGATCGAGGGGCAGCAGCGGTACCGATACGTCCTGGCCTTGATGGGACGACAGCTCGGTTCATGCCACCCTTCGGCGGCGATCGGGATCGACGGTGAGGACGACTCCGGCGCGCTGTTCAAGGGCGACGAGGCGTCGATGGCATTCACCTCGAAGATTTCCCTTGTGCCCGGGGATCCGCCGGGAACGGTCCGGGTGCGCTACCGTATCGAAACGGACGATGAGGGGTGGCAGACCGTGTCCTTCAGCGAAAGGAGGGCGTTTTCCAGCCCCGGGACCGTTTCACAGGAGACGTTGGAAGAGGAGAACCGGCACACGCTTTTGACTCATATCAGGGAATCGCGCTTCGATTATCTTGCGGCCCCGTCTCCAGACGCCCTGTTTGCCGAGGAATCTTCCTGGCAAAGCTTCTGGGAAGCGGCTCGGCCGGATCAGGCGGAAGGGTTGCCCCATGCCGTGAGGGTGCGATTTCAGGTAGACGAAAAGGCGGCGCCGCTGTATATAATTGTCCCGATACGAGCAGGTCGCTGATGGCGCGTGGTTTTGACGCACATAACCGGGGCTTTGCCCTGGTGCTGGTCCTGTGGATTCTCGCCCTCCTGTCCGTACTGGTGGGTGAGTTCACCCGGACCATGAGGACGGAGATCCATATCACCGGCAATTTAAAAGAAGAGACACAGGGCTATTATTTCGCCAGGGCCGGCGTTGAGCTTGCCGTCCAGGGCCTCCTTCACAAGGACCCGGTTTTTCCGCTGAGGCTTGAAAAGGACGCCCTGCTTTCCGAAGAGGAAAAGTATGCCTGGCACATTGGATCCGAGATCCCTCCTATTGGTTTTAAGGGAGGGCGAATCGACATAAAGATCGAAAACGAGAGCGGGAAGATCAATATCAACACCGCCGGCCAGTCCCTTCTGCAACTGATGCTGAACCCCTTTGATCTGGGGGACGAGGAGAAAAACATTATCGTCGACTCCATCCAGGACTGGCGGGACGCGGACGACCTTCACCGTCTGTACGGGGCGGAGAATGATTACTACCAGTCCCTTCCCGTGCCCTACAGCGCAAAGAACGGCGATTTTGACTCGGTGGAGGAATTGCTCCGGGTCAGGGGGGTCACGCCCGAGATCTTTTATGGGGGGTTGCAGGAGATGGTCACCATTTATCCCCGAAAGGAATCGGAAGCCCTCCAGGCGGGCGGCAGGAGGCCCGCTTCAACGGCCGCTAGCCGGATCAACATCAATGCCGCTTCGCCGCGTCTCCTTCGCGCCCTTCCATTGATGACCGACGACCTGGTTGCGGCGATTCTGGAATACCGGGCCGAAAAGCCCTTCCAGTCCATTGCCCAGGCGGTGCCGGTGGTGGGGGCTGAAGTCTTTCAGGTCATCACGCCTTACCTTTCGACGGACCTTGTACCGCAGTATACGGTCAGCGCCGTCGGCAGTATTCCTGAGGGTTCGGCCCGGCGCGGCGTGCAGGCCGTCATAGAACTCGATCCCACGCTCAAGAACAAATACCGCACCCTGGAGTGGCTGGACCATATCGAATTTTGGCCGAAATCGGCGGAGAAGTCCCTTGATTTTTCAGGATAGCATCGGAATTGAGATAAGGCCGGGAGAAGTCATCCTCGCCCACGTGAAAAAGACCTTCGGCGGCGCGGGACTGGGTGCCCACGCCGTATATGCCATGGAGTCGGGCGAATCCGTAAGAGAAAGACTGGAAGAGATTGCGTCGTTCCTGTCGGAATTCAGGCGCGAAAACCGGATCGGTACGAGGAACCTCGTGATCGGCATCCCCAGGGAGCAGGTCATCTTCCGTGTCATCGAATACCCTGCGGCCGTCAGAGAAAACCTTCGCTCGACCCTGGAGTATGACATTGACAAATACATCCCCCTTTCCGCGGATGAAATCTGTTTCGATCACCAGATCATTCAGGAAGACCGGGAAAACAATCGATTGCGGGTGCTTCTGGCCTTTGTCAAAAAGACCGACCTCGAACCCTATCTGGCCTTTTGCAGGCGATGGCCCGGCGGTGTGTTCGGCCTGTGCGTGCCTTCGGCGGCCATGGCCAATGCCCACGCCTTCCTCTCCGGGAACAAGGCGCATCCTCTGGATGGTTACGTCGATCAGATCCTGATGAAGGCGGAGAACACGCCCCTGGATGCGGCCTGGTTTCCGACGTCCCTTCTCAACAAGGCGGGCATTCCCTCCCCTGACCTGGTCCCGGCCTTCGGGCTGGCCCTTGCCGTCCTGTGGGACGCCCCGGTGCGCATCAACCTGCTCCCTCAGGAGGCGCGGAAAAAACCGAGCCGGGTGGGGTTCTATGCCCTCATCGGCCTGTTTGTCCTCTTTATACTGGCCGGTGCGGCCTGGGGCGGCGGACATCTTTTGCGTCAGAAGAGCAGACTCGAAGCGCTCGACAGGGAAATCAGGCATCTTTCCTCGGAGGTCGCGGCCATCACGGAAATGGAGGGGCGCATCAAGGTCCTTGATAGAAAGATAGAGGCCTTGACGGGCCAAAAGGGGCAGGCCGATTCCCTGCTGGAGATCCTGAGGGAATTGACCCGGATCATACCTGAGACCGCATGGGTCACGGATTTCACCCTCACGGACAAGGACATCAGATTGAGCGGATTTGCCCAGTCGGCCTCTGATCTGGTATCCCTTCTGGAGTCCTCCTCCCTTTTTGAGGACGTGGTGTTTCTCTCGGCGATCGTCAAAGACAATCAAATGGGAAAGGACCGGTTTTTCGTCGGGTTCAAATCCGTCAAACCGGAACCGTCGGGTAAGGCCAATGATTCCCTTGACTAAAGAAAGAAAATTCCTCCTGATCGGCGGTATCCTGCTGCTTCTTGCCGGGGCTGTTTATCGATTTTATCCGAGCATCCCGGCCCTCCACCTCGATGGGAATGCGGTGGTCTTCAAGGAAAGAGAACTGTCCAAATACCGAAAGGCCGTACAGGAAAAAAAGGCCCTGGAGGCCCTTCTGTTGTCCAGGGAGCGGACCCTGGCCCGGGCGGAAAGCGGTCTGCTGTCCCAGAAGACCCCTGCCCTGGCCTCGGTGGAGATCCAGAACATGCTCAATGACATTGCGGACCAGAAGGGCATCGATATCAAGAGCATGCGTGTTGTCGAGCCAAAGCCTCTGGGGCAGGGGGAGTATGTGACCGTTCCCCTGGATGTGACCGTATCGGGGGATATCCGGCAGCTCAAGGAGATGCTGTTTCAGATTGAAACGTCGCCGAAACTGCTGAGGTTCAGCATCATCCGAATCCGTGTGCCCAATATCCGGGCCCCGGAAAACCTCTATTGCACCTTTACGATCGAGGGTTTCATGAAGGACAGAAAGAATAGGGAAACCGCATGATATCCAAGGTATGGCTTATCAATCTCATACTGGCCCTGTGTACGGTGCTTGCCGGGACGGCGGCCTATCGGGTCTGGACCCAGGAAGAGAGAACAGATCCGGGGGCGCCTCCTGACCGCATCGCTGAAAAGGCGGTGAAACCAGCGGCGACAAGTCGTCCGAACCTCATGATGAGAGAGGCCTCCTATGCCGTGATTGCAGAGAAGAACCTCTTTACTCCGGATCGGCAGGAAAAGCTCACAGAGGAACCGGAATCAGTCAAAAAGACGGCATCACCGCGCGTTTTGGGCAGAAATATCACCCTCTACGGTGTGATCATCATGGGAGATTCTCAAAAGGCCCTGGTGACCAATCTGGGCCGAAAACCGGACGAACCGGCGAACACGTGGGTGAGCGTCGGCGACGCGCTCGACAATTTCACGGTGGCCGCCATCGATTCCGAGAGTATTCTGCTCAAGGCGGGGACCGAGGAGCACAAGGTTCTCCTCTTCGACGGGAAACGTTCCAGGCCGAGACCCGCCAGAGAGGCCGAAGAATCGACGTCTCAACCCAAAGTGGTCACGGCCGAAAGTGAAAAACAGGACAAAAAGCCCGAAAAGGTCGTGAAAAAGGACGATCAAGGCAAGGGCGAATTTGAAACAGTGAGTACGCCCTTCGGCCCGGTCAAAAGGAAAAAGGAATAGAGAACTGATGAGAAGACCGCATTTCCTGTTTGAAATCTGCAGCGTATGCCTTGTGTCGTGCCTCTTCTTCCTCAGCGGTTGCCAGGGTCAGAGGCCGCCGGCGCAGAGGCAAGAGATCCCTGAGCCGGGGACTGTCCATGCCTTCCCGCCCGCTCACCCGTCCGCCGCCGTGAGCGGGCCGCCCCGGGCCGCCTCCCATGCGGGCGACAGTGGGCTGCAGGAGGCCGAAGACATCGATGTGGTGTCCACGCCCTTCGGCCTGATCAGGACGAAAAAGAGCGACACGGCCCGTTCCTCTCTCTCCGGGGACGTCTCCCAGGCGCCCGGGGAGCTTCCCGTGTCTCAGAGCGCCTCAACGAGAACGGATCCTCAGCCGGAAAAAAGGCCTGAGGAGGGGAGCAGGAAGGTCGTGGCCGGGACAAAGGCCTTTGTCACCCATCCCGTTGTGAAGGAAGACATGACGGGGCCTGAGGCGACCCCGGGCGACATCACCCTGAATTTCGACAACGCCGACATCCGAGAGGTGATCCGTGCCGTGGCGGACATACTCAAGATCAACTATATCGAGGATCCTGCGGTCCGCGGCAATGTCACGATCCACACGGCCGGAAACATCAGGGTCAAGGATCTTTTCGGCCTTTTCATGCAGATCCTGGACGCCCACGGCTTTACAGCCGTAGAGAGGGGGTCCGTCTATCACATCATCCCGCTGAAGGATGCCTCGCGGCTGCCGGTTATCGCCAGATTCGGCCGGGAAAAGGCCGAGAACCTGCCGCCCGAGGAACGGGTCGTCATGCAGATCGTCCCCCTCAATCACATTTCCGGGGGTGAGATGAGCAAACTTCTGGCCCCCTTCATCTCGGCCCAGGGCGCCATTGTGACCCATGAGGGCTCCAACATCCTCATCATTGTGGACAAGGGGATCAACATGCTCAAGGCCCTGAGGCTCGTTGAGGCCTTTGACATCGATCTGTTCGAACATTATACCCATTCCTTTTTGTCGGTCCATCACATGGATACGGAAGAGGCCTCAACACTGCTGAAAGACGTGTTGTCGGCCTATGGCAAAGACGAAAAGAAGGATTTCAGGCTCATCCCGATCAAGCGGTTGAATCGAATCATCGCCGTCAGCTCCGACGCCGACATACTCAACCGCCTGGAAAAGCTGCTGGAGGAGTTTGACAAGCCGGATGATTCCGTGGAGCCGAGGCTCTACGTCTATTTCGTGAAAAACGGCGCGGCCGAAGACCTGGGCGCCATTTTGCAGGAAATCTTTTCCACCGCCACCGCCACCGGCACCAAAACAGAGCCCCTTCAACAGCCCAAGAGAGAGGAAGTGCAGGCGCCCAAAGGTCCCTTCAGCGACCAGGAGGCGGCGAAGGAACCCGCCGCACCCGGTCCTGCGCCGTCTCAGGGGGTGCCGTCTCAGGGATCCGGCACCGTGAGAGGCACATTGAAGATCACGACCGACAAGACCCGGAACGCCCTCATCATCGAGGCCATTCCTTCGGACTACCGGATCGTCGAGGAGATCCTCACACAGTTGGATGTGCTCCCCAGGCAGGTCCTCATAGAGGTCGTCATTGCAGAGATCTCCCTGGACGACCGGAGCGAATGGGGC
This sequence comes from Desulfatiglandales bacterium, assembly GCA_049366815.1. Classification (GTDB taxonomy): domain Bacteria; phylum Desulfobacterota; class DSM-4660; order Desulfatiglandales; family HGW-15; genus CAYNYM01. The sequence goes on along the minus strand of JBMNCO010000083.1, from coordinate 14,243 downwards.
GTGGAGTGGGACTATCTGGACGGTGAGGGCGGCATCACCAGCAGGCTGCTTCGGGCCCACACGGGCCAGTCCGGGCTGCAGTTCACAATCGGGCAGACCGACCGGTGGTCCGCGGCCCTGAGCGCACTGGCCACGAAGAACAAGGCCGACATCCTCTCGGCCCCCCTCGTGCTCGCCTCGGACAACAAGGAGGCCAGGATCGATGTGTCCGATCAGATTCCCGTGGCGAGCGCCGAGATTGTCTACACCGGCGACAACCCCGTCACCCAGACCACCATCCAATATCGCAATACCGGCATCATCCTGACCGTTACCCCGCACATCAATGAACGGGGCCTCGTGAGCATGGATATCTCCCAGGAGGTCAGCGAGGAAGGGGCGGGAAAGAGTGTGGGGGGGCAGGACTACCCCTCGTTCCGGCAGCGCAAGGTCGTGACATCCCTGACCGTGGAGCACGGGCAGACCATTGTGATGGGGGGCCTGATGCGGGAAAAGGAGGAAAAGGGGAAAAGCGGTGTTCCTTTCCTGAGCAACATCCCCGTGCTCGGGTGGTTGTTCGGCAAGGATACGACTGACCGAACCAAGGTGGATCTGGTTCTGTTGATCACGCCGCGGGTCATCATCGATCTGACGGATGTGGACGAAGTCACAAGGGAATTCAAGGATAAGGTCAACAGCATCTCATCAAGATATGAAAGGGCTGGTCATCTGTAGACCGTCGTTTGTCGATATCCTCCTGTTTTTTTTGCCTCAGGGCGCCCGCCGCCTGTCAAGCCGTCTGTTGACCACCCTGATCACGGCCCTGAGTGTGGGGGTGAGCACCTTCGCCTTCGGGATCGAGGCTGCGAGGCCCGAACCGGTGGCCGTCCTGTTCACCCTCCAGAAACCCTTTGTGGAGGCCGTTGAAGGGCTGAGTGAGGTCCTCAAGGCCGCGGGTGTCGAGGCGGATGTGTTTACCCTGGACGACTACGCAGGGAAAAAGCGCGATGTTCTGAATGAGAGAATGAGTCAGAAACCCTTCCGATGCCATATCGGTGTCGGTCCTCAAGCGGCCCGTTACATCTGGAGCGAACTGGATCTTACAGGTTCCATGCCGCTTTACACGATGGTGTTGAATCCCGACAAGGTCCTTCCGCCGACGCACCCCCTGCGGGGCATTTCCCTGAATATCCCCGTCCACACCCAGGTCGACAAGATTGCGGACATCCTGCCCACTGCAAGGCGCATCGGCCTGCTGTACGACCCCCGGTACAATGCCGTCTTTTTTGATCAGGCAAGATGGATGGTGGAGTGGGCCGGGCGAACGCTTGTCCCGTTGACGGTGTCTTCCAGCGGGGAAATCCCGGCCCTGCTGGAAGGACGTCTGACGGCGGTGGACGCCTTGTGGATCATTCCCGATCCCACCGTCATCTCGGAGAGCATTATTCAGTATATTATCCGGGAGGCCCTGTTGAGCAAGGTGCCCGTGATCGGTTATAACAGTTTCTTCCATGAATCAGGGGCCTTGATGAGCTTTATTTTCGACTACAGGCAACTGGGGAGGCAGACCGGGGAACTGGTCCTGACGATCCTCAGGGGTGACCCGGGCCAAAACCCCGATCCGGTCTTCAGTGTGTGGATCAACCGGGGGGTCGCCCAGAAGATCGGTATCCCCCTGGCGGAGGGTGCATTGCAGGAGGGTGAAAAAGGACCATGAAACGTTTCGGGATCCATATCCGCCTCTTTTTGGCGGCCATCCTGCTGATCATGGCGACCACCGTCACACTGGGTTACATGGGGCTGTCCATCACCCGGCAGTTCGCCCTGTCCCGCTTTGAAAGCAGGATGAATTTTCTGGCCCGCAACCTTGCGCTCAACGCCGAACTGGGGATACTGATCGGCCAGAAGGATACCCTGGAAAACCTGGCGCAAAACCTCCTGAGTGAAAATGACGTCGTCAAGGTCTCCATAGAGGACAACAAGGAAGACATCCTTGCAGAAGCGGCCAAACCCGCGCCGCGGGCAAAGGCCGACGAGATTTACGAGGTGGAGGTCCCCGTCAAGCTGAGCAGGATGAAATCTTTTCCCTGGGGGCTGGAGATCGACGCAAAGGCGCATATCATCGGAAAGGTCAAAATCGCCTACAGCCTGGAAGGCATCCATCGGCTCCTGTGGACCATGACGAGCCGGTTTGTCCTGTTCTCTGTGGGGCTGGCCTGCCTTTCCGTGGTGATCTTCTATTTTCTTTCCCGCTCCATCGTGGCGCCGGTCACCCGTCTGGGCCTTGCGGCGCGTCAGGTGGCCGAGGGGAACCTGGAACTGCGCGTGCAGCCGGACAACCTGCCCGAGACCCGGGAGGTGGGGCTCGCCTTCAATTCCATGCTTGATTTTATCGAGACCAGTCAAGGCGCCCTGAAACGCGCCAACGAAGAGATCATCCGCCAGCAGACACTCGCCGAACTCGGCAAATTTTCTCTCATGGTGGCCCACGAGGTCAAGAACCCCCTGGGTATCATCAAGAGTTCCCTGGACATCTTGAAACAGGATGTCCAACTGAAAAAGGATTATATCCCGATCGTCTATATCGAGGATGAAATCCGGCGCCTGAACCAGCTCATAGAGGAATTCCTCCTCTTTGCCAGGCCGGCCGCCCCCGCCTTTCGGAGCGTGGACCTGAACAGGCTCCTGCGGGAAATCATCGACCGTTTTGAAGTGCAACTGAACCGGTCTTCCCTGAGGATCCTGGCCGACATCCCCGATGCGTCCTGCCGGATGGACGTGGACCCGGACCTCCTGACCCGTGCCGTGGGCAATGTCCTGAAAAACGCCGTGGAGGCCAACGGGCGTCAGGGAACCATAGATGTCAGGGCCTGTCAGGAAGAGGGAAACTGGAAGGTCGAGATCCAGGATCAGGGATCGGGCATCGAGCCCGGGATCGAGGAAAAGATCTTCGAGCCCTTTTTTACGACACGCTCCAAGGGGACGGGGCTGGGACTGGCCTTTGTCTTTCAGGCCATTGCCGCCCACGGGGGGGAGGTCAGGGCGGAGAACAGGCCGGAGGGCGGCGGCGCCCGTTTCACCATAGAACTGCCGTTGAACGGGAATCATTCGCTATTTGAATCAGCAGGAAAACCATGAGCCGTATTTTGATTGTCGATGACGAAGAGAGGATGCGACACCTGCTTTCCATGATGCTGGAGGGCAAGGGCTACAAGGTGAGCCAGGCCGGTGACGGTTTGGAGGCCCTGGAGATGCTCAATCAGGACAACTATGACATGGTCATCACCGATATCAAGATGCCCCGGATGACCGGTCTGGAACTCCTGGAGCATGTCAAGCCCATGCAGATACCGGTGGTGTTCATCACCGCCTTTGCCACGGTGGATTCCGCCGTGGAGGCCATGCGTCTGGGCGCGGTGGATTATATCACCAAGCCCTTTGAGGAGGAACGGATCCTGATCACCGTCGAGCAGACGCTCAGACTTTCACAGCTCATGTATGAAAACAAGGAGCTGAAGCAGAAACTCCAGAAGGCTGAAGACCCGGGGGAGATCGTGTATGTCTCCGATGCCATGGCCTCGGTCATGGACCTGGCCACCCGGGTGGCCAGGCGTGATTCCGCGGTCTTCATCAGCGGGGACTCCGGGACGGGAAAAGAGCTCCTGGCCCGTTATATCCACCGCCACAGCGCACGCGGGTCAAGGCGGTTCGTTCCGGTCAACTGTGCGGCCATCTCTCCGCAACTGGTCGAATCCGAACTCTTCGGCCATGAAAAGGGTTCCTTTACCGGGGCCGACAAGAGGACCGAGGGCAAGTTCGAATACGCATCCGGCGGCACTATCTTTCTTGACGAGATCGGCGACCTGCCGCTGGAGGCCCAGGCCAAGCTGCTGCGGGCGCTCCAGGAGAAAAAGATACAGAGGATCGGAGGCAATCAGGAGATCCCGGTCGACGTGCGGGTGATCTGCGCCACGAACCGCAACCTCGTGGAACGGGTGGAGGACGGTCACTTTCGCCGGGACCTCTTCTTCCGGATCAATGTCTTTCCCATCCAGCTCCCGCCCTTGCGGGAACGGCTGGAGGACGTGGTCCCCCTGGCCGAGTATTTCCTCAAAAAGCTCGGGATCACGGTCTCGGCGAAACTCGATGAAACGGCTGTAAAAAGTCTCCAGTCCTACTCCTGGCCGGGCAATGTCCGGGAACTGGCCAATGCCATAGAACGGGGGGCCATCCTGGCGGGGCACACGGCGGCCATAACCGCCGACACCCTTTGCTTTCTCGCTTCCCCCGGCCCTGCGGACCCCGGGAAGGACAATTTCAGGCTTCCGGCCCAGGGCATCGATCTCGAGGAGCTGGAAAACGATCTGGTGCGGCAGGCCCTCGAGACGACCGGCCACAATCAGACGGAAGCGGCCAAACTCCTGAGCGTCACCCGCGCCCGGTTCAGGACGCTCTTGAATCAGACCAAAAAAAGGTGAACGATATTTCTATGCCCTTTATCCTGCAAATTCTGCAAATGTTCATCGTCGGTGCCGCAGGCCTCCTGTGCGCCTCGACGCCCCTGTGGGCCGAGGACCGGGGACCCGCGCAGGTCGGTGAGGAGACCATGCTCATGTTCGTGGGCGAGGAGACCAAGGTCCTGAGAATCGCATCCCGGAGGGAGCAGAGCGCATGGCAGGCCCCGGCCATCGCGAGGGTCCTGAGCCGCCGTGAACTCCAGAATCAGGGGGCCCTCACCTTGAGCGATGCCCTCAAAAATGTCCCCGGCTTTTACATGGCCGGGAAGGAGTGGGGGACACAGCCCTACCTGCGGGGGATCCCGAACTCGGTCCTTTTCCTGTACGACACCGTGCCCGTGGGTTCGGAGGTCGCCAAGTCCATCCACCACCTGGATTACGATATGCCCCTCTGGTCGGTCAAGCGTATCGAGATCATCAACGGGCCCGCATCGGTCCTCTGGGGGCCGGATGCCTTCGCGGGGCTGGTCAACATCGTCCCCATGACCGGGAAGGATCTCAGCGGGGTGGAGACCGGCCTCCTGTATCAGGGACCGGGAGAGCATCTCGGTTTCTTCGCCAACGCCGGTCACGACGCAGGGCTCTGGGACGCCTTTCTCTCGGTCAGCGGGCGCAGGGGCCAAGAGGACCACAGGCCTTTTGACATCGTGCGGTTCCGGGGCGATAACGGCCCCCCCCTGTCTCCCCAGGATCGCCTGGGGGACGACCGGCCCGGAAGGTCCGAGTATGTCGAGGCCTACGGCAATTTCTCTCATGACGACTGGTTCAACCTGTCGGGCAGGATAACCTGGAATGACAGGCCCTACACCATGACCAGCGCGGGAGACACCATCCGCTGGGGAGAGCGGCGCAGTTCGCCCTTCGGCTTCATCAAGATGGAGATGAAAAAGGACGTGGGCCGATCCTCGGCCCTCAAATTTACAGGGTACTACTCGGACCTCCAGTACGAGCATGAGGTCATCGACCAGGCCCAGACCCAGGAGGAGCGGACGCTCTACAGTGAGATGATCTACGACCGGTCATTCATGTCCGGGACGGGCATCTTCACGGGCGGCGTGTCCTACCGCGAAAAACGGGTCGGTGACGCCCCCCTGTGGCAGGGTTACCTGCCCGGATACCTTGAATCGAATAACCCGGCGCTTTTCCCCATTATCCTTCTGAAGGACTACGACAGTCGCCTGTGGTCCGTTTTCGGCCAGTTTACGAAGAGGATCGGGGCCTTTGATCTCTTTGCCGGGCTGCGGCGTGACATCCACGAAGACTTCCCGAATCAGACAAGCCTCAGCGGGGGCGTCGGATGGTCGCCTTCCCGGTCATGGCGGTACAAACTGATAGCCGGAACGGCCTACAGGACGCCCTTTGCCCGGCAGGTTTACGAGGACAAGACCCCGGACCTGGAGGAAATCACGAGCCTCAATCTGCAGGTGGCCTGGGAAAGATCCCGCCGGATGGGTTTCTCCGCCACCGGGATCTTTCAGCGGCTCGACAACCATGTCATGGAAGACCCTTATGCCGGCCTTTCTCTGCCCAACCGCCAGGACATCTACGGGCTGGAGATCGAGGGACACCTCTCCCCCCATCCCACGCTGAAGCTGGAGGCGAACCTCACCTGGCTCAAGAACACCGGACCCCGGGAACAGTACCGGTATCTCGAATCCGTCACCATCAATCCCGACGGAGACATCCTGGAAAACTATGCGACAAAGACCTATCCCTATGACATCGGCGCAGACCTCATGGCCAACCTGACGGTGACCTGGCGGCCCATGGAAAGACTGTCCCTCTACGGCCGGGCGGGATATGTGGGGCCCCGTTCCCTGCTCTACCCCCGGGGGGATGCCCTGGAGTTCGTTTCCGCGGGCGGCGCCTGGCACGTGGATGGGGCGGCGGTGATTCGCGATGTCTTCTTCAAGGGGGCCGATCTTGAATTTTCCGTCAGGAACGTGATCGGCCACCGTTCCGAGACCCCGGGGACCTACGACCTCATCGAAGGGGAATCCGTCCGGGGCCAGGTCCTCCTGCGGGTGCGCTGGTGAGGGGCCGGCTGGTCGAATCCGACCGCCGTTGGCTGATTTCAGCCGGAATCCGACGAGGGCGGTCCTGATATGGCGCGTAACCCCGGGCATCCCAGGGGTTTCCCGGGGATCGTCTTTGAGGTGTTTTCTCCGTTATCGCCATGTGTTACAGGCAATGGCATTGTGAGACACGCCGAGGCGGCGGTGAGCGCAGCCCCTGGCATAATTATTGCTAAATCATTGCGGGATGGCGAAAAAATATATCACCATAATAGCCCTGTATTGCCTGCTCTGCGTGATCACCCTGCCGCGGGGCGTTCCTGTTTGGGCCGACGATGCGGAGCCGGCGGCCATGTCCGCCATGGAAACGCTCCTGCTGGAGCGGATCAACCAGGCCCGCAGCAACCCCCTGGAAACGGCGGCATCCCTCGGCCTTGATTTCCAGGGCCTTCTGGAGGCACGGCCCGACCGGGCCGAGGCCCTGTACGCGGGTCTGCCTCCCCTGAAGGCCCACGACATCCTGCACCTCACGGCCCTCACCCATACCAACGATATGCTGGCTTATGACTATTATGCCAAGGAAGGCCCGGACGGCCGTACCCCTGAGGACCGGATCCTTGCCGCCGGCTACGATGCCCCGGCCTTTGGGGAGACCCTCGGGGTGGTGGGGTTCGTCAATTTTATGACGCCCGAAAAGGCGGTGGACATCCTGTTTGAAAATATGTTCCGGGACGAATGGACCGGCACCGGGGAAGGTTCCTGGAATCTGCTCAATCCATCATTCACGGATGTGGGCATCGGCATCCTGGCCGGCCCCCTGACCTTCGGAAATACCGTGTATAACGCCTATGTGGCCACCTGCGATTTCGGCGCGGCGCAGGCGACGGGGGCCTACCTGAGCCTCGATATGGCGGAAACGGCCCTGATCCACCTGATCAACCAGGCCCGGAAGGATCCCTTCGGGGTCGCCGGGTCCATGGGCATCGATTCGGAAACTCTTCTAATGCTCAAGCCGGAAACGGCCGAAATAGACCTATTGGGGTTGCCTGCCCTGGCGCAAGATGAGAGCCTTGCCGAGGCGGCACGGCAACACACCGAGGAAATGGTCGCATTCCGCTACTTTGACCAGACCGGGGTGTCGGGCCAGTCCGTGGAGGGCCGCCTCAGGGAGCACGGATATGCGCCCCTCGTTTTTTCGGAGGTCATCCACGTGGTCCAGATCGAGGCCCATGCGCCCCTGGAAGAGGTCGCGGAAAGGGTCTTTGAGGCCCTGTTTCTGAAAGCGCTGAACCCGGAGGATTACGGGCCCAAGGCCCTCTTCAACCCGGCCTTTACGGAGATCGGTGTGGGCCTGAGGCCCATGGCCCCCGGGGAGGGGGAGTCCTTCAACCACGTCTATGTGGTCACGTGCGATTACGCCGTTCCCGAGGAGACCACCGGGTCCCGGGTCCTGGGCATGGTCTATGAGGACAGGAACCAGAACGGCCTTTTCGACGCAGGGGAGGGCATCCCCGGCGTTCCGGTCACCATCGATTACGCCAATCCGGATTTCCACGGGACGACCGATGCAATCGGGGGCATCCAGGTGGGTCTGGCACCCGGCGGGGCGCGGATCGTCCTGTGGCCCGGGGAGCGGGATGAGGCCTTCTGGGTCGATGTCGACTGGGAGAATCAGTGGTTTGCCCGGCCCGTTGAATCCGGGACCGGGCTTGAGTGAACAGTGACCCATCGTAAACCTTGACGCGAGGGGCACGAAAGCGCCCTGCCGGGGCGCCGGCGCGTGTCCCCGACGACGAAAAAAGGAGGTGATAGACGCCATCAGGATCGAGACATGATGTAGGTAATGAGGTAAGAGCAGTATTTTGAATCACGTAATCTGATTGAAAAACACTATTATTTGAACCTAAACGTGAAGGAGAAAAGAGAGCATGAAAAAGATTTTTAGTATTCTAGCGGTCCTTTGCCTGGTCTTCGGCGTGACGGCCACGGCCATGGCGGCCTTTCAGGTCGAGGTAAAGACGAACTCCGAGCCCGTAACCGGGGCCCCGGGGGCCTGTGAAAAGGCCGGTAACATCACCTTTATCTTTGACCAGGGCACCATTTTTCAGGACGGTGACTGGTTCACGGCCGATCTCCCCATCGGGGTCACGATCTGCCATTCCTTTGACTTTGTGATCCTCGGAAACAGCGGTCTGGCCGTTCCGGGCTTCGGCGGCGGTTTTGCCACCACAGCGGCCCCTGGTGACACGGGCACAACCCTGGATAACGACCTGTGGGCGGTCAAGGATACCGTGGCCGGCGATGGTGTTACCGGTCAGATCACAGCTGCCGGTGCAGCCCAGATCTTTTTCCGGGTAAGAGGTAACGTGGGCGCCAGCCGGATCCGCATCGATGTCTATGACGAAGAAGGTGCGAACATCTCTGATCCGCTCAGCTACAACGGCAATTCATCTCTTGCAGTCGATGCCGGTACTGAATTCCAGATCAAGCTGTTTGACAGCGAGCCCCATGACGGAACAGGCACCTCGGGCGGTGTCTGGGCGTTCAACGATACGCCGATTGCCCCGGCCGCTGCGGACGGGATCTATGGTAATCACACGACCGTTACCAATGATTATCTTCAGGCCTTCAACGACTGGGACAACACTTACTGCATCGCTGTTGACGCCGATGTGTATGGCGCCGCGACCGTGAACGTGAGCATCAATTCCGGCGGCGTTTCAGGCAGCAACTTCCTGACCTTCAACCCCTCAAACCCCCAGGTGGCCCATTTGGCCCTGGCAACCGCCATTACCCTGGAGGCCTGCAAGGGTGACATCAACGGCCTGGTGCCCTTCAGCGGCGGGCAGGCTGCAACCTGTACGTTCGAATACAATAACGGAACCAGCTACTGCACGTTCCTCGGAAACGAGTTCATCCTGCAGAACAACTCCGGCACCTTCTGGGATCCCCTGGATCAGTATCGCATGGTGCTGAGGATCTCCGGAAACGGCGCTTACTTCAACGCCACCCCTGTTAGCATACTCGGCTTCCTGCCCACGCAGGATCCCTGTACCGCGGCTGGTACGGCCATTGCTCCGGCATGGACGATCACAACTGAAACGGCTGTCGCCCCGGGCGGCGGCGCAAACGGCGTGGGTTGCGGCGCCATCGATCCCGATGACCGGTTTGTGACCCTGACGAGCGCCGCCTTTACGGGCATCGACGCCTTCAACGCCCTCACCGTCGACATCCCGACCGTGGTCTATGACCCGGCGAGATTCGTGGCCGGCGACCGCGTCACCGTGTCGGTGGAACTCTGGAGACTGCCCTGCGGCATGGTCTTCTCAGGCGATCGCGTTGTGGCCGAATTCGTGGAAACCTGCCCGGTCGGCGCCCCGACCACGGTGCTCTACTATCCCTATGCCGTGGCCCTTGACGGCAGCCAGGGATGGTGGTTCGGCATGACCATCGGCAACCCGACGGCCAACGCCGGTGATGCGGTCATCACCGTTGTAGAAGCCGACGGTGATCAGGGTACCGTCACCAGGCCCATCAACGCCTTTGGTCTGGACGTTATCGCGGCCAGCACCCTGCTGAGCGGACTGACCCAGACGGCCGGCTCCGGAACCCTGGGTGACTCACCCTGCCACATCCTGGTAAATTGTGGCTTCGGGAACGCGGGCGGCTTTGGTATGACCGGAAACGGTATTGACAGCACCGGTTACACGGCCTATACCGACGCCAACATCTGGAACAACTAAGACCAGTTGAACCACAGGCCTGCCCCCTAAGGGCAGGTCTATGAAAAACCTGAAACATAAAGAAGGGATCATAATGATCCCTTCTTTATTCCCAAGAGACATCCCATCATGATCATGCGAAAATGCATTTTTATCGCTTTCCTGGCCATGACCCTGATCACCGGCACGGGCGGCCTGTGCCCGGCCGATCCCCTGGGGGCGCCCCTTGTCATCCAATCCCGGTATCTGGATCCCGCCACGGGGAAATGGGGGCAGGAGATCCCATGGCACGTGAGGCCGCTGGAGGGGAACCGGTATGGCGTTTTCCGCGGCGGCCGGGACGACCGGCCGGCCATGGTGCTGACCTATGACG
>JBMNCO010000083.1:0-3537 GCA_049366815.1 Desulfatiglandales bacterium | reverse complement strand
GGCGTTTTCCGCGGCGGCCGGGACGACCGGCCGGCCATGGTGCTGACCTATGACGGCACCGGGCGGTTGACAGGCATCCAGGACCTGCTATCAGGAACCGAAAGCCGGGACATCGACCCGAAAGACCCCGTCACGCTCTCCTGGGGGCACCCCGTGCCCTTTGACGACCTCGATCCCGTGAGTCCCGGCCCCCAGGTCCTGACCGTCCGCAAGCAGGTCGGGGCCACGGGCTTTGCCTACCGGATCACCAAAGAGACCCGTTTGATCACACCGGAGGAAGCCGTCGCTGAAGGGATGATCGCGCAGGGCCGGGAGGCCTCTTTTCAGGGCAGGGCCCTGCAACTCATCACCATTCTGCAGGACAAGGCCCTGGTGGTGCGCCAACTGTGGGTCAAAGGGGACAAATGGTGGATCTACGAAGAAACGGGCATGCGGCGGTCCTGGAGGGAGCCCTGACCCACGGTGTTTCCCCTGAGCGATATGCCGTCACTGACAATGGGCGGCGGTGTCGCAGCGGTCTTCCGGTATCTTTAAGCGGACGCAATCTCCCATCCTGACAAAGATGATCACAAAGACAAAGACGAAGATGAAAAAGACGCTCCTTGTATTGCTCCTTTTGGGGCTTTGGGCCGGGACGGCCCCCTCTGTGTGCTGCGCCTTGACGGATTCGGCGGAGACCTCCTTCAGGCCCTGGTCCGGGTACTGGTGGCCCACCACGGGCGGCGGACTGGCCAACGGGTATGGAAAGTGGGGCCGGCCGGCGCCCCTTGAAAAATTTGAGATGCTGACAATCGGCACCTATCCCGGCCCTGCCACCCAATGGGAACTCCAAAATTACTATGACCCCAACGCCCCGCATTGGTATGGTCAGTGCCACGCCTGGGCCGCGGCGGCCGCCTATGAAAATATCGCCTTTTATCCCTCTTCCTACAACAATATCGTTTTTCGCGTGGGGGACAAGAAAGGTCTCCTTTCCGCCTGCCACGGCAGCGATCTGGCCGTTCGCGCCTCCGCCGGTTACAGTCCCCACGTCTTTCACGAGTGGCTGCTCAACTACATCAAGGTGCAGGGCAAGGCCTTTGTCGCGGACCTGGGCGGCCCGGAGGAGGCCTGGTTTTATCCCCTGTTCAAATATGAGATGCAACTGACCCCCGGCGGCGGGCAGATCGGGGTGGTATGCCGGGTCTGGTATGCCAGCGACCTGGTGGACCCCGATATCCAGGGAACCGAGGTCCTGACAAAGACATTCACCTATACCCTGTACCTCAACGGGTCCAAGGAGATCACGGGCGGGGAATGGACCGGGGGCAGCGTCACGCAACACCCCAAGTCCATGTTTTTCCCTTTGGCCCCCCAGGCCACCAACCCCTATCTGGACTATGCGGTGATCCGGGCCGTCGCCGTCCACAGGGACGACTTCCTGGAGGGCGATGAACCGGTCCGCCTCCTTCCAGGGGCCTACAATCTGATCCTCCTGAATGAAGATGTCTATACCCTCGAGGGCAGGCCCGGTGACACGTTTTTCCTCGACCTCGAGAGGCTGGATGATTTTGAGGAAGGCATGCAGGTCCTTCTCCAGGACGCGGACGGCCGGACGGTGTGGGAGGCGGAACTGGAGGACAGTCTCTCCCGGACCCTCGAGGTCGCCAATCCACCCTACCGACTGACCGTGGACCGGGATTCCTACGGCGGGGGAGGCATCTACAAGATCTGGTTTGACATGAGAAAACCCCACGAGATCCTTATCCCTGAAATTCTAAAGGGATCGGCCTGGAACGGGGTGGCAATGACCAATACATCGGAGAACGCGATCGCCGGTATCCAGGTGGTGACCTATGACGGCGACGCTAGGCCGATCGCCACGGTCAAGGGACCCTACGGCCTGGGTCCCCTGGAGAAAGACGTCTGGCTCACGGAAGGGTTGCCTATGCGGCTGCATGAGACCGCCCCGGTCAGGATGCTGAAGGTCCTGACCGACGATCCCCTGGCCCTGATCTATCTGGGGGGGCTGGACAGGCGGCACATGTCGAGCTACGGGCAACGCCAACCTGCGATCTCCACAATGATATTTCCGGACATGTCGGGCCTTTTCGATGTGAACAAGTATGTGTCCTGGGGCCTGGTCAACAAGGGGGCCGACCCCGTGGCCCTGAACTGCAGGCTCTACAGCCGGGACGGATTCCTGGATAAGGAGATCAGCCTGACCCTTTCCGCCAACAGCGTGGCGCGCTATTCGCCGGACCAGAATCCCTTTTACAGGGCACTTGACAACGGCTGGGTTTCGGTGCGGGTCCCCCCCGGGGCACTTGGCTCGGTCGAGGGTTTTTTCAGGTGGGGAAAGGACGGGAACGGGGGGGCGGAAAGCCTCTTCCCTCTGTCTCAACGAGGGACCCTGCTCTATGTCCCCCATGTGGCCTGCGACGACGCGTGGAAGACCGGGGTGACGCTGATCAACCTTTCCGATGCCGTGAACGTGATCGAGTGCCGGCTGATGGATCAGGGCCTTTCGGACGCCGTCACGCTCACCCTCTTTCCCTTTGAAAAGGTGTCCTACACGGTTGATGACCTGTTTCCCTCGGTCGCCGCCCATGAGGTCAGCCGGTCCGCCATGAAGATCACCGGTGAGACCGTCTTCACCGGCTGTTTCGACTACAGGACCCCGGGCAGCAGCGCCGCCTTTGAGTTGATGAGCGCCGATCAGATCAGCGGCCGGTTCGTCATCCCCCACATCGCTTCAGATGCCTACTGGTGGACGGGCGTGGCCCTGTGTAACCCCTGGGAGGCGCCTGAGACCGTGACGTTGACCCCCGTCGATGGCAGCGGGAATCCGGTCCCTGTCGCTGCGGCGACCCTGTCCGTCCCGGCGTGCTCCAAGGATATCTTTCTCCTGGAGTCGATCTTTGACGAGGCCGTCGTGAATCAGACGGCATGGGTACGGATCACGTCCTCCGGCAACGGGGTCATGGGGCTGTTCATCTACGGGGACAGGGACATGGGTGTTTCGAGCGGCGCGGCCCTGTTCCACGACCCGGCGGCGGATTAGTCAAAAAATAGGAGCAGTTTCCATCCAGAAATCATGTATTTCTGGATGGAAATCTAATAGCCTTCAGCCTACAGCCTAACCAACCTGAACAGTTACAAAAGTTGTTTTTATGTATGAATTTAGCCCGTTCCAATAACTGTGTGGAAATCATGCTCCCTTTCTGAAGTGACTAGCGGGAGGGCGCCGTCTTTTTGCGATTTATCCGTGGGGGAAACCCCAGCTCGACAAAGTCGAGAATGGGGAGGGGGCAGAACTCCCCCATGGATAAATCGCAAAAAAGACCAGCCCGGGAGCTTCGGAACGTAAGAAAGGGTGCATGATTTCCTTTCAAATTTTTGAAAGGGCTGAAGTGTTACGTTTTTATCAATTCAGAGGAGATTGGAAACCAATGATGAAAAGAGACCCGAAACCATGGTTCATGCCCTTTCTTGTGCTGCTCTTTGCCGTGTCGTTGATGGGGGGGCTGCCTGCTCATGCGGCCCAGGACGGGCCGC
>JBMNCO010000082.1:0-9222 GCA_049366815.1 Desulfatiglandales bacterium | reverse complement strand
CGTCTTGGGATCAGGCTGTAATTACCTGGTACGAATCCGGGGGTCAAGGCAAATCAGGTCTCGAGGGCCGCGCCGGAAAGTATTCTCCCAACGGCCGCAGGGATACGCACCCCGGGCTCAATGATGCAGGGCCTCCTATTCCAGGACCATTCGCATGTGTTTGACACCGACCTCAGCCCCCTTTTTTTGCAGTTGCTCACGGATTTCCCTCTTCCTCTGGGCCCCGTTTTCACTGAAGGACACGATGATCTCCTGGATATGGTGTTCAGATATGATTTTTTCCAGATCGTCCCTTCCTCCGAGCACCGGATATCCCTTGATTTTGCGTCTGTATTTCCCCGGATCGTCATCGATGAATCCCACCAGGGCCAACTGAAGGTTGCGGTTGCTCTCGACTTCCCTCACAACCATCTGCCCACCGACACCTGCCCCGTAGATCAGCGTGGGTTTCCCCCTTCGGTCCCCCTTTTTTATTCTTTCATCCACCATGCGGAAAGAAAATCGGGAAAGGAAGACAAAGATCAGGAGCAGGACACCGTAAATCACAAAAACCGCCCTGGAAAATCCCTGAAACCGATAGAGAAAAAGGAGGATGAGCATGGTCAGGACGGTCCCCGCCACAACGGCCTTCATGTAGTCCAAGACATCGCTGAGGCCGGCGCTCTCCCAGGTGCCCCGGTAAATCCCCAGGGCGTAAAAACAAAAGATCTGGCAGGCCAGTACAATCGGCAGGGACTTCAGGAAACAGCCGAAGTCCGGGCCGATCATGTAATAGACCGGGCCCTCGAATCGGAGCAGATAGGCCACGTAATAGGCCAGGGTCACCAAAACGAAGTCCAGGAGGACCTCCAGCAGCCTCCGCTTGAAGGTGATCTGGACAAGGAGGGGCGTAAGGCCCCGCAGTCCTTCATTTTCCAGTATCGACCCCTCCTCATAGACCTTGACCTTGGCCAGATAGACCCAGAAGAGGATCACAAGGAGGAGATAAAAGAGGATCAACACGAGATTCGAACCGATGCTCAGGCGATTGATGGTCAGTGCGATGAGGCCTGATACGATTGAAAACCCGTAGAGCACCAGTACGGCCTTCCTCTCGGAAAAGCCGATGGCCACCAGCCTGTGTGAGGAATGATCCCGGCCCCCCTGTGAGATGGGGCGTTGAAAGAGCTTCCGCATCACACTGACAAAACCCGTGTCCAGGATGGGGATGAAGAGGATCAGCAGAGGGATCGCAATGACGGAAAGAAAATGCCTCACGGGCCCCGCAACGGCTCTTTCCGCACCGCTCGTCATGGTCAGACAGGTCAGCAGAAAACCGATGAACAGGCTCCCCGCGTCGCCCATAAAAATGGAAGCGGGGTTGAAATTATAGAACAAAAAACCCAACAGGGCGCCGAGGAGGGCGGCGCACATGAGAAGGGACCCCCCCCCATCAAAATGTCCGGGATTGAGGGAGGTGGTAAGAAAAAGGAAGGCGCCCGCAATAAAGGCCACCCCCGCCGACAGGCCGTCCATATTGTCCAAAAGGTTGAAGGCATTGGTGATGCCCACGATCCACACGATGGAGATCAACAGATTCAAAGTCAGCCACGAAGTCCATTCGAGCCTGAACCCGAAAAAGACCAGGATCGACGATATGACAAACTGCCCGACCAGCTTATGTTGCGGGTCCATGGTGATGATGTCGTCAACCAAACCCAGGACGAATATCCCTGTGGCGCAAAGCAACAGCGGGAGAAAGGGGAGACCGAGGGTGTGCCAGTCTGAAAAACGGGCCACCAGAAACCAGGGTCCCAGGGTTGCCGCAAAGATCGCAACGCCGCCCATCAAGGCCGTTTCCTTTTTGTGCCATCGGGAATCCTTGGGCACTGCGACTTGCCCGGTCGCCAACGCCGCCCTTCTGACCAGGGGGGTCAGGCAAAGGGAGAACAGGAGGCTCCCCAGAAAGAGTCCGGCATAATGATAGAGGGATAGGATGTTCACGTTTTCCCTTTTTTACGGCCGCGCAAAAGGTCAGGAAACGACTTCTTGCGGACTTCTTATCTTATTTCTCAATCTTCATCATAAAATAGACACCCAGGAGCAGAAAGAGCAAACTGGCGATCCAGGCCGACAGGAAGGGGGGTAAGACGCCGGACAGTCCCAGGGATCTTGAAAACCCCAAAACGAGCAGGTAGGCAAGACAGATGCCCATCCCGGCTGAAACGGCCAGAGGTGTCCCCCCCCGCTGCATCCCAAGGGCAACAGGGATCCCGGTGAAGACCAGGATCAGGCTGACGAGGGGCAAAGCGAACTTGACGTGCAAATCGACCTGATATCTCGAATCGTCGTATCCCTCCTGGCGCACCCTTTCGGCCCAGGCCTTGAGCTGCCAATAGCTCATCTCCTCCGGCTTTTTCTCGGTTCGCATGAAGATCTCCGGTGTTTCAGGGATATCGACATGGCGCTGAGCAAACTTTTCGAGTGAATATCCTCCTTCTCCATCGCGTTCCTGAATGATGCCTTCCTTGGCATTCCACCTGCGTCCTTCCCAGACACACTGCCGGGCGTCGAT
This sequence comes from Desulfatiglandales bacterium, assembly GCA_049366815.1. Lineage (GTDB taxonomy): Bacteria > Desulfobacterota > DSM-4660 > Desulfatiglandales > HGW-15 > CAYNYM01. Next base: position 6,668 of record JBMNCO010000082.1, on the reverse strand, counting down.
TCTCTTGACCAGTCGGAAGTCCCCGTCGAAAAAATAGAAACTGGGGGACTCCATCGTCTTGTGTTTGCCGTCGAAGTGTCGGATCCAATAGATGGCGTCTTCTCCCTTGTACCATATCTGGCTCTTTCCATAAAAACGCGTGGGGTCCCGCTTTTTCACCTGGATGGCCCATATCTCATTGCTCTTCGAACTCGTATAGGGGATAAGCGTCTCAGAGAACAGGAACACGCCGAGGGCGATGAAAAGAGACGCCGTGATGATGGGCTTGGATATCTGGAAAATGCTGAAACCGGAAGCCCTCAGGGCAGTGATCTCGTTGCTTCGCTTCATGAGGCAGAAAAGGATGATGACGGACAGCAGGGAGGCCACCGGCGTCATTTGGATCACGATAAAAGGTGTCTTATACAGAAAATAGGTGAAGATCGTCCCTCTGGATACCCCGGCCTCGATGAAGTTGTCAATCTTCCGGATGAAATCGATGAGCAGAAAAATCGTGTAGATAGAGATCTGACAGATCCCGAATATCTTTAAAAATTCCGTTAGAAAGTATCTTGAAAGGATTCTCATGGAAATCTCTTCAAATTCCCTCTTTGATCAGGGGGTCTTCTTGGGGCCTCCGGGCCTCAGCCTCAGATAGCCCTGGATATTCTGGACCCACAGATCCACATTGGCGGCTTCTCCTCCTTTGGCCATTCTGAGGAGCATGATGCAACAGGCCGCCAGAAAGATATTCGGGAACCACATACCTACAAAAGGCGACACCGTTCCGGTCTCGCAGATACTCCTTGCACCCATCATGAAGACGTAATAGATCATGAAGACCATCAGCCCCACGGAAACACCCAGAGACCTTCCCCTGGACCTGATCTGCGCCCCCAAAGGGGCCCCGATCAATCCCATAAGCAAGGCGGCCAGGGGAATAGTAAAATTTTCCAGGAGTCTGATGACCATCTCATTGTATTTCTTCCCACCTTCCCGGCCCTGGGTGATCTGTCTCATGAGTTCATGGATGTACATCTCATCGGGGGATCTCTTTCTTGACGTCACAGAGGCCATCATATCATCCAGGTTGAGATTCAAAGCATAGGTCTTGAAGCCCACGCTCCTTGCCCCGTCAAGTGCCTTTTCAACCATAAAGACCGTGCCGTCTTCGAAGTGTATGGTGACGGTCCTTCTCTCCGGATTGGGGATAATCCTTCCTTCCTTTGCCACGATGGAATTGGTGGCCGATTCATCTCTCTTGTCAACCAGAAGGATGTCCTTCATGGCCCCATCATCGGGGGAGACCCTGTTCACATACAGCACAACGTCTTCAAAAAGCTCATAAAACACCCTTTCCTTTACGTTGAAACGGGCCCTCGACTCGATCATCTTGAAAACGGTTTCTTCAAAGTTCCTGTTCCCCCAGGGGGCCGCAACCAGCGCCATAAAACTTGCCAGGAAATAACTGAATAAGGACAAGGCTGCAACGGGCGGCAGCATCTGAAAAAGGCTGATGCCGGCGGAATTCAGTGCGATGATCTCGTTGTCTCCCGACATGCGGAGAAAGGCGATCAGTACGGCCATAAGGCTCGCTGCGGGCAGGGCCAGAAGCACCCCGTTGGGCAGGATATAGAGGAGGAGCTTCAGGACATGGACCGGGTGAACGCCTTTTTCCGCAATCCACTCCGTGAGGGACATGGTCTCGGTGGCCACCATGATCAGGACGAAGACAAAGAGACAGGACGCAAAGGTCGGCCAGATCTGTCTGAAGATGTATCGGTGAAGGGTTAATCTCAAGTATTTTCTCCCGACAGACGCTCCAGAAGCAGGAGGTCTCCCGTGCTCTTATGATGCCATTTACCCAAAAGCCGAAAATCCCTTTCATAGGGCGCGGCCTTCAAATCGAGTCGCCCGACCGGCCACACCTTTTCTTCGAAAAGCACATACCGGATGCCGTTTTCTTTGAGATCAAGAAGAAATTGTTCGTAATCGGTCCCGATCGTCCCGCAGAGGGGCCTGGCGCACAAGGTCCCGGGATAGTCCAGGTGGGCGTAAAAAAACACCCACTCATACACATTCGAATATTGGGCCGCAATCCGTGCCACCTGTTGAGGGGCCTTGTGTCGGGCGATGATCTCGGCGGCCTGACGGTAAATGACCTTGTCTTTTTCGTTGGGGCTCAGATTTTTGGTAAGACCGAAAAGGAGAATAAAGGAAAGCAGAAGCAGGAGGGCGGCGCGCTGTCGAATCTGAAGCCTCTGCTGCAGAAAACGGATGACATTGTCCACCCCAAGGCCCATCACCACACACCCCGGCAGGATGAGGATCGCCAGAAACCGGTTATAAATATGCCACGTCGCGATGAGGTGTACACACAAGACCAGGATGCTGAAAAAGGAGAGCCACAGGAGATACCCCATGCGTTGTTGCGCCCCAACCCGCCGAAACATCCCGACACATCCCAGGAAAAAGATGAAGGCATAGGGATAGGAAAGCGCCTTGATGATGTACGTAAAGACCAGGCCGAATGGGACAAGCCAGGCGATCTTGCGGACCTGGTAGAGAAACTTGCCCACATAACCCGGATTCTGGGCGGCAAGCGTTTCAATCTCGTCCCGAAGCGTCTCATAGAGTGGGGCAGCCTGCACAAGCTCATGGGGAATCTGATTGATCTTCTGGAGGTAAACCGCCCTGGAATCGGCCAGCAGGATCCCGGCAAAGGCCGCTATGCCAAGGACCAGGACAGGAGACAGGAAGAAAAACAGCCTTTCGAGCCTCCTGTCCGTTGACGCGATGAGCAGGTACCCGGCCGAGACCGCAAAAAACATGACCCCTTCGACCCTTGCCCAGGTTGCCAGGAGAAAGCAAAGGGAACTGAGGACCGCACTATACCGGTCACGGCGGCCCTGAAAGGGTTCATCCCATTGTCTGAGGAAAAGAAGCATGCCCGACGCAATAAAGAACCAGAAGACAGGATCCCTGAGGACATTGGCGCTGCGGCTGACAAAGAACGGAATCAGAACGAAGATCAACAGGGTGATGCTGGAAAGTGTCTCATCGAAAAAGCGCCGTAACAGAAAATACAGAGGGAAAAGTGTCGCGAACCCGAAGAGCGTGGACACGCAAAGCCCGGCGATGATCCAGTCCTGAAGGACGCTGTATGCCGCGACGATGAGGATCGGAAGGATCGACAGGTATTTCAGGTGACAGGATGTCAGGCTGGACCAATCCTGATAAAAGATGGCCCGCGCCTGATGGATATAATGAATGCCGTCCGGGTTTATGATGTAGGTCGTCAGGCACGCATAGATCCGGATCGCCAAACCCAGGACCAGGACCCAGGTGATCGGCCTTATGATAAGCGCTCGAAACTGTTCTTGTACTCGGTTCATCGTGTCAGACAAAAAAGGGCGGGCAGCCCACGGTCCGTCGTGAGACTCAGGAACGCCCACACGGCCCGTCCGGATAGACGCCGCGGGGACGCCGCCGGCCTTATCGTCATGGGACGGAGGCCCTCATCCAATATTGAAAGGCGATCGCCGGTCGCCCCTCGTAGGATCGGGTATCCTGGAACACGGACTCACCCTTTTCTCTTCCATATCGACGCAACAGTCGCCGGCGCCTCTCTTCTTCGTCCGTATCGAGCAGCAGCAGGATATCGGCCCTGGAAATACGTGACTCCGGGTTGGACTTGATATAGATACGGATCGGCCTCTTTGTGCAATACCCGAAAAACGGTTTCAGCTCGTCGACCCCCGCGCAGGGATTGACATACCTTCGGCGAAAAAAATGGAGCACTTCGACACTCATGCAGTCATCGTCGATGACGGCGATATGCCTGGGTTTATAAGGACCGAAACCACGCTTCCGAATGAATTTACCAAGCGTGGATTTACCGATCCCCTTGTTCCCTGTGATACAGATGATCACATACCCTCTCTGTTCGAGACAGCGGCCGACCAGGGCGGCCAGTTCCTCAAATTTCTCCGGATCCAATCCCCTGTAGGGAATCCACCTGCCGCTTTCATCCCTGATTTTTATTGTCGTCGATCTTTTGTATTCCATGACGCCGGTAGATCTCCAGGAGTTGGTCCCACATCCCCTCCAGGGCGTGACGGTGAAGCAGACCCCGGGCCTTGATGTCATCCAGGACCCTTTGCCGATGCAGATGTTTTGCCGCCCGCCCCAGGGCCCGGCCGGCCTCTTTCACATCCCCGTAGTCCACTTGCCAACTGTAGGGAAGCGCGTTGAGGACCTCGTTGATGGAGGGATTTCGCCCAGCCACGACAGGCAGACCGCAACCCAGGGCCTGCAGCAGCGATTGCGGGATACCCTCTGACGCGTAAGAGGTGAAGAAGAAGATATCCAGGGCCGAGAAGAAGCCTTCCACACGATCCTGAAACCCGGGAAACAGTATTCTATTCTCCAGCCCGAGGGCCCCGGCCCGACCCTGAAGCCTTTCCCTCTGGGGCCCGTCCCCCACGAGGACAAATCGAAAGGGTTCCCCGAGGGCCGCCGCTGTTTCGATGAAAAAATCCAGGCCCTTCCAGCTCCGCATGATACAGATGTTACCCACCAGGATTTCGGACGGTGCGACATCCAGCTCTCGACGTATCATTTCCCTCTGCCCGGGGTCGAATCGAAATCGGTCGAAATCGATACCGGTGGGCAGGGTCAGGATACGGTCCTGATCGACCCCCCGTGCGGCAAGGCCCTCCCCAATCGCGCGGCTGGTGGTCAAAATCAGGTGGGGGAAAAGGCGGTAGCTGAAGACGGAACCAATGGGTGTACTGACGTGCCGGGTCCGAATGATCAGCGGCACCCCGGTAGCCCGGGCCACGGCCCCTGCGATCCAGCTGTCTTTTGAAGAATGCGTGTTCACGACCGCCGGGCGCAGGCGACGAAAGGTGCGCCAGGTCTTCATCCAGGCCTCCGGGTCGATCTTGGAGGCATAGGATACAGGGATGACAGGAAAGGACGCTTTCCGGGCGCGCGACAGGATCCCGCTTTCCTCCGGGGCCAGAAGCAAGGTGCGCAGGCCCCGCCTGCGCATCCCCTCCATCTCCGCCAGAATCCGGATTTCCTGACCGCCCCAGCCACGGGAGGCCTCTGTATGCAAGATCAGCGGCGCAAGGTCATCTGATCGGGGCTGCATCTCTTTGTTTTTCATTCCGCGGTCTTCCCTCTTTTATCCTCTCCCGTCACAGGGCCTGCGGTCGGGGCATCGCTCCCTCTCCCGGAGGGGCGAAGGCCAGGAGTTCCCTCAGGGACTCGGCAACCCTGTCCACGGAAACCCGTTCGAGGCAGTCACAGACCTTGCCGCCGCCGCAACCGTCCAGATTGCAGGGACGGCAAGGGACATCAGGAGCGACCACACGCCCTGAGGCATGATGCCAAGGCCCCCACACCACATCGGAAGAAGGGCCGAAAACGGCCACCACAGGCGTCTTGAGTGCGCTGGCAATGTGCATGGGCACAGAGTCAATGGTTACGAGACAACGGCTGAGACCGATAAGGGCGCAGAGTTCCTTCAGGGTCAGTTTCCCGCCCAGATTCAGTAAGGACCGGTTCCCGCACCCGGCGGTGATCATCTCGATCAATTCGAGTTCCTTCGGATCCGGTGCCGAGGAGAGGACCACCGGCATCCCCTCTTCGATGAGCCTTCTGACCAGAAGGATCGTCTTTTCCATGGGCCAGCATTTGAACAGCCAGCGCGAGGTCGGATGCACCAGGACATAGGTGTGCGGACGGATTCCCGCCCGGGAAAGCCTCTCGGTGATCCGCCTCTGATCGGCATCAGGGATATGAAGGGACAGGGCCCGTTCCTCGGGGCCGGGGAAAATGCCGATTCGACGCAGGGCGTCCAGGTTTTGCTCCACCATATGCCGGGGGAGGTCCGGGCGCTTGACGCGGTGCGTGTAAATCCGCTCCTTTCCCCAGGACTTCTTCCCCTTTGACTCGAAGCCGACCCTGCAGGGCGCCTTGGACAGCCATGCTGCAAAGGCCCCGCGGTCTCCTTCGGTCAGATTTATGGCCAGATCGAATCCCTCCTGCCTCACCTGCCGTATAAAAGACACCTCCCGGGCCAAACGCCTCCAGCCGGGCAATTTCTTCCAATCCGGGTCATAGAGATGGAACCGGTCGACGGCCGGATGACCTTCCAGCATCGGCAGGGTCTCCTTGTAGATCATGGCCTCGATGCGGGCCTCCGGCAGACGGCGCCGCAGATTGGTGAACACGGGCGAGGTCAAAAGCACATCCCCGTGGTGGCGAAGCTTGATCACCAGGATGCGACGGATGCGGTCCAGGTCCGGATAGTTACCATAGGGTCTCATGGAGATTCAATGATTTCCTCAAATGCAGGGCTGACCTTCCTCGGCCCCGGGTTGACGACCTGCCTTCTCAGGGTTGAAGTACCGGTAATATTTCAAAAAGTTGTAATAGGCATAGGATACGGCCAGAAAGAGGCCCGGGAACCCGTCCAGGCATCCCATCCTGAGAAAGTACATGGAAAAGAAGGTGTAAAGCGGCCGAAGGGTGAGGGTATGCCAGCGCGTCCAGGAGGGACGATGGGCGATCTCCAGGGCCGCCAGGCCGCTGTACCGGTTCTGCCGCTCCAGAAAGCTGCTGATCGTATCGTAGGTATAATGGAGCAGGGGCGAAGCGAGCCGGCCGACCGGGCCTTC
>JBMNCO010000081.1:0-9341 GCA_049366815.1 Desulfatiglandales bacterium | reverse complement strand
ACTTAACACCTAAAACTTAAAACTGTTCTAGACCCTCTGTGATCCCGGTGTCCCTGCGTGAGATCAATTCAGGCAAGGATCTCCATGATCTTCCGGTCCGCCCTGGAAAAGGCACCATGGGACAATCCGTCCCACGTGATCCACTGCCAGTCCATGCACCCCAGGGCCCTGGGGCTGCCCGCCGTCAGCACACATCGCCAGGCATGAAGGGTCATACGAAAGTGGGTAAAGGTGTGGCTGACCGAGGCGATGGCCTCTTGGGCCTTTATGGAAATCCCCAATTCATCCCTGACGCTGCGCTCCAGGGCCTGCTCCAGGCCCTCTCGGGGTCTCCTTTCACCCCCCGGGAATTTCCAGAGACCACCGAGGAGGCCCCGGAAGGGCCTTTGGACGACCAGAAGCCTGCGTCCCGCATCCCGGACAACGGCGGCGGTCATGACCCGGTGAGGCAGGGGAGGGCGCTTTGACTTGACCGGAAGGGTCTCCTGGATGCCCCTTTGAAAGGCCAGGCAAAGGTCCTGAAGAGGGCAGTTTCCACAGGACGGCCGGCGAGGCAGACACAGGGTGGCCCCGAGGTCCATCAGGCCCTGGTTGAATCCGGAGGAATCCCCGGGCGGAACGAGTTCAGCGGCGATCGCATAAATGAGGCGCCGGATTGAGACCTTTTCAATGCTTTCTCTGATTGCGAAGACCCGGCTCAGCACGCGCTTGAAATTGCCGTCCACTGTGGGGACGGAATCTCCAAAGGCAAAACTCATCACGGCGGAGGCCGTGTAAGTCCCGATGCCCGGCAGGCGCTGGAGATCCTGAGCCGATGAGGGGAACCGGCCATTCAGATGACCGACGATCTCCCCTGCCGCGGCATGCATGTGACGCGCCCGGCTGTAGTACCCCAGGTTTTCCCACACCTTGAGGACCTCGTCCATAGAGGCCCCTGCCAGGTCGGCAACGGTCGGGAACCTCTCCAGAAAACGATGATAGTAAGGAATCACGGTATCCACCTGGGTCTGTTGGAGCATGATCTCAGAGACCCAGATCCGGTAAGGGTCCCGGGTGTTGCGCCAGGGGAGATCCCTTTGATTGCGGGCATACCAGGCAAGGATTCTCTCACGGATAATCGTCGGATCGAAGTCAGGGGGGCATTTCATGGTTTACGCCTCTGGGGGATGTGAATCCTTTTACCACAATTGGCCATTTTTCTCCCGAGGTTTATGTAGAACTTTTCATCCTTTCCCGTGACAGCCTGTTTCATGAAAAGCTATACAACTGAATTTTAAAGGTTTTTTTAATTACAAACACCGGCATCAAATTTGCCTAAGCTATAGGGCGATACGGCTCTGCACCGAGTCCCCTTTCGTTGGCTGAAGATATCGGTTTTCTGAACTTTTCTCATCACCAAACCATTACGCAATGAGGAGGTCGATCATGTCCTTTCCCGCTTTACAGATCCATCATGGGGCAAAAACCTCAATCATGGTCCTCTTCATCGTGTTTCTGTGTGTGCTGGATGCCTTTTTCACCCTGGAACTGATCAGCCGTGGGGCCAGGGAACTCAATCCGCTTATGGATTATTACCTCAAAAAAGGCGACATGACCTTTTTTGTCGTCAAGTACCTGATGACCAGCGCCTGCCTGTTCATTGTGCTCGCCATCAAGGAACTCTCCCTTTTCGGAAACAGGATTTCGCGAAGACTTCTGCTTCTGTTCTTTATAGGGTTCATGGGGGCCGTGGTCCAGTGGGAATTGTATCTGCTCAGCTAGTTTCCGTTCAGAAACACCTCATTGTTTGTAACATTTCAGCCCTTTGAAAAATTCGAAAGAAAATCATGATTTCCACACAGTTATTGGAAAGGGCTAAATTCATCCCATTGTTTTTATTATTCAATAATCTCGCCGACCAGATCGTAGGCATAGGCCTCAGTAATATGCACAGGCACGATTTCGCCCCTTATGCCGTACCCCTTATTGATGAGGACCTGACCGTCGACGTCCGGTGCCATCCCTTCCGTTCTTCCCTTCAAGAGGAGGTCCGTTTCCTCGCTCAGACCCTCGATGAGGACGGGCACAGTCCGTCCGATCATGGTCCGGTTCTTCTTTTCCGATATCTCCGCCTGGACAAGCATGAGGGCATTTCGTCTTTCCTCCGCCACATCCCTCGGCACCACGTCGTTGAATCGGCAGGCAGCCGTCCCCTTTTCAGGGCTGAAGGCAAAGGCCCCCATGTTATCAAACGCGGCCCAGCGCACAAAGTCGAGCAACTCCTCAAAGACACGATCCGTCTCTCCCGGAAACCCCACCATCAGGCTTGTCCTGATTACCAGACGCGAGGTCCGGGATCTGATCCTCTCCATGAGTTCCCGGGGGCTTTCGCCATGCCCCCGCCTTCCCATTCTCTTGAGAATATGCTCGTTAACATGCTGCAATGGAACGTCAAGATAGGCGCAAAGGGCGTTGTCGGCCTCGAGGAGTTCAAGGAGCCGTCCTGAAATGCCTTGCGGGTGACAGTAGAAGAGCCGAACCCAGTTGATGCCTCGGATCTCCAGGAGCATCTCAAGAAGGTCTTCCAAACAGGCCTTTTCGGTCAGGTCACGACCGTAGAGGGTCGAATCCTGCGCTACGAGATTGATCTCCTTCACTCCTCTTTCAACCATCCCCTCGGCCTCGACCAACACAGACTCGGGAGACCGGCTCCTTAAATGCCCTGTCAAAGCGGGAATCAGACAAAAGGTACATCTGTGGGAACACCCTTCGGCCAGTTTCAGATAGGCGGAATAGAAAGGGGTCGTCTGGAATCTTGGACTGCAATGGTCCGCCAGATATCGGGGTTGGCCTATGTGTAATCGCGGGGGCTTTTCAGGTCCTGCATCCAGGAGATCCGCAATGCGATGGATCTCCCCCGTACCCAACCACCCGTCGACCTCCGGGATCTCTTTTAGGAGTTTATAACCGTAACGCTGGACAAAACACCCGACAACAAAGACCCGTTTCGGCTTGCCCGCCTCCCTCTTGGTGCGACAGGCTTCGAGAATGGCGTCAATGGCCTCTTCAACGGCCGGCTGAATAAAACCACAGGTATTGACTACGGTCACCCCGGCCTCCTCAGGTCCGGCAGCAATCCGGTAACCCCTGGATCTGAGCAGGCCGAGCATATTTTCACTGTCAACCAGGTTTTTTGCGCACCCGAGACTTATAAAATATACACTGTCCTTGGTCTTCATGACTTGAACCACTATACGGATGAATTCGAGTTTTATGAACGCATCACGGTTGAAAGGGGGGTTTGTTTGTAGAAAGAAGGGAAGAAAATCATTGGGGGGAGGCAATCCTCACGTTTTCCGCGGCTGTGAACTCGCTGAAAGCCGCTGGAGTATGGTTGATGCGAATTTTTTGAGAAAAAGCAACTGGATGCTTTCCGAAGACCGATCCAGAAGCGTGGCGCTGATTTTCATCATGACGCACTGTGTCTCGGCCACAACCGTTGCGGACCTGAACCGGCCGCTCAAATAGGACATCTCTCCAAAGCACTCTCCCCGGTGGATGGTCGCTACAATCTTTCCGTTTTTACGGACCCCGACCCTTCCGCTGAGAATGATATAAAAGGAATCGTCAATATCCCCTTCCGTTACCACAACCTTTCCTTGAACCACCTTGATGATGTTGCACGTGTTGAGAATCTCTCTGACCTGGCTCTTGGAAAAATCCTCAAAAAACGGGACACAATGGACATAATCGACGATATTGTCGACCCTTTCACTTCTCTTTACCCCCTTCACCCCCCTCAGGGCGACCCTCAGGTCATAGGCAAAGTCCATACAGGTCTGGTATCTCCGGTCCGGTTCCTTGGCAAGGGCCTTTCTTGTGATCCTTTCCAGTATCTCGGGGATGTCTTTACGAATCTCCCGCATAGGAGGGGGATCCTCATTTGTGATCTTATACAGGACCGAGAAATAATTCTCACCCGGGAAGGCCTTTTGGCCCGACAGAAGTTCGTAGATCACGCAACCCAAAGAGAAGATATCACTTTTTTCATCAACCGGCTGTTCCTTGACCTGTTCGGGCGACATATAGCTCGGGGAACCGATAATGCCCCTTGAGATCGTCTGCTCCGATTTTATCCGGGCAATACCGAAATCCGTAATCCTCACCTCCCCTGCCTTGTTGAGCATGATGTTGGAGGGTTTGATGTCCCGGTGCACCACCCCTTTTTTATGGGCGAAATCCAGGGCCTTGCAAACCGCAAAGACAATCTCGACGGCCCGGTTTATGGGCAGGAGGTTTTCTTTGTTGCAAAATTCTTCAAGGTTGGGGCCGTCTATGTATTCCATCGTGATATAGCAAAAATCTTTATGCATGCCTGCGTCATAGATGGCGACGATACTGGGGTGCATGAGCCTGCCGGCGGACTGGGCTTCGAGGAAGAACCTTTCACGATATTTATCGGCCTGCTCCCCCCCGGTTCCCGTGGAAGGTCTGGAAATCTTTATGCTGACAAGCCTGTTGATATAAGGATCTCTTCCCAGATAGACGACACCCATGCTGCCCTGGCCGAGCTTGTCAATGATTTCATATCGCCCGATGGACTTGATGTCCGAGAGATCTTCAAAAAATCCCGCATCGACCAGAGTGGCTTCCATTTCCTGTCCGAGCAACTTGGCCTTGAGCCAGCCGGTCAACCCATATCTCTTTTCCTGACCCATATATTTATCGGCCCGCCTCCTGAAAAAGGCCGATCACATCCAACTGGTTTACAGCGTCTGTGAAAATCTCACCCATGACAAGATCCGCTTCCTTCTGCCCTATCAGTTTCAACCTTTCGGCCTCTCCTTTGACCTTCTTTATCGCGAGGACACGACCTTCTTTGATGAGTCGTCCCTCATAAGCGACCCCGGCCTTCCAGGTCCTCCCCTGGAGGTCCAGGACAAGGTCCTCGAGCGCAATCTGCAACTCGACTTCTGCATCCAAACTGCTCTCCACAACCACGATGCCTTCCTGTTCGAGCCTCTTCTTGAACACCTCCATGAACAATGCGGGGACCTCGAAGACGCCGATCTTAAAGCCGGTGTCCGATCCACGAGCAACAGCCAGGGTAAAGTTTTCCGAGACACTCTTAAATGCCTTTCGGGCGCCCGGACCCATGACCGACTTTTGGCTTCTCATATCAACAAAAGACAGGTACACTTTTCTCCCTTTTAAACCGTCTGCAGCAGGTGGCAGTCGGTAGCTGATGTTCAGATGCAGAATAGTCGAACAGGACAACATGAACAAAAAGACAAGGAGAAACCCCGGAAAACGCATCTTGCCTTGATCGGTCGGATTCATTCTTTTATCCTCGTATAAGATGGGTTGATCCCGATCCTATTGGAAGATCGGGAATCGGGGCCATCGTTTCGGTTGCTGAGCGGCTTATTGACAGGGATCAATGAGTGGTCTACAGCAACCTCTCCGTGGCCCTTAACTGACAAGAATTTCGCAATCTTTTTCTGATCTGGATCATTATGCAACAAAACAGGGGCCTGTCAAGCCAAAGCCGGATCCCTCATTTCATGGTATTTTATGGACAATCTCAGCAGCAACGATAGCGGACTGTTTCGGGAGGCCTGGGACATGACCAGGAAGATCCACGGAAACGACTTCACATTCTATCTGCCGGGGATGGTCAGATACGGCCGGGAACGTGGAAGGTATCCGGCCATTTCCATTACCGGTGCCGAGTGTCAACTCCTCTGTGAGCACTGCAAGGGCCGATTGCTTGATCCCATGATCAAAGTCACCAATGCCGCCGCCTTTCTCTCAACGGGAAAGAGATTCGAAAGAAGCGGCGCATTCGGTCTACTCCTGAGTGGTGGCTCCGATCACAGGGGGAGACTCCCCTGGCACAAGTATTTCGGGGCCATTTCAGGCCTGTGTCAAGAAACCCTATTGTATCTTTCGGCCCACACCGGCTTTCCAGACCCAAAAACCTGTCACCTCCTAAAGGAGTCGGGTGTCAGGCAGGCCCTCCTCGACGTCATGGGCGATGAAGAGACCGCCAAAGCAATCTATCATCTGGAGGGTATGAGGCCTGTGCTTGACGCCATGGAAGGCATCTGCGACGCCGGGCTTCAATTCGTCCCCCACATCGTGGCCGGCCTGTCCTATGGAAGGATCAGTGCAGAATACAAGGCCATTGAAATGATCAGCCGATATGCCCCATCGGCGCTGGTGATCGTCGTCCTCACGCCGCTCAAGGGGACCCCCATGGCCCATGTCTCACCGCCTGCACCGCTGGAAATCGCCCGACTCATTGCCCGGGCCAGGTGCCTGATGCCCGAAATCCCCATAGCACTGGGATGCGAAAGACCCAGAAACAGGGACGGGCTGGAAATGGAAAGGCTGTCCATCATGGCCGGGGCCACCCGCATGGCTGTATGGTCAGAGGAGTCCATTGCCTTTGCGTCTCAACTGGGGCTTCGGCCCCGTTTTCAGCTGACATGCTGTTCTCTTGAATACAGGGTCGATTTCAGTTCATCGGGACCTCAGCCCATTTCATGAAACAAAAGATCTTGACACCCACGGCGCCTGTGCCATTTTAACAGGCACCAGAAAACACCTGAAAGGAGGAACGACCATGGCCCGAATCAGACAATCCCTGTTCACCGTCGGGGCGTTTACACTCATGTCTCAGGCATTTTTCACGGCGTCACCCCTCTGGGCCCAGCCGCTCGGTGCAATATCCCAAAGGCCGATTGAAATGTCGCAACACCAGACGCTTTCCTGCCCCGGTGGAAGATTCGTATTCGGGCAGATTTCCAGTGACAGCAAGGATCAATTCATGCTGGACACGATTACAGGCCGACTGTGGAGAATTGCGGAAAGCGGGGAGGTGGGCACCTTCTTGAGATCCGTTCCCTACCGACAGGAGGATGGCGGCTATTCTCCCGTGCCGGAGGACCTCGGCGAACCCAGCCGACAAAAAACAGCCGGGGAATAGGGCGTTTCCAGAAGAAACGGCATATGGAGACATCCGCCCGGATCAGTTTCTCATTGCTTTCAACAAGGCGACGAGCCTCTCCCGCGTGTTCCAGTCCGGATGATCCATCACCTGCTCCATAAGGTGATCCAGGGCCTTCCCAACCTCGCGGCCGGGGGAAAGCTTCATGATCTCCATAACGGTGTTCCCGTCAACCTCAAGATCCCGTGCCTTCAGGGCCAGGGGTCCACGGATGATTTTCTCCACCCTCTCTTCGAGTTCACTGATGAGATTCAGATGAACCCCGTCGATGCCGTGAGCCAGGAGATCCGCCTTCCGAAAGGCCAACAGGCGATCCATATTCTCCCGCCCCACCCGGCGGATCAGGCGCCGTATGGCACTGTCTCCCCATTTGGATTCATACATGATCTCGTGGTGTCGAACCAAATGGGTCACCAGACCGGTCATCTCCTTGCTGAACCTGAAACGGGTCATGATCTCCCCGGCAAGCGCCGCGCTTGCCTCCTCGTGCCCGTAAAACCGAAAAGTGCCTGCAATTTTTTCCCTGACTCTGGGTTTTGCGATGTCATGCAGCAACGCGGTCAGTCGCAACACAGGCTCGGCTTCAACCTGGTCCACCGTGGCCATGATATGCTTATAAACCGTATAACGGTGGTATCGTGGATTCTGTCTCTTGCCATAGCCCTCCAGGAGTTCAGGGAGAAAGACATCAAGGAGGGCGGTCCGCTTCATGAGATTAAAACCCGTCGAAGGTTTGGGGCAGAGCAGGATCCTCATCATCTCATCCCTGATGCGCTCCTTTGCCGCGGCTGCGATTTGATCCGCCAGCATCGTCATGACAGAAAGCGTTTCCGCCTCTACTTTGAACCCCAGTTCCGTCGCCACCCTGACGGCTCGGAGCAGGCGAATCGGATCTTCTACAAAGCGGTCCCGAGGATTGCCTACGGCCCTGACCAACTTCCCGGTGATATCTTCCCTCCCGCCGTATGGATCAATGGTCCTGTCCTCTGCCGGGTCATAGGCCATGGCATTGACGGTGAAGTCCCTATATCCCAGATCCTCCTCCAGGGTGCCGTTGCCTTGGCGGCTCTTGAAGGGGGTGACCTCATAGTGCCGGCCGTTGTCAACCAGGGTCACGGTCTCGTGCTTCAGTGAAAAGAAGCTTTTATCCTGAAAAATCCTCTTGATCCCTTCGGCCTTCGCGGAAGTGGCTATGTCCCAATCCGAGACAGGCCGCCGCTTGACCATATCCCTCACCGCGCCGCCGACAATGTAGGCCTCATATCCGGCTCCCTTCAACCGGTCCAGAATCATCTTTACAAATTCAGGTATCATGATCATTTTTCGCATTTGCTTTTGGTGCATCCCTGGGCACCAGCAAGGTATCAGATGCAAGGCGCCGAGGAGTGACGACTGAGGCGTATGAGCAATACGCCGCAAGGAGGAGCGATCGAAGGCAACGCCGCAGATGATGCCTTGCTGGTGAATCAGGGGTTAGGACTCCGATCCTTGACCTCCATACCATTTTATTCTATCCTTCTGAACGTTTCCTCTCCCCTTTCCGTCAAATCTCGCGTGTCCGACAGGAGAGAAAAATGTACTGTCCCATGTGCGGATTTCAAAACGCCGATTCGGACAATTTCTGCAGCCGGTGCGGCCAGAGACTGGTCCCTGACACTGTCTTTGAAAGGCCGTCGACTGAGGGGATCCAGCCCCAGGGGGAGTTCGCCTTTTCAACGTATCCGCCCCTGACCTTCCAATACGCGGGGTTCTGGAGACGGCTTACCGCCTTCTGGTTTGATTGGATGATTCTGTTCGGCATCACGATCGCCTTGTCCATTCCCCTCATGATTATCCGCGGGATCGAGCAAGTCCCTGATGCCCTCTGCCTTCTCCCGAGCCGGAATCCACTGAGCCCCGCCGGTTTTGTGCTGAATCTGTTGCTGGCCTGGCTCTACCATGCAATTCTTGAGAGTTCAAAAATGCAGGCCACGCTCGGCAAAAGAATGATCGGCATCAAGGTCGCCGACTACAAGGGAAAGCGCATCTCATTCGGAAGCGCGACACTTCGCCATTTCAGTAAGATCATATCGGCATGCCTATTCTTTACCGGCTTCCTGATGATCGCAGTTACACGGAAAAAACAGGGACTCCATGACAAGATCGCAAAATGCCTCGTCCTGAAAAGGCTGCCATGAAGACCGGAGAACCGATCTATCGGGAATGCCGGATACAGATGGGAATTCCTTCGTGCCGTGACAAGACAGGCAATTGAGACATCCAAAATTCTGTTGGGATCCTGCCCCAAAAAAACGCAACTGTTCAGGTTGGTTAGGCTGTAGGCTAAAGGCTATTAGATTCCATCCAGAAG